>NZ_CEYXRG010000003.1:0-297335 GCF_982940295.1 Leisingera sp.
GGAAGCGGGTGGCGCAATGGGCCACGGCGGTGGCATGCTCCGGCATCGGTTCCGGCATTCCGGCCACCGCCAGGTATGCGTCGCCAATGGTCTTGATCCGCTCGCAGCCGTATTGCTCGACGATGCGGTCGAAGGCGGTGAATATGTCGTTCAGCTCCCCCAGCGTTACCGTCGGATCGGTGCGGGAGGCGAAATCGGTGAAGTTGACAAAATCCAGCATCACCACCGATACCTGCGGGTAAAGCTGCGGGGTGACGACGCCGAAGGTCTTGAACTCCTCGTAGACCTGGCGCGGCATCAGGTTCAGCAGGAGCCGCTCCACCCGCTCCTTCTCGCGCTCCAGCTCGCGGGTGTTACGCTCGACCATGGCGGAATAGCTGTCGATCATGCTTTCCAGCTCGCGGATGCGGGTGATGTTCTGGCATTCCACCACCAAAAGCGGCTCATCCAGATGGCTGGCTTGCGAGATGTTGATGGCGAACACCAGCGTGCGGCGCTTGCGCTTGATCTTCAGCTCCGCCGAATAGCGCAGCCCCTCCTCGCACAGCGGACCCAGATCCTCGCGGTTCAGCCCCTCAATCGCGTCGGTCAGCGACGCCTCCGGTCCCGGAGTGCCGAACCATTCCGCAAACGGCTGATTGTGAAAGACAAACCCAAGGTCCGAGGACCGCACCACCGCCACCCCGACGCCAATTGCGCGCAGCAGCTGCTCATTGATGGCGGCAATGCTCATGCTGCGTTCCGGGTGACGATGATGTTGCGCTTGGCCTCAATCGCGGCCAGCGTCGTGCGCACATCCGGCTCAGCGAGGCCATGCTGCTCCAGCGCCTCCTTGAGCAGGGCAGCCATTTCGTCGAAGTCCTCGTGGGTGATGCCGAGGGCCCTGTGCACCGCCTCCAGCCGCTCGTCGCTGAAGGAGGCCGGGCCGCCCAAGAGCGAGGAGATGAACTTGGTCTGGTGATCAATCAGCCGCGCCATATCAACGTCGGCGAAGTAATCGCCGATCTGATCGGAGTCGAGCGCCATCTCGTAGAATGTCATCACGACGCGGCTGATGGCACTGAACCCGCCGTATTTCTCGTAAATGGTTTGCGGCATGGCAGCTTTCCCCCATCAGGAAGCAGTGCCGCCGATGTTACGACAGTTTTGCGCAAAAGTTAACGCCCCTGGAACCTGACCGGGTCCCGGGCCGGAAATCACCGCAGTTTGCCTTGGGCGCAAACCCTGCCCCGCCTCAGGCCGCGCTTTCGCCTGCGCCCTGGTCGGTGAAGGTCACCAGATCGGAAACGATGCCCTGCAGACCTTCGATCAGCTCAACCGTTGGCTGGGCTGTCAGCAACGGCGCCATTTCCTGGATCAGCGGCAGCGGCAAGTCCCACCAGCGCAGTTCCTGCAGCTTGCCGCAGACCGCGTCGTCGAACCGTTTGCGCACCAGCTGCGCAGGGTTGCCCGCCCAAACCTCGTAAGGGCCCACATCACTGGCGACAGTGGCGTTCGGGCTGATCACAGCCCCGTTGCCGATGGTCACGCCGGCGAGCACAGTGGTATTGGTACCAATCCAGACGTCATTGCCGATGACAACATCGCCGCCCCCGTGCCGCGGGACGTGAACCCCGGCGCCGCCCAGTTCTTCGGTGAAAACCTCACCAAAGGGAAAAGCAGTGATCCGGTCCAGCATCGGCGAGGCATCCAGCAGGATCCGCACCCCCCTGCCAATGGAGCAATACGAGCCGATCGACACATTGGCCCCGCCGCCCTGCTCCTGGATGTCCAGATCCTCATAGCCGTGGGTGAAACGGCCGATTTCCAGCTGCCCATTGCCGATTGGGGCAGTCTTGAAGTTTCCCGGTGTTGCCATGCTCTGTCCTGCCTTCGCTATATGGTCACTCGAATTCGGGAACAAAGTAGAAAAACTTTCTAAAAAAAACCTGAAAGCGTCCCGTAAAAGAGGAGCGGCGCAGAGGAAGGGCTGCTCAGCCGCGCGCCCTTCCGTACCCATTCCGATGATGAATCAGCGCTTCAGTGCGACAACTTCCATACACATCCTGTATCTTTCGCTGATGCCGAAGCGGACCGGTTCCATTCCGACCTCCCTCAGCAAGGAATACAGACGGTGGCGTGAAAAGTTATGGAAATGCTCCATCTCACTCCAATACGGGTTTTGCTTCATACCGGTCGCGTAATCCCAGCAGAAACTCTCGGAATTCGGAATCGAAATCAGCAGCGGCCCGCCCGGCTCCAGAAGATCCACCGCCGCCTTCAGGAACGGTTTTGGGAAAGGCACATGCTCCAGCACGTCCATCATGCTGACGACAGAGCATTGCCTTCCGAGATCCAGCTGCTGAATGTCCTCGCAATACGCCTCGATCCCGATCTGCAAAAGCGCGTCAACATTCGGCTTGCGGAGGTCGACTCCAATGGGTTCAAAGCCGAATTCGCGGGCAGTGAACAGCAGCGAAGCATTGCCAAAGCCGATGTCCAGCCAAGGGCCGCTGGAGGCATAGGGCAGAACCTTCTCCACCATCTTAGCCGACACATGGCGGTTCTTTTCCATTTCATGGCCTACGGTCTTGTTTGGCGTCGTCTGTGCAAACAGGACGTCAAACACCTCATTCGTGAAATAGCCGTTTGTGAAAACATGGGAGCAAGGCGCGCATTTGTTCCAAATGATTTCGGGCTTGAAAACAGGGTTGTATTTCGTCTCTCTGGAGCAATCGCCGCGGTAAATTTCCGAAAACTCAGTCGCTTCGCACAAGGGGCAGCTTGTAAAATCGTGCCGTTCCTTCAATCCCATAACTTCTGTCAAATTTATCAGGCGCCGCGCCAGCGGCACATGCGTGGAAATTGACGGGCAGAACTTAAGATGCGCCTAAAATCGAGCGGGAATACTGCATAGAAAAAGGGGCCGCCAAAAGGCAGCCCCTTCCAAAAAACGTGAAGCGAAAATCAGCGCTTGGAGAACTGGAACGAACGGCGGGCTTTGGCCTTACCGTATTTCTTACGTTCCACAACGCGGCTGTCGCGGGTCAGGAAGCCAGCAGCTTTCAGAGCGCCGCGCAGCGCGGGATCATAGAGCTGCAGCGCTTTGGAGATGCCGTGCTTGACCGCACCGGCCTGACCGGACAGGCCGCCGCCCTTGACGGTGGCATAGACGTCAAACTCGCCTTCGACGCCGGCAACCTGGAACGGCTGGCGCAGGATCATCTGCAGCACCGGACGGGCGAAGTACTTGTTGATTTCCTTGCCGTTCACCTCGACCTTGCCGGAGCCCGGCTTGATCCAGACACGGGCAACAGCGTCTTTACGCTTGCCGGTGGCATAGGAGCGGCCCAGTTCGTCACGAACCGGCTCACGCGCGATGGTTTCCTCAGCCGCTGCTTCCACACCGGTTGCAGCTGCGAGCTCTTCGAGAGTGTTGATCTGATCAGCCATCGATATCAGCTCCGGGTGTTTTTCTTGTTCATGGATTTGACATCCAGAACTTCGGGGGCCTGGGCTTCATGCGGGTGCTCGGCACCGGCATAGATACGCAGGTTGGTCATCTGCTGGCGCGCCAGGCGGTTGCCCGGCAGCATGCGCTTGACGGCCTGGAACACGACGCGCTCCGGGTGTGCACCTTCCAGGATTTCCTGTTTGGTGCGCGACTTGATGCCGCCCGGATGGCCGGTGTGCCAGTAGAATTTTTCGTCACGCTTTTTGCCGGTCATCTGCACCTTGTCGGCGTTGATGATGATGACGTTGTCGCCCATGTCCATATGCGGAGTGAACGAGGCTTTGTGCTTGCCACGCAGGCGCATGGCAACGATCGATGCAAGACGGCCCAGAACAACGCCCTCGGCGTCGATCAGGATCCACTTCTTCTCGATATCTGCCGGAGTAGCAGAGAAGGTTTTCATGGCAGGTCAATCCTGTTTGTCGTGAAGGCAGAATCCCGGAACGGGTCCGCCTGAATGCGATGGACGGGGTTTACGGGGATCAGACTGCCGCGTCAACAGGGGTAAACAAGAATAAATAGTTGTATTACAACACTTTACAAAATAGGTATTATTTTACCCCACGATTTCAGACGCTGATCTGCTCCGGCGGGTTGTCCAGCAGGGCGCGCAGCCGCAGCATCGCCTCCTCGAACTGCTTCAGCGGCACATGGGCATTGATGGCAATGCGCACCGCATGCGGAGCGCGGCCGTCGCGCAGAGCAAATTCATCGGCGGACCGGATCTGCACTCCGTTGGCCTCTGCCGCGCGGGTAAAGGCCGCCGCCCGCCAGCCCGACGGCAGACGCAGCCACAGGAACGGCACATCCGGGTTCCAGGTGAGGTCAAAGCCGCCAAGCGCGTTGACCGCGACCCGCACATAGCGGGCCATCTCGGCGCGCACATTCTCCACCAGCCCGGGCAGCCGCGGGTCCGTCAGCAGGATGCGGACCAGATCGGCCAGCGGCTGCGACAGCCCGAAATAGCCGTATTCCGCCACCCGCCGCAGATCCGCCGCCCGCCCCTCCGGCGCCAGCGCAAAGCCGACGCGCAACGCGGGCGTCAGGATCTTGGAGATCGAGGACACATGCCAAGCGAGTTCCGGCGCCAGCGCCCGGTAGCTGGGCGCGCGGGACTCGCCCAGGCGGTAGCAGTCGTCCTCAACGATCTGCACCCCGTGGCGGCGGGCAATCCGGATGATTTCCTTGCGCCGTTCCAAGGGCGTGTAAAGCCCGGTGGGATTATGCACCTCGGGGCTGGTGCACAGGACCGTGGCGCCGGTCTTGCGGATGGCCAGTTCCATCGAATCCGGGCGGATGCCATGTTCGTCCATGGCTACTTCGACCACCTGCGCCCGCAGCAGCTCCGCCGCGCGGCGGAACCCCGCATAGGTCAGGTCCTCGACCATGATCACCGGCTGCGGCCCCTGCAGGATCGCCTGCAGCACCACCATCAGCCCGTTCTGGCCGCCGTGTGTTAGTACAATGTCATTTTCGGTGACGGTGCCGACCGGAGACTGCGCCACCCAGGCGGCAGCCGCCTGGCGCACCGGCAGATAGGCGTCGCGGGTCGGATAATTCAGGAATTTGCGCGCGTCGCCTTCGGCCACCTTGTGCAGCGCCTCGCGCACCGCGGCCACCTGCCCCATATCGGCAATCCGCGGGCTGAACAGGCTGACATGGCCGGGATCGCGCGCCTCAGCCAAATGCAACTGCCGCGACCATACGTCATCCGGCACCGGTTTCTTTTTTTCGGCTACAAAGGTGCCGCGCCCGACCTCGGCCTCCAGCACGCCCTCATCTGTCAGGATGCTGTAAGCCCGGGCAACGGTGCCGGGCGTGATGCTCAACTGATACGCGAGATCGCGCACCGGTGGTAGCTTTGTACCGATTTTCAAACTGCCGGCGTCAATGGCGGACCGAATCGTGTCTGCCACCTTTTTGTACTTCGGTCCCTTGGCCTCTCCCAGGCTCTGCGGCCAAATTGTACCCATTACAATCCATCCTTGGACAATACGCCTACCCCTTTGTATCAGAACACCACGACAAATCAACAGGATTGTATCAACACAATACGAAGGAAGCCTCCCATGGCACAGCACACGCAAATGGCACAATCGAATATGTCCTTTCTGAACAGCCGCCCGGCCCTGCCGGTGCTGGCGCAGTGGGCCGTCCTGTTTGCCGTGCTGGTGACCAAGTGGAGCCTGCGCCACCGAACCCGGTGCCAGCTGAAACACCTGAGCGACGCGCAGCTGAAGGACATCGGCGTGTCCCGCGCCGACGCCCATTATGAAGCGACTCTTCCGTTCTGGCGCCCATGATCCCCTGGGCAATAGAACAACCTGACGGCCGGGGTTCGCCCCGGCCTTTTTTTTTGCGCCCGTTTTCTTTCACCTGCCGCCGCCAGGCGGACCCCCCCCGCCCATGCGTTACCAGCCATGCGGAAATTAAAGGTTGAACGAATCTTTCATGGGTCCTACATGCCCCCTCACTTTCGGCACCGATCCCAACCCCGGACCCTTATCCGGGGGGGCGCTAAGGGCCGTCTGGATTGTCATCTGCTGGAACGAAGGGGAGCGCCATGAAAGACGCCAACCTCTTCCAACTGGGGATCGGTCTGGAGACAGGCGCCCATGAGGAAGATACCGCCCGCGGTGTAACTGCCGCGAATCTTGATGCTGTTGTTGATTCCGATCGCGAAGACCATTTCATCCGCAAGGATGGCAAGGTGTTTGCCGGCACGCATCTGATCATCGAAGTGATGAAGGGCACCGGCCTGGACTGCGAAGAGCGCATCCAGAACGCCTTCCGCAAATGTGTTGAGGTCTGCGGCGCCACCCTGCTGCACATCCACACCCACAAATTCTCACCCCAGGGCGTGTCCGGCGTGGCCGTTCTGGCTGAAAGCCACATCTCTGTGCACACCTGGCCGGAAATCGGCTATGGCGCCTTTGACGTGTTCATGTGCGGCGATGCAGAGCCGTGGAAAGCCGTCGGCGTGCTGAAAGAGGCGTTCAACACCGATATGGTGGAAGTGCGCGAACTGCTGCGCGGGGAGGAGCTGATCGCCAAAGAGGTGGCAGCATGAGCGATGCCGTCAAGAAGGAGTGGGTCACCGAGAGCCTGCACGCGCATTACGCCCAGCGTCTGCGCGTGGACGAGATGCTCTATGACAGCAACACCGAGCACCAGCGCCTGAAAGTGTTCCAGAACGGCCAATTCGGCCGCATTCTGACGCTGGACGACGTGGTGCAGACCACCGAAGGCGACAACTTCATCTATCACGAGATGCTGACCCATGTGCCGATCCTGGCGCATGGCAACGCAAAGCGCGTGCTGATCATCGGCGGCGGCGACGGCGGCATGGCCCGCGAGGCGCTGCGCCACACCTCGGTCGAGCATGTCACCATGGTGGAGATCGACGGCGGCGTGGTGGATTTCTCGAAAGAGTATCTGCCGATGCTGAGCGACGGCGCCTTTGACGATCCGCGCCTCAACCTTGTGATCAACGACGGTGCGCTCTTCATGAAAGAGAACACCGAAAAGTTCGACGTGATCATCGTCGATTCGACCGACCCGATCGGGCCGGGCGAAGTGCTGTTCACCGACACTTTCTATGGCCATGCCGCGCGGTCGCTGACCGAGGACGGCATCATCGTCACCCAGAACGGTGTGCCGTTCATGCAGGGCGATGAGCTGACCGGCACCCTGCGGGCGTTCCAGGCGCTGTTTGCCGATGCGTCGTGCTATCTGGCAACCGTGCCGACCTATGCCGGCGGGCCGATGGCGTTCGGTTGGGGCAGCCACTCGGACAAGGCCCGCAATGTGAGCCTTGAAGATCTGGAGGCACGCTTTGCCGCCGCCGGGATCGACACCGGGTACTACAATCCGGAGGTTCACAAGGCCGCATTTGCCTTGCCGAACTACGTGAAGAAGCTGTTCCCGTAAGCGGGAGGCATGAGGGGGCTCCGGCCCCCTTTTTCATGTCAGCGGCTGAGCCGGGTGATCGCGTTCAGCATCCTCGACGCAAGCATGAATGAAACCTGAACTAAGCCCGTTCCATTCAATTCGCCTGTCGCGCCAGCGGCAGGCACGCGTCCGCCCGCCCCACGGCGGGCGCGTTCCGCGCCCACCCGGGCGAACGCTTAATTTATTGATCCGGCCGAGGGGACGGCCCCGGCCCTAACGTTGCGCGCCGATCCCCCTTGGCCTGACTGCCAGTCTTTGCTAGGCGCGGCGAGAGCTTAATCACACGTGGCAGGCCAAATGCAGCGCGACCCCATCCTTGTTGTTGACCGCGAGACCGGCGAGACCTTTGAAGAGGTTGTGCTGGGCGAGAAATGGATCCGCTGGGCCTATCAGAACGCCAGCGCCAGACCGGTGGAGAAACTGCTGTTCCGCTCCGCCCTTATCAGCCGGCTGATGGGCGCCTGGTTCGATTCTCGGTTCTCCAGGGGCAAGATTGCCAAGGTGGTCGAGGATCTGTCGATCGATATGTCGGAGGCCACGGCCCCTACGGATAGCTACGGCTGTTTCAACGACTTCTTCGTGCGCCACCTGAAACCCGAAGCCCGGCCCTTCAGCGATGACCCGAAGGACATCGTCTCCCCCGCCGACGGCCGGGTGCTGGTGTTCCCGGAACTGTCGGAGGACGTCTTTGTTCCGGTAAAAGGCTTCCCGATGTCGGTCCGCACCATGCTGCCCGGTATTGCCGAGCGTTTCATCGGCGGCACGCTGGCCATCGTGCGGCTGTGCCCGGCGGACTATCACCGCTATCACTTCCCCGCCGCTGGCCGGATCACTGCGGCAGAAGACATCCCCGGCGCGCTGCATTCGGTGAACCCGATTGCGCTGGGGGCCGGGCCGGATGTGTTCGGCGAGAACAAGCGGACCTGGACGCTGGTTGAGACCGGCACATTCGGCAGCTACTGCTTTGTCGAGGTGGGCGCCTTTGGCGTCGGCTCCATCGTCAACACCCGTACGACAGGCGCGGTGCAGAAGATGGACGAGAAGGGTTACTTCAAGTTCGGCGGCTCCACCGTGGTGGTGGTATTCGAGCCGGGCAAAGTCCGGTTTGCGGATGACCTGGCAGCCAACAGCGCTAAAGGCCGGGAAACGCTGGTCAAAGTCGGCCAGCCGCTGGCCACCGCGCTTTAACGCTTGGGCGGGATCGAATAGGTCATGGAGGCGCGGGCGACCGGCTCCTCCATGCCTTCGGAGTACATCAGCACATCCGCCACCGCCAGAACCCGGCCCAGCTTCAGCAACCGTGCCTCTGCGATCACATCGGCACCTGCCACGGGTTTACGCATGAAATCCAAAGAGCAATTGGTGGTCACCGCCAGCGCCTCGCGACCCAGCCGCGACAGGATCAGCGCATAGATCGCGCAATCGGCCAGCGCAAACATCGACGGGCCCGACACGGTGCCGCCGGGCCGCAGGTGCCGCTCCGCCGTCAGCAGGCGCATCCGCAGACCGTGTTCATCCATCGCGTCGATGGAAAAGTCGTCTTTCACCTGCGGAAAGATCTCATGCAGGTAGTCCGTCAGACCTGCGACATCAAATGCCAGTGCCATGCTTTTCCTTTCCCTTCGCGCTGACTAGAGTTGCCGCAAGCTTTGGGAGGAGAGCAAGATGGCAATTCTGGAACGTTGCGACACAGGGAATATTGCCCGGCTGACGATGAACACGCCGGAGAAGCTCAACGCCCTGTCGGACGAGATGCTGGCGGCGCTGCAGGAACAGATAGATGCCTTGCGCGAAGACAGCAGCATCAAGGTGGTGATCCTGTCCGGCGCGGGCAAAGGTTTTTGCGCAGGCCATGATATCAAGCAGATGACCGCAGGCCGTGCGGGCGAAGATGGCGGCAAGGCCTATTTCCAGGATCTGTTTGCCCGCTGCACCAGCGTGATGATGGGGCTGCAGTCCCTGCCCCAGCCGGTAATCGCCCAGGTCCATGGCATCGCCACGGCGGCGGGCTGCCAGCTGGTTGCCTCCTGCGATCTGGCGGTAGCGGCGGAGGGCACCAGGTTTGGTGTCAACGGGGTGAACATCGGCCTCTTCTGCTCCACCCCGATGGTGGCGCTGTCGCGCAACATCCCCCGCAAGCAGGCGTTTGAGCTGCTGACCACGGGCGAGTTCATCGACGCTGCCCGCGCGGTGGAACTGGGGCTGGCCAACCGTGCCGTCCCTTTGGCTGAGCTGGAGGCGGAAACCGCCAAGCTGGCAGAAACCATCGCTGCGAAATTGGGCGCGGCGGTGAAGATCGGCAAACAGGCGTTTTATGAGCAACTGCAGATGCCGCTGGACCAGGCCTATGCCTATACTAGCGGGGTGATCGTCGAGAACCTGATGTACCGCGACACCATCGAAGGCATGGCCGCCTTTATCGAAAAACGCGCGCCTGATTGGCAGGAATAAGTTTTTCGGAAAATTTTCGGAGAGCTTTAGGCTTTGTTTACCAATCGAAACCTATTGTTTCCCTAAGACGCCAGCCAACTGCCTTTCAATTCGGGCGGAAAGATGGCAAAGATTGGGCAAGGCCGACGCACTGTCACTGGCCTGCACAATTTGGGCTGCTGCTGCGGAAGGGTCCCTCCAACCGGTTCTCTCTCACCGGTCGATCATTCCCGCAGCGGCGGCCCCAAATTACCCTGCCCCCGACGAACTGACACCCGGACGTCGCGCGTGCGCGGTTTCCGGCAGCTCTGCCGCAGCCCCACGCGCCCAAGCCGGTTGCACAGGCCCTCACCCTGCCCTATGTGGCGGGCATGACAGATCATTCGGCACAAACACTGCATATCGTGGGCGGCGGCATGGCCGGCTCGGAAGCGGCCTGGCAGGCGGCGAACATGGGCGTATCCGTGGTCATCCACGAAATGCGCCCCAAGGTGGAGACGTTTGCCCACCAGACCGGCAACCTGGGCGAGATGGTGTGTTCCAACTCCTTCCGTTCCGACGATGATGAGCAGAACGCGGTCGGCCTGCTGCACTGGGAAATGCGCCAGGCAAACGGGTTGATCATGACCACCGCCGATCAGCACCGCCTGCCCGCCGGCGGCGCCCTGGCCGTGGACCGCGAGCCCTTTGCCGAAACCGTGACCGCCAAGCTGAAGGCGCATCCGAATGTGTCGGTCTCTTACGAGGAGATCACCGAACTGCCCGCCGACGGCCACTGGATCTTTGCCACCGGCCCGCTGACCTCGCCGGAGCTGGGCAAGGCGATTCAGGCTGAAACCGGCGCCGAGGCGCTGGCCTTCTTCGATGCCATCGCGCCGATTGTCTATGCCGAGTCGATCGACATGTCGAAGGCCTGGATGCAATCGCGCTATGACAAGGGCGAAACCGAGGAGGAGCGCACCGCCTACCTCAACTGCCCGATGGACAAAGACCAGTACGAAGCCTTCATCGACGCGCTGCTGGCCGCCGACAAGACCGAGTTCCACGAGGGCGAGACCGCTGGCTACTTCGACGGCTGCCTGCCGATCGAGGTGATGGCCGAACGCGGCCGCGAAACCCTGCGCCACGGGCCGATGAAGCCGGTGGGACTGACCAACCCGCATCAGCCGGACGTTAAAGCCCATGCCGTGGTGCAGCTGCGCCGCGACAACGCACTGGGGACGCTGTTCAACATCGTCGGCTTCCAGACCAAGATGAAATACGGCGCCCAGACCGAAGTGTTCAAAATGATCCCGGGACTGGAGAACGCCAGTTTTGCCCGCCTCGGCGGCATCCACCGCAACACCTTCATCAATTCGCCCACCCTGCTGGACGCACAGATGCGGCTGAAGTCCAAGCCTAACATCCGGTTTGCCGGCCAGATCACCGGCGTTGAGGGCTATGTCGAAAGCGCCGCCATGGGCCTGCTGGCCGGCCGCCTTGCCGCGGCAGAAATCCTCGGCCGGGACTTGCCCGAAGTGCCGCAGGACAGCGCTATGGGCGCGCTGATCCACCACATCACCGGCGGTGCCGAAGCCAAGACCTTCCAGCCGATGAACGTGAACTTTGGCTTGTTCCGCCCGGTGGACGGCCTGAAAGGCGGCCGCCGCGGACGCAAGCACCGCTACAAGGCCTATACCGACCGCGCCAAGACCGTCTGGCAGGAGTGGCTCAGCAACTTTTCCTAGACGGAATACGGCCGCGGGGCCTAAACTTGCGGCATGAGCGAAAAGTTTCTGAACAAGGCCTATGACCTTGAAACACCGGAAGCGACCCTCAAGCACTACGACCAGTGGGCCGCTTCCTATGACGCAGAGATTGCCGAAAACGGGTATGCGACACCGGGGCGGATTGCCCAGGCATTGGCGAAATTCCAGAAAGACCTGAGCGAACCTGTTCTGGATTTCGGCTGCGGCACCGGCCTGTCGGGCATGGCGCTGCGGCTGCAAGGCTTTGAAACCGTCGACGGAATGGAGCCTTCCGAGGAAATGCTCGCCCAGGCCCGCAGCAAAGGCGTTTACCGGAAGCTGACCCAGATTGATGTTTTCAACAAGAAGCCGATCCCGGAAGGCGCCTACCGCCTGATCACCGGCTGCGGTGTGCTGGGTACCGGCGCGGCTCCGCCCGTGGTGTTCGACATGATCATGCGCGCCTTGCCGCGCGGCGGGCTGTTTGCTTTCTCCTACAACGACCACGCGCTGGAAGACCCCGCTTATACCGGCAAGCTCAACGAATGGCTGGACTGTTCGGCGGCACGGCTGCTATTCCGGGAACATGGGGATCACCTCCCCGGAATAAACCTGAAGTCCACCGTTTATGTGATTGAGAAGGCGTGACATTCACCACCAGATTTGCGCCGTCGCCGACCGGACCGCTGCACTTGGGTCACGCCTATTCCGCGCTGCTGGCGCATGATATGGCCGCGGCTGAAGGCGGCCGCTTACTGCTGCGCATTGAGGATATCGACCAATCCCGCGCCCGGCCCGCCTGGGAGGCGCAGATCTATGACGACCTGCACTGGCTGGGCCTCACCTGGCCGCAGCCGGTGATGCGCCAATCAGAGCGGCTGCCCCGCTACCGCGCCGCTCTGGACCGGCTGACCGCACTGGGGCTCACCTACCCCTGCTGCTGCAACCGCGCCGATATCGAGGCCGCGGCCGGAGCACCGCAGGAAGGCGTGCCGCAATTCGGCCCCGACGGGCGCATCTATCCCGGCACCTGCCGCCCCCGCCTGCCTGGCGAGGCCACGGAGCGCGACGTGATCCGTTTGAACATGGAAAAGGCCATCCAGACCGCAGAGCTGCGCAGCTTCGCCGAGACCGGACCAGAATTTGCCGGAACTCACCAGCTCGACCCCGAACAACTGATCTCAAGCGTTGGCGATATCATCCTGGTGCGCCGCAGCATGGGAAGCTCCTACCACCTGTCTGTGGTGATAGATGACGCGGATCAGGGCATCACTCATGCGGTGCGCGGGGCCGACCTGTTCGAAGCCACCCAGATCCATGTGCTGCTGCAATCGCTGCTGGGCCTGCCCACGCCTGTTTATCACCACCACCGCCTGATCCGCGACGAACAAGGCAAACGGCTCGCCAAACGCGACGACGCCCGCGCCATCTCCAATTACCGCGCCGAGGGCGCCACCCCGCAGGACATCCGCGGCATGGTTGGCCTGCCGCCTTCCTCTTGCTGAAAATACCCCCGCCGGAGGCACGGCCCATCAGGGCCGTCTCCTTTGGTTGCGGCTCACTCCACAGGCTTCATCAGCTCGACCTCGCCCCCCTCCCGCAGCGCGGTATAGAAACAGGTCCGCCGGTTGGTGTGGCAAGCCGCCCCGGTCTGGCGCACCAGCGCAAGCAGGCAGTCGCGGTCGCAATCGACCCGCAGATCCACCAGTTCCTGCACGTGGCCCGAGGTCTCCCCCTTGATCCAGAACGCCTGGCGCGAGCGCGACCAGTAGGTGACCCGGCGGGTTTCCAGCGTGCGCGCCACCGCGTCTGCATTCATCCAGGCCATCATCAGCACCTCGCCTGACGCCTCATCCTGCGCGATGCAGGGGATCAGGCCGGCATCATTGTAGGACAGGCTGGCGGGATCAAAGGACGCGGCAATGGACATGGATAAAAACCTTTTGCATCTGCTGTTCGGCTCCCTATGTATGGGGAACCACCAAGCAGGGAAAGCCCGGGAAAGCGATGTCTGGCGAATCCGATCTGATCAAGCTGTATTCTTCGCGCATTCTGGCGCTGGCGGCGGATATTCCGCATCTTGAGCGTCTGGACGCCCCGGACGCCACGGTCAAGAAACGCTCGCCGCTGTGCGGCTCCACCGTCACCGTAGACGTCACTGTAGACGACGGACAGATCGCGGATTTCGGCCAGGACGTAAAGGCGTGCGCGCTGGGGCAGGCCGCCGCGGCTGTTGTCGGCGCCAATGTGATCGGCCGCTCGCTGGCTGAGGTCGAAACCGCCCGCGACCAGCTGAAGGCCATGCTGACCCAGGACGGCCCGGTGCCCGATGCCCCCTTCGACGGGCTGGAAGTGCTGCAGCCCGCGCGCGAGTTCAAGAACCGCCATGCCTCCATCATGCTGGCGCTGGAGGCCACCCTGGAAGCGATGCAGACCGCCGCCAAGGAGCAATGCGCCTGACGGCGGCACCTTGCGTCACTGATTGTCATAGACAACAGAACCCGCAACCACCCTTGCAGCTTTGCAAGGGAATGATTTTTGTTGCCTTCGCCCTTCCAACAAAAAACCGCCGCGCATCCGGGCAGGATGGCGGCGGCAGTCATGCTCTGCGGTGCGGGACCCGGGCGGGCCAGGCTGGATCTTGAGGCAATCCATTGGGGGATCGGGACAGGCGGTTGATCCCTTGAGCAGTCCGGGACAGGAAAGGGCCGGCCCGGCACAGCAGAGGCATTCAGGAATAGAAACAGCGGGTCAGAGCAGGCCCGGCAAGTGCAGCGCCGCCACCAGCATCACCATCAGCGAGGCCGCGCCGATGGCGTCCTGCAGCAGGGTGGAATGGGCATTCTGAATCGTGGTTTTGATCTGTGCAATCATGGCTCGGGCCTCCTCCAGTCTGTCTTTTCGCTCTTTGGCAAATTTGTTGCCCCTTTGTTCTCATTTTTACCGGCACCTGTAAAGAACTTTTTGAGAACATTTGCGAACAGAGTGGAACATCAACCGGGAACACGCGCCGGAACGCTGGTTAACCCACTGAAATCAAACGGATTGCCTGATCCTGCTTCATCAGCCATAACAGCACCCGCGCTGCCTTGCCGCGGGCGCTCTCGAGCTTGGGGTCCGCCGCCAGCAGCGCGCGCGCATCGCTTTGCGCCACCGCCATCAGCCCGGCCTGGCGCTCCAGGTCGGCAATCCGGAACCGCGGCAGCCCGGATTGCGCGGTGCCGATCATGTCGCCCGCGCCGCGCATCTGCAGATCTGTTTCCGAGATCCGGAAGCCGTCCTCGGTCTCACGCAAAACCTCCAGCCGCTTGCGCCCGCCTTCGGTCAGCGGCGGCTGGTACATCAGCAGGCAGGTCGACTCGGCGCTGCCGCGCCCAACCCGGCCGCGCAGCTGGTGCAGCTGCGCCAGGCCAAAGATCTCCGCCCGTTCAATCACCATGATAGAAGCATTGGGCACGTTTACCCCGACCTCGATCACCGTGGTGGCCACCAGAACCTTGGTCTTGCCCTCTTGGAACGCCGCCATCGCGGCATCCTTTTCCGCGGGCGGCATCTGGCCGTGGACCAGACCCGCGATCCCCTCACCCAAGACAGCGCGAAGATGCTTGAAACGCTCCTCCGCCGCTGTCAGGTCGCTCAGCTCCGACTCATCGACCAGCGGGCAGACCCAATAGCACTGCCGTCCCTCCGCGATGGCCTTGCGCAGGTGGTCGACCACCTCCTGCATCCGTTCGGTGCTGATGACCGCAGTCTTGACCGGTTTGCGCCCGGGCGGTTTCTCATCCAGCACCGAGACATCCATGTCACCGTATTGCGCCAACGCCAGCGAGCGCGGGATCGGTGTTGCAGTCATCACCAGCACATCGGCGCCCTTGCCTTTTTCCGCCAGCTCCATCCGCTGGCGCACGCCAAAGCGGTGCTGTTCATCGACAATCGCGAGCCGCAGGTCCCGGAATTCAACATCCTGCTGGAACACCGCATGGGTGCCGACCAGAACATGAATATCACCGCGCTTTAGCGCAGCCAGCTTGGCCTTTCGCTCAGCCCCCTTGTCGCGGCCTGTTAGGATCTCGATCACCACCCCGGCCTCTTCGGCAAGCGGTGCGAGCCCCTCCATGTGCTGCTGTGCAAGAATGCCGGTCGGGGCCATCATCACCCCCTGCCCGCCCGCTTCAACTGCGACCAGCAAGGCCATGAAAGCAACCAGGGTTTTCCCTGCGCCCACATCGCCTTGCAGCAGCCGGTTCATGCGCTTGGGCGAGGCCATGTCGGCGGAGATTTCCTCGATCGCCCGGGCCTGGGCGTTAGTGGGCTTATACGGCAGCGTCTTCAAAACACGCGACTGCAGGCGGCCGGTCGCATGGCTTTCGATGCCCCGGGCCTTGCGCTCAGTTTGCCGCGCCAGCGCCAGGGTCAGCTGATGCGAAAACAGCTCATCATAGGCCAGACGCGCCCGGGCCGGCGCCTGCGGGCTCAGGTCATCCAGGCCTTGCGGCGCGTGAGAGGATTGCAGCGCCTCGTGCCAGGCAGGCCAGTTCTCCTTCAGCATCTGCGCCGGGTCGATCCACTCATCCAGCTCAGGCATCCGCGACAGCGCGCTTTGCGCCGCCTTGTACATGGTTTTCTGCGTGACCCCATGGGTCAGGCTGTAGACCGGCTCATACTCCGGTATCTCATGCGCCTCTTCCACCGGCAGCATGTGATCGGGGTGGACCATCTGCGCCAGGCCGTCAAACAGCTCCAGCTTACCCGAGACCACGCGGCGCGATCCCTCCGGCAGCTGCGCCTCCAGATAGCGGCTGCGGCCATGGAAAAAGACCAGCTGGAACTCGGTCTCCGCGTCCTCCACGTGGATACGATAGGCGCCGCCCTTGTTGCGCGCGGGCCGGTGGCGGCCAACGGTCACCTCAACCGTCACCGTTGCGGGCAAGTCCACACCGCGAATAGTCTCGCGCCGCCGGCGGTCGACCACAGAATAAGGCAGGGAAAACAACAGGTCGCGCGGCGTTTCTATATCAATCTGGAGAAGGTTCTGCGCGGTTTTCGGGCCGACACCCTGCAAGGTCTCGGCGCCCGCAAACAGCGGAAACAGGATCTCCGGACGCCCGCTCATGCCCCTGCAATCAGCTCCAGCCAGCCGTCTTCGTCCAAGGTTTGGATACCCAGCTCCGCGGCCTTCTTGGCCTTGGAGCCTGCGCCGGGGCCAGCCACCAGAATGTCGGTCTTCTTGGAAACGGAGCCGGAGACCTTGGCCCCCAGTGCCTCTGCCCGTGCCTTGGCCTCGGCGCGGGTCATCTTCTCCAGCGTGCCGGTGAAGACGACGGTCTTGCCCGCCACCGGGCTGTCCGCAGCCGGCGCATCGGGCGGCACGATGGTCAGTTTCGCCACCAGCCGGTCGATGGCAGCGCGCTCCTCCGGGTTGGCAAAGGCATCGGACAGGGACAGGCCCAGCACCGCGCCGATCCCGTCGACGCCGATCAGGTCGGCCCAGGCAGCCGAAGCCTCGGCCGGGACTTCGCAGGCAGCAATGGCAGCGGCCCGGGTTTCCGAGATCCGGGGCCGACGGCCTTCATCCGATGCGGCCTGTCGCTCGGCCTCCTCGGCTTCATCGGCGGCCCGGTGCGCCAGGGCGGCCGGGCGGGCCGCGTCAATTGCATCCGCCATACCCTGCCAGTCCCGATAGTGCAGCGCCAGATCGCGGCCGGCTACCTCACCTGCATGGCGGATGCCAAGGGCAAAGATCAGCTTGGCCAGCGGGATCGTTCGTTTTTCCTCGATTGCGGCAAAGAGGTTGTCGGCGGATTTCTCCCCCCAGCCCTCGCGGTTCTTCAGCTGCTGCAGGCCAGAGCCGTAATTTTCTTGCAGATCAAAGATATCCGCAGGTTCCTTGATCCAGCCATCGCTGTGGAACTGCTCAACCTGCTTGGCGCCCAAACCTTCGATATCAAAGGCCGCGCGGGAGACGAAATGCTTGAGCTTTTCCACCGCTTGCGCGGGGCAGATCAGCCCCCCGGAACAGCGGCGCACAGCATCGCCTTCTTCCCGTTCCGCCGGGCTGCCGCATTCCGGGCAGGAGTGCGGGAACAGATAGGGTTCGGCCCCCTCGGGCCGCTTGGACAGATCCACATCCGCCACTTTTGGAATCACGTCGCCCGCGCGGTAGATCTGCACCCAGTCGCCGATGCGGATGTCTTTGCCGCCGCGGATCTCCTCCCCCTTGGAATCCCGGCCCTGGATGTAATCCTCGTTGTGCAGCGTGGCATTGGACACCACCACGCCGCCAACCGTCACCGGAGTGAGCCGTGCGACCGGGCTGAGCGCGCCAGTGCGCCCCACCTGGATGTCGATGGCCTCCAGCCGGGTCCAGGCGAGTTCGGCCGGGAATTTATGCGCAATGGCCCAGCGGGGCGTGGTGGAGCGGAACCCCAACCGCCCCTGCAGCGCCAGATCGTTGACCTTGTAGACCACCCCGTCGATGTCATAACCCAGCGTGGCGCGCTGTTCCTCAATGCTGCGGTAGTGGTCAATCATCTCCGCAACGCTGGTGCAGAGACGGGTCAGCGGGTTGGTCTGGAACCCAAGCGACCGCAGCCGCGCGATCGCGTCCATCTGCGTCTCCGCCAAAGGCGCGCTCAGCTCACCCCAGCTATAGGCAAAGAAACGCAAAGGCCGGGCGCGGGTAATTTCGGCGTCCAGCTGCCGCAACGAACCGGCGGCGGCATTGCGCGGGTTGGCAAAGATCTTGCCGCCGCGCTCCGCATGGCGGGCGTTCAGTGCTTCGAAATCTGCGTGGCTCATATAGACTTCGCCCCGCACCTCCAGCACCTCCGGCGCGCCGTCCAGCTGCTGCGGAATATCGGCGATGGTCAGTGCATTGGCGGTCACGTTTTCGCCCACACTGCCATCGCCGCGGGTGGCGGCCTGAACCAGTTTGCCATGCTCGTACCGCAGAGACAGCGACAGACCGTCGATCTTGGGTTCGGCTGTGTAGCCTAGCGCGGCCTCCCCGCCCAGGCCCAGGTATTTGCGGATGCTTCGGTCGAAATCGGTGACGTCCTCATCCTCGAAAGCATTGCCCAGTGAAAGCATGCGAATCGCATGGGAAACTTTGCCAAAGCCGGGCGCAACCGGGCCACCAACGGACTCAAGTATCTTTTCAACTTGCGGTCTAAACTTGGGGAACGCTTCAACTAGCGTAAACAATCTGCGCTTTTCGCGATCGAAGGTACCGTCAGAGATTGCAGAAATGTCGAAGCCATGATGGAGGCGATCTGCTGACCAAATAAGAATCCTTAGTTCATTTATCTCTTCTTGAACTTCGCTCTCTGAGAGATCTGATACTGATTTTTCCACGCGCGGTCCCTCTTCGTTCTCACCCTTGGTGATAGGACGCCGCGCGCGCCGCGTCCAGCGCCTCTGTCAGGGGGCGATCACGCCGCTGGCAAAAATGAAAAGACCCGCCGCTTGGCAGGTCTTTGCAACCGGCGGCACGAGGTCAAGCGCCGCCCGGATCGTCACCCTTTCAGGCGCCGACCGCCATCCGCTGGCCGCCGGACATATGATCCTCCTGCGGATCACGCAGCACATAGCCGCGGCCCCAGACGGTTTCGATGTAATTCTCGCCGCCCGTCGCATTGCTGAGTTTCTTGCGCAACTTGCAGATGAAAACGTCGATGATCTTCAGTTCCGGTTCATCCATACCGCCGTAAAGGTGGTTCAGGAACATTTCCTTGGTCAGCGTGGTGCCCTTGCGAAGGGACAGCAGCTCCAGCATCTGGTATTCCTTGCCGGTCAGATGCACCGCCTTGCCATCGGCCTCAACCGTCTTGGCGTCCAGGTTGACCGAGATCTTGCCGGTCTTGATGATCGACTGCGAATGGCCCTTGGACCGGCGGATGATCGCATGGATCCGCGCCACCAGTTCCTCACGGTGGAAGGGCTTGGTCAGGTAGTCATCCGCACCAAAGCCGAACCCCTTGATTTTGTTGTCGGTGTCATCTGCCCCGGACAGGATCAGAATGGGTGTTTCAATGCGGGACATGCGCAGCTGGCGCAGCACCTCATGGCCGTTCATATCCGGCAGCCCCAGATCCAGCAGGATCAGGTCATAGTCGTAAAGCTTGGCCAGATCGATCCCTTCCTCGCCCAGATCCGTCGAATAGACGTTCAGGTTGGCGTGGGTCAGCATCAGCTCGATGCTTTTCGCTGTGGTCGGATCATCCTCAACCAAAAGAATGCGCATATTTTATTCTCCGCCTGTACACTGTTTCCCTCAGGTCCCGTTAACCTTGGTGGAAAAAAGTTAATGCCCCGTTACCATGATGGTTAATTTACGAATGCAACTCAAGGGCGGCTCATACTATTTTGCATCCGGGTTACGGAATTTCTTCAGCCTTGTGGTTTTCAGCGCTTCTTCACCATGGTCGGCCACGGCGGCGACCCAGCTGCGGAACTCTTCCTCGCTAAGGCCGTAACGGCGCATTGCTTCGGTCTGCGGCAGCAGCCCGTAGAGCACGCCGCGCACAACCGCAGCCTTGCGCGAGGCCACCCAGCGCTTGGTGGTTTCCGGCGGCAAATCCGCCCGGGTCATAATGGTTCCGTCCGGCAGGGTAACGGCCCGCGGGCCGTCGACTTTCTTCAAAAACATCCGTCTTCCCTTTGAAGATCTTTTTCGTTGGGGTCCGGCAGAAGAATTTCCGAACAGGCTTAACGGCGCGTGAACCACCCCCCTTGAGAGTCGTTAGGATTTTCCTATATTCTGCGGCGCCTGCCCCCTTGCCTTCAGGAGCTGCCCCATGGCGCTGGACCACAACACCACCTTGAACTCGCTTGGCTTTGCCAAACCTCCCTCGGAAACCCGGGTGGTTGTGGCCATGTCCGGTGGCGTCGATAGCTCTGTTGTCGCTGCATACCTGGCCGATCAAGGCTATGACGTGGTCGGCGTGACGCTGCAGCTCTATGATCACGGCGCGGCTCTGGCCAAGAAGGGCGCCTGCTGCGCGGGAATCGATATTCATGACGCGCGCCGTGTGGCAGAGGAGCGCGGCTTCCCGCATTACGTCCTGGATTATGAGAACATTTTTAAAGATGCGGTGATTGACGAGTTCGCCGACAGCTATCTGGCGGGCGCAACTCCGGTGCCCTGCATCCGCTGCAACGAGCGGGTGAAGTTCAAGGACCTGCTGGAGACCGCCAAGGATCTGGAGGCCGACTGCATGGCCACCGGCCACTATATCCAGCGCAAAATGGGCGCAAACGGGCCGGAGCTGCACAGCGCCGAGGATGCCAACCGCGACCAGAGCTATTTCCTGTTCTCCACCACACCGGAGCAGCTGGACTACCTGCGTTTCCCTCTGGGCCACTTGCCGTCCAAGGACGCCACCCGCGAAATGGCAGCCCAGTACGGGCTGGCGGTGGCGGACAAGCCCGACAGCCAGGACATCTGTTTTGTGCCCGATGGCAACTATGCCAGCGTGATCGAGAAACTGCGTCCCGGCGCAGCAGAGCCGGGCGAGATCGTGCATTCCGACGGCCGGGTTCTGGGCAGCCACGAAGGCGTGATTCACTACACCATCGGCCAGCGCCGCGGCCTTGGCATCGGCGGGCTGTCAGAGCCGCTGTATGTGGTGAAGCTGGATGTGGACAAGAAGCAGGTCGTCGTTGGCCCCAAGGAATTGCTGGCGACCCGCACCATCCCGGTGCGCGAGATCAACTGGCTGGGCGATGAGCCGTTCACCAGCCGCGACGAATGGCATCTGAAGGTCAAGGTCCGCTCCACCCGCCCCCCGCGCGAGGCGATCATCCGGCCGCTCAGCGACACCACCGCCGAGGTGGAATTGCTGACCCCTGAGGAAGGCGTCTCCCCCGGCCAGGCCTGCGTGTTCTACGCCACCGAGGGCAGCCGGATCTTCGGCGGCGGCTGGATCTGGCGCGGCTACTGAGGCACGGCGCTCTGTCAAGGAAGGCGCAGCCTCCGCGCGGCACGCGCGGCTTGTCCTTTTCAGAGCATGCCAAACGAAAATTGTACATGCGCCTGAGGGCAGTCCTGCCCTCAGGCGCTTCTCAGCAAAAAAAGATCCAGCGTTTCAAGTTTTCACATCGCCCAGCGTTCAGCGCCTCCACGACGGCAAGCTCCGCGCGGGTGCGCAAGCGCCAGCGCCACCAGAAGCCGCGCGCCGGAGGCTCCAGCCTCCGGCGCGCTTGCGTCTTAACTCCCGGGCAAACGGTCCAGCACCGCGCGGGCGGCCCGCAGCCCGGGCGCTTCGCCGCCCTCGCCCAGCCGTTTCATGGTCAGCTGCATGGCCTCCAATTGCGCCCCAGGGTCCGCGGCCAGCGCCGCCAGCTGCCTGGCAATCTTCTCAGGCGTGCAGTCGGGCCCCAGGCATTCCGGCACCACACGGGTCTCGCTCACGAGATTGACCAGCGTCACCGTGTCGATCAGCGCCAAGCGCTTCATGATCTGCCAGGTCAGCCACTGGAACTTGTAAGCGATGACCATCGGGGTGCCGGCGGCGGCCAGCTCCAGCGAGACGGTGCCGGAGGCGGCCAGCGCAAGATCCGCCGCGGCAAAGGCCGCGCGTTTGTGTGCCTTGGCGGTGGCAGCCTCAAACCGGTTCGGATCGACCAGCACCGTGCCTGCGGGCCAGCTTTTCAGCGCCTCCTGCACCAGCCCGGCCACCGGCGCGGCGGCGGGCACGACGATACGGTACTCCGGGTGCTGCGCCGTGAAGCGGTGCAATGCGCCGCCGAAATCCGGCGCCAGCCGCGCAACTTCGGAGCGCCGCGAGCCGGGCAGAGCCAGCACAAACGGCGAATCGCCCAGATCGAATTCTTCCCGGAATGCAGAGATCTCCGCATCCGTGGCCTGCGGTTCGGCCACCACCGGATGGCCAACGAAATCGCAGTCCATCCCTGCGGCTTCCATGTAAGGCGGCTCAAACGGCAAGAGCGCCAGCACGTGGTCAATCACTTCCGCCATCTTCACGGCCCGTTTTGGCCGCCAGGCCCAGACCGAGGGTGCCACATAATGGACGGTGCGGATGCTGCTTTGTTCCTTGACCAGCCGCGCCACGCGCAAGGAAAAGTCCGGGCTGTCGATGGTGATCAGAACATCCGGGCGGGTCTCCAGCACCGCGTCAGCAGTTTCCCGGATCCGGCGCTTCAGATGGCGGTACTTGGGCAGCACCTCCGCCAGCCCCATCACCGACAGCTCATCCATCGGAAACCGCGAAACCAGCCCCTGCTCCGCCATCAGCGCGCCGCCGATGCCATCGAAGCTGACGCCAGGTGCCAGCTGTTTCAGCCCTGCCATCAGCGCCCCGCCCAGCCGGTCGCCCGAAGGCTCACCGGCCAGGATGAACACCCGAAGGCTCATGCCTCACGCAGCCACAGGAACAGGCCCAGCCGGTCACAGGCCGCAACCACCGCGTCCTGGTCCAGCACGATGACGCCGCCCGCCTCCAGCACGATGCCTGAGAGACCGGCCTTCGCAGCAGCCTCAACTGTTTCCACCCCGATCGTCGGCAGGTCAGCGCGGCGGTCCTGCGCGGGCTTGGGTGCCTTGAACAGCAGCCCGCCCTGCCCGTCCGGGCGATCCGCCAGCGCGGACAGCATCCAGTCGGTGCCAAAGACATTCTCCACCGCGATGGCCTGCCGCTTGCGCACGGCACAGGACTGGCCGATGTCGGCAGCGGACATGGCAGCGACGATCTCTGCGCCGCGCTCCGCATCCGTCTTGTCCAGCTCGCCCGGCTGCACCTTGGTCGGCACGCCTGCGGCCATCAGCAGATCCGGGGCAACCTCATGCGCGGCGAGCACATCGAAACCGGCCTGCTCGAAAATCCCGATGATCGCCCGCAGCGCGCCGTCATCGCCGGCGGCAAGCGCACCCTGCAGTACCGGCACCAGCGGCAGTGTGGCCGCATCAATCGCCGAGGGGTCGATATTCGGACGCTGCACCGCGCCTGCCATGCAGATTTCGGTGACCTCTGCGGCCTTCAGCCTTTCGAGAAAGGAGCCAAGCTGTTCGAACCGGAACGTGATTTCGGGATCCACCGCATCCGGTTCCGACCCCTCCATGGCACAGATCAGCGGACGGCCCACAGCGCGGGAGGCCACCTCAGCAGGCAAGCCGCCGGTGCCTGCAATCAAAGCCAGCATGGCATCAGCCCCCCGGTGTCAGGAAGGAGCGGTCGCTTTCACCGGTGATGAAGGCAACGATCTCCTGCACGTATTCGCTGTCGGTCTCCCCCCCCAGCCGCTTGGCGCGTTCCTGGAAGGTGCCTTCGCCCTGCGCCAGCATCTGGAAGGCCGCCCGCAAGGCGGTGATGTCGCTGCGGGCCACGCCACGGCGTTTGAGGCCGACCAGGTTGAGGCCGTCCAGCTCGCCACGCTGCGCCTGCACCAGGCCATAGGGGATCACGTCGTTGGTCACCATGGTGACCGCGCCGATGATCGCTCCCTTGCCGATCCGCACCCACTGGTGGATACCGGACAGGCCGCCGATGATGACGTCATCTTCCAGCACGCAGTGACCCGCCACCGCGGCAGAGTTCACCACGATCACCCGGTCACCGACCTGGGCATCATGGGCAATGTGGCAGCCTGCCATGAACAGGCCGTCGTCGCCGATTTTGGTCAGCCCGCCGCCGCCCTCGGTGCCGGCATTCACCGTCACATGCTCGCGGATACGGTTGCGCTTGCCGATCACGGTCCGGCACTTCTCGCCCTTGAACTTGAGGTCCTGCGGGATCTCGCCCAGCACGGCAAAGGGAAAGACGACCGTCTCGTCCCCGATTTCGGTGTCGCCGGTGACGACAACGTGGGACTTCAGAACAACCCGGTCCCCCAGCACCACGTCGGGGCCAACCACGCAGAACGGGCCGATTTCGCAGTCCTTTCCAAGTTTGGCGCCCTTTTCGATCACGGCACTGGAGTGAATCCGGCTCATGTTCATCCGTCCTTCTGCACGTCGACCATGGCCGAGAATTCGGCCTCTGCCGCCACTTCGCCATCGACGGTGGCGCGGCCGGTGAATTTGAAGATCTTGCCGCCGGGTTTGCCGCGCAGGGTCTCCACATGCATTTCCAGCACATCGCCCGGCACCACCTTGCGGCGGAATTTGCACTTGTCGATGTTCATGAAGTAGATCAGCAGATTGGTGTCGACCATATCCATGCCGACCCCCAGCATCACGCCTGCGGTCTGCGCCATCGCCTCGACGATGGTCACGCCCGGCATGATCGGGGTGCCCGGGAAATGGCCCTGGAAGTGCGGCTCGTTCATGGTGACATTCTTGATGCCGCGCGCCGATTTGTAGCTGTCGATATCGACCACCTTGTCGACCAGCAGGAACGGGTAGCGGTGCGGCAGGATCCGCTGGATCAGGTGAATGTCAGCGCTTTGCAGCTCGGTGGTCATGGTTGGTTTCCCATTTCTTCAAATGTGCTGCGCCGTCCCTAGCAAGCAGGCGGCGTTTGGGCAAGTTCGCCGGATCAGCGATCGCCATCCTCTTGCGCGGCGCCGTCCCCCAGCACCGCGTCAACCCGGGCGATGGCCAGACTGGTGATGTCGGCGGCATCCGCGCTCAGAAAGACCGAGGAATGATCAAGGATCGCGCCCGCGCCGGTTTCCCGCAGGATCTGCTGCAGCACCGGCAGCGAGGCGTTGATGAATTCGCGCCGGGCCTCTTCACCCATCTGGTTGATTTCGCGCAGCTTTTGCTCCTGACGGCGGCGGGTGTCCTGCACTTTCTGGTCAAAGGCATCGGCCAGAGCGCGGAACGCTTCCGGCTCCATCCCGCTGCGGCGCTCCGTCAGTTCCAGCTCTTCGCTGCGCAGTTCGGCCTCGATGCGGCGGTTTTCCGCGGTCAGCACCGCGCCCTCCGCCTCCATTTCCCGCTCAACCCGCTTGCCAAAGGCGCTTTCGGAGAACAGCCGCTCCGGCTGGATGGTGAGGATGCCGCTTTGCGGCAGCCCCAGCTGGTAGCCGCGCCCCGAACCCGGCGCCGGCTGCACCGTGTCCTGCGCCAGAACGGAAACAGGCCCGAAACAGGCCAGCGCCACGGCAAGACCGCGCGCCGCCCAACAGCCGGGAGCCTGCTGCCGCACCAGATCAGAACCTCGCCTGCAGGGTCAGGTCAAAGGGTTGCTCCTCGTCGAAGTCCTCTTTCTTGAGAGCTTTGGAGAAGTTGAACCGCAGCGGGCCAAAGCCCGTGGTCCACAAGAGCGAGAAGCCGACTACGTGACGGAAGGACCTGTCACGCCCCACGATGCCGTTGCCGGAGTTAAAACCTGCGGTGTTGACGTTCTGCAGCCCCCAGAGGCCGCCGACATCATAGAACAATGCGCCGCGCAGCCCCAGTTCTTCCGGCAGGCCGAGCGGGAACTCCGCATCAAAGCGCGCAACCGCATAATAGTTACCGCCGAGGAAATCATTATAAAATCCGCCATTCGGATTTCCGTTATTCTGATCCCGCGGCCCGATACCGCCGGGCTCAAAGCCCCGGATGACAGAGGGGGTCAGAACGAAGCGGTCGATCGTGCGGCTGTTGCCGCCGCCTTCCCATTGGAACGCCCCTGCTTCCAGGGTCGCGCGCAGGGTGACCTCCTCATTCCAGATGCGGCGCTGCGCAACAAGTTTGGTGGTTGCCTTGATGTATTCGGAATCACCGCCCAGCCCGGCATAATCAGCTCCGATTTCGACCAGAAAACCTGCGTTGGGGTCGAGCCCGGTCAGACGGCTGTCGTACCTGTAAGTGACACCGAGGGCGCTGGATGTAAGCTCACCCTGCCTGATTTCGCTTTGGATAACCGGACCCGCCAGATTCTGGTTGGTGTCATCATCATCAAACTGCATCTCGTCCGCGTCCCAGGTGTAGCGGACCTGCAGCGACGAATCCTCGCCTGTGTTGAATGTCAGCGCCGGACGGAAGAAGACGCGTTTGGTTTTATACTCCGAGAAGCTGGAGTCCGTTTCGTTCAGACCAAGGTCCAGATCGAACTTCAGCTCCCGTCCCAGCAGGAACGGTTCGGTGAAGCCAAGGACGTATGAATCCGACTCCGTCGCCGTGGCGATATTGAACGACAGCCGCTGGCCGCGGCCCAGGAAGTTGTTTTCGCTCAGACCAACACTGACACCGAAACCGTCGGTGACCGAGTATGCACCGCCGAGGTTCAATGAACCGGTCGGCTGCTCCTCGACGTCCACGTCGACAATGACCTGATCCGAAGAGCTGCCCTCGCGGGTTTCCACATCAGCGTTGGCGAAGAAGCCCAAGGCCCGGATCCGTTCGGCGCTGTTGCGGATCGAACGCGGGTTGAACGGGTCGCCTTCGACAGAGCGGAACTGCTGGCGGATCACCCGGTCCAGAGTGGTGGTGTTGCCCTCGATGTCGATCCGCTCGACAAACACCCGCGGACCGCGCGTCAGCACGAATTCGATATCCAGTGTCAGGTCCCGGTCGTTGCGGGTGACGCGCGGCTCGACCCGCAGAAAGTCGATTTCGTTGCGGACGGCCAGCCCCTCCATCCGGTCAATCGCGTTCTCGACCAGCGTCGGGGAATAGACCACTCCGGGGCGGATCTTCAGTGTGGAACTGAACAGGTCGGCGTCAGCTTCCGGCATTTCACTGGTCACCGAAATGTTGCCGAACCGGAACTGCTGGCCCTCGGTCACATCCACAACCAGGAAAACGGCGTCACGTTCCTGGGTGACTTCGGCATTGGCGCTGTTGACCCGGAAATCCACATAGCCGCGCGACAGGTAGAAGTCCCTCAGCACCTGCTTGTCGAACTCCAGACGGTCTTCGATCAGGGTGTCCGAGCGGATGAAAGTGCGCAGCAGACCGGCCTGCTTGGTTTCCAGAACCCGCCGCAGGCGGCGGTCGGAATAGACCCGGTTGCCGGTGAATGACACGCGCTCAACTTCGATGGTGTCGCCTTCGGAAATCTCGAAGACCAGATCGACGCGATTGTTGGTGCGGCGGATGATACGCGGGGTCACGCGGGAGGCCAGACGGCCCTGAACGCTGTAGGCTTCTGCAATCAGCCCAGCGTCGCGCTCAGCCTGCGTGGGGCTGAAGACCCGGCGCGGTGCGGACTCGATGATGTCGCTCAGCGCGTCGTCCTTAAGGCGGCGGTTGCCCTCGAAACTGATTTGATTGATGGTCGGAAACTCGGTGACCTTGATCACCAGAGTGTTGCCGCGCGGCACGATTTCGACTGTTTCAAATACGCCACTGTCAAGAATACGCTGATAGGCGTCGTTCAGCTCGCCCGCGCTGACTGTCTGGCCGCGTTCGATGCCGGTATAGGCGACGACAGTGGACGTCTGAATCCGCTGGTTGCCCTCAACCTGAACCGAGGTGAAGCGGTAGCTTTGCGCCTCCGCCGGCAGCGGCGACAACGCGTAACCCAGCGCAACTGCCAAAGAAATGGCAGAAACTTTACGGTACAATATATTGATGCCCGACTTGCGCTCACTACAGGACTTGCCTGTAACTTTCCCCCAAACCATTTTTTCTGAACCCGATTATTATAGCAGCTTTGGCAAGTGCGTACCGGGTTTGAAAGCGGTTGTCAAAACCATCAAAGCGCATTCTGGCAGCATCCGGCGCGGCGGGCTTGCGCGCCGGTTGCGGGAATCACAAAGTAGCGAGCCAGGCACCTGCGGTCAGGGCGCCGAGAATGGCAAATCCGGTCAGCGCCCGGTCCCAGTTCAGCCGCATCAGCAGCCCGAGGCCGCGATAAGAGTGCGAGAGTGTCTGCATCGGTCATCCCCCTGTCCAAGTCCACCTGCCCGCGGTGCAGCGCTTTGGCAGCCGCCGCGGGTTGATGAAACGTTAACGGGGGAATGTGGCAGCAGTTGGGCGGCACCGTGGCCGCCCCTTGGCACTCCTGCCTGCCGGATCAGCAGAACAGGTCGTTGCCGATCGCGAACACCATCAGCGACAGCACGATGGCAATGCCGAGCGACATCAGCACCCGCACCGCCCGGTCGCTTGGCGGACGGCCCGCCACAGCCTCATAGGCGTAAAACATCAGGTGGCCGCCATCCAGCGCAGGCACCGGGAACAGGTTCAACAGCCCGACTGCGGTCGACAGCACAGCGATAAAGCGGATAAAGCTTTCCGCCCCCTGACTGGCCATCGCGCCGGAGGTTTCGGCGATGCCGATCGGCCCCGACAGGTTGCAGGTGCTGATGGCGCCGGTGATCATGTGCTTCAGACCTGACAGGGAAGTCTCGACCACTGCCCAGACCTGGTAGGCGCCAGCCGCCAGAGACTCGCCAAAGCCGGCCGAGTCGGTCGCAGGCTCAAACGCCAGCCCGCCGATGATGCCGATCCGCCAGCGGGTGGTAAAGCCGCCGTCCGGCAGCGGCTCATCCGTGCGGCGGGGCGCCAGGGCCATTTCGACACTTTCGCCGCCGCGCAGCACATCCAGCACCAGAACCTTGCCGTCTGCGGCTTCGACGTGCTCCTTCAGCTGGTCGAAGGACACCAGCGGCTTGCCGTCTACCGCGACGATCAGGTCTTCCGGCTGCAACCCGGCGTCCGATGCCGCGCTGCGCGGCACCACGCCGCGGACATAGGGCGGGTACAGATACGGACCGATGACGCTGAGCTCAGACCCGCCGCGGCGCACCTGGTACTCCAGCGGCTGCTGCTGCGGCAGTTCCTTGCGGAAATCTTCCCAGGCATCGGCATCCAGGTAGCTTGGCACCGCCAAGCCGCCTGCTGCAATCAGCTCATCCCCCTCTTGCAGCCCGCTTTCGACACCTGGCAGCGGCGCCATGTCCCCAACGGTCAGCGGATCACGCATCACCCCCTGCGACATGGCAACGGCGGCAAAGATGATTGCCGACATCACGAAGTTGAAGACCGGGCCGGCCGCGACGGTTGCCGAGCGGGCCCAAAGGGGGGCGCCATGCATGGTCCGGCGCAGGTGCTCCGGATCCTCCGCAGCCGCCTGCATAGCCTGCGCATCCTTGCCCGAGGCCGCATCGGCATCGCCAAGGAATTTCACGTAGCCGCCAAAGGGAAGCGCTGCGATCTGCCAGCGGGTGCCATGCTTGTCCACCCTGCTCCACAGCACCGGGCCGAAACCGATCGAGAACACTTCTGCGTGAATGCCCGACCAGCGGCCGACGATGTAGTGGCCGTATTCATGAACGGCCACAATCACCGACAGCGCGACGACAAAGCTGGCGATCGTATAAAGAAAACCGCCAAACTGCGGGACAAAAGCAAGTATGTCCAAAGATCTACCCTATGTGTTTTTCTGCGGCCCTGGCGGCCTCTTGACGTGCGAGATGGTCAACCCGGGTCACGTTATCAAGTGTCATTGCGGCATCGATGAGGCCGCTCTCCGCCGCAAACCGCTCCAGCACGGCCTCGGTTACCGCGGCCATTTCGGTAAAACGGATGCGGCCGGCAATGAACTCATCCAGCGCCTGCTCCTTGGCCGCGTTGAACGCCGCGCCCATCATACCGCCCCGCTCCATTACCTCATAGGCCAGCCGCAGCGCCGGATAGCGGGCGGGGTCAGGGGCGCGGAAATTCAGCTGGCCGATCCGGGCCAGGTCCAGCCGTTCAACCGGCAGATGCTGGCGGTCCGGCCAATGCAGCGCATAACCGATGGCATGCCGCATGTCCGCCGCCCCCAGATGCGCCATCAGCGCGCCGTCGTTGAAACCGACCAGAGCGTGAACCAGGGATTCGGGATGCACCAGCACCTCGATCTGATCCGGGCGCGCACCGAAGTATTCCCGGGTTTCAATGACTTCCAGCGCCTTATTGAACATCGACGCGCTGTCGATGGTGATCCGCTGCCCCATGTCCCAGTTGGGGTGCGAGGACGCCTGCGCCAGGGTCGCTTTAGGCAGATCCTCCAGCGGCCAGTCGCGGAACGCCCCGCCTGAGGCGGTGATGACAATCCGCTCGACCGCTTCGATGTCCTCGCCGACCAGTCCCTGGAACACCGCCGAATGCTCGCTGTCCACCGGCAGCAGCCGGGCGCCATGCTTTTCCGCTGTCTCCAGCAGCAGCCGGCCTGCGCAGACCAGCGACTCCTTGTTGGCCAGCGCCAGGGTTGTGCCGTGTTTCAGCGCCTCCAGTCCCGGAGCCAAACCAGCCGCGCCGACGATGGCCGACATGATCCAGTCTGCCGGGCGCGCGGCCGCCTCGACCAGGGCCGCCTGCCCTGCGGCTGCCTCTACGCCGGACCCTTCCAGCGCCGCGCGCAGATCGGGCAGACGGTCTTCATAAGCGGTGACAGCCACCTCAGCCCGCAGCGCGATGGCGTCCTCCGCCAGTTGCGCGATATTGGCGCCGCCGGTCAGGGCCACGACATCATAGGCTTCAGGCGCGCGCCGGATCAGGTCGATGGTGTTCTGCCCGATCGACCCGGTAGCGCCGAAAATCGAAACTTTCCGCATAGTTTTTCCTGCCTGGTTATCCCCAGATGGCGGTCACGGCCAGGAACATGGCCGCGGCGCCCAGCATCCCGTCGAAACGGTCGAACAGCCCGCCGTGCCCGGGGATCAGCGCGCTGGAATCCTTGACGCCCATCTTCCGCTTCAGCGCGCTTTCCGCAACATCGCCGGCCTGGCTGGCCATCGCCAGCAGCACTGACAGCACCACGATACCAAAGCCCAGCCCCATCTGCGCGGCAAACAGTGCGCCCACGAGGGCGGCGGCCAGCCAGCCGGCAGCGGTGCCGCTCCAAGTCTTCTTGGGGCTGACGCGCGGCCAGAACTTGGGCCCGCCAATGATCTTGCCCGCAAAATACCCTGCCACATCGGTCGCAACCACAATGCCGATCAGCCACAGCATCCACTCGACCCCCATCTGGCCGCGCAGCCAGATGAAGCCGAAGCCCGCAAACAGGACCCAGATCGCGCAGCCGGAGAAATAGTGGCGGTTGCGTTCGAACTGGCTGAACCCGGCCGCAACCGGCGCAGCCAGCAAGGGAACCACCCAGATCACCGGCAGCAGCGCCGCCAGCAGCACCGCAACGGCAGAGACTGCGCCCAGCTGCAGCGCAAGGCCGCCGCGTTCCGGCGCCAGCATCCGCACCAGTTCCCAGATCATGCCGCCGCAGCAGAGCGCGATCATTCCGTCAAAGACCAGCCCGCCGGCCCAGACGGCATAGCCGCCCGCAAGGACCATCACGATGGCCGACAGCACCCGCGGCAGCAGGTCGGCCCAGCGGCCCTTGGCAGCGCTCATGTCTTGACTGCCCCGAAGCGGCGGTCGCGGCGTCCATAGCTGCCGCACAGCCGCGCCAGTTCCTCAGCGGTGAAATCCGGCCACAGGGTGTCGATGAACTCATACTCCGCATAGGCCGACTGCCACAGCAGGAAGTTCGAAATCCGCGCCTCGCCGCTGGTCCGGATCACCAGATCCGGGTCCGGCAGCACATGGGTGTCCAGATACCGCGGCAGGGTTTCCTCATCGACGTTTTCCGGGTCCAGACGGCCCTCGGCCACGTCCCGCGCCAGCCGCTTGGTGGCCCGGGCCACCTCATCGCGGCCGCCATAGTTCAGAGCGATGGTGAGCTGAGTGCCGCCGTTGCCTTCGGTCTTGCGCTCAAGCTTGTCCATCAGGTCAATCAGCTTGGCATCCAGCCGCACCCGGTCGCCAATAAAGCGCACCCGGACATTCTTTTCTGCCAAGGCATTCATTTCCTTGGAGATATAGCGGCGGAACAGGCTCATCAGACCGGCCACTTCGGTCTGTGTGCGTTTCCAGTTTTCGGTCGAGAAGGCAAAAATGGTCAGATATTCCACGCCCAGACTTGGGCAGCACTCGACAACTTCACGAACCCGGCGTGCACCGGCATGGTGGCCGAACAGCCGCGGCCGCCCGCGGGCCTGCGCCCAGCGGCCATTGCCGTCCATGATGATGGCCACGTGGCGCGGGCCAGAGCGGACCGCCGGAGCTTCTCCGGCGGGGCTCATCTGCGGATTTGCATCTCCCGGCATAATGCGCCGTCAGACCTGCATAATCTCGGCTTGCTTGGTCTCAAGCGCCTCGTCCACATGTTTGATCATCTTGTCGGTCAGCTCTTGCACCTCAGCTTCCCAGAACTTCTGATCATCTTCCGACATGCCGTCGGCCTTGGCCTTCTTGATCTGGTCCATGCCGTCGCGGCGGACGTTGCGGATCGACACGCGGGCGTGCTCGGCGTACTGGCCGGCAACCTTGCCCAGCTCGCGGCGGCGTTCCTCGTTCAGCTCCGGGATCGGCAGCATGATAATGGTGCCGTTCAGCTGCGGATTAATGCCCAGGCCGGATTCGCGGATCGCTTTTTCCACTTTGCCGACCAGGCCCTTGTCCCAAACATTGATGGTGACCATGCGCGGCTCAGGCACGTTGACGGTGCCGACCTGGTTGATCGGTGTCGGCGAGCCGTAGGCATCCACCATCACCGGCTCCAGCATCGAGGCCGAGGCGCGGCCGGTGCGCAGCGATGCAAATTCAGTGCGCAGGTTGGCCATGGCGCCGTCCATGCGGCGTTTCAGATCATCGGTATCCAGTTCAAAATCATCAGACATGCTGCTCTCTCCCCTTATCTGAGGCGGTCTTCCCTTGGCTCATAAGCCATTGGAAGGCTGATGTATAGCGATCATGCGGGGGAATTGCCGCCCCTCTTGAGCGATACGGTGCTCCGGCGTGCGCTCCCGCATCCTTGCAAATAGCCCGTCCGCAACGCTTTTCCTGCTATTGCTGCGGCCGGGCGGGACCAGATTGCGGGCTGCGGACGCCGGGCCCGGCCGGTCCCTGCCTGCGGCAGAAAGAACGCGGGCCGAAATTAAAGCCCGCGCTCAGATTCCCGGACCATAAGAGGCGGTTAGCCCTGGACCTTGGTGTAGGTTCCCTGACCCGACAGGATACCGCGGAATCCGCCCGGCTCATCCAGCGGAAAGACGATCAGCGGCAGGTTGTTGTCGCGTGCCAGAGCAATGGCAGAGGCATCCATCACCTTCAGCCGCTTGGCGAAGACGTCGTCATAGCTGATCTCGTCATAGCGGACCGCGTCCGGGTGTTCCTTGGGGTCCTTGTCATAAACGCCGTCGACGCCGTTCTTGCCCATAAAGATCGCCTCGCACGCCATTTCATTGGCACGCAGCGTCGCAGCGGTATCGGTGGTGAAATAGGGGTTGCCGGTGCCGGCCGCAAAGATGCAGACCCGCTTCTTCTCCAGGTGGCGCACGGCACGGCGGCGGATGTAGGGTTCCGCCACCTCATCCATCCGGATCGCCGAGATCACCCGGGTAAAGACACCCATGCCTTCCAGTGCCGACTGCATCGCCAGCGCGTTCATCACCGTGGCCAGCATCCCCATGTAGTCGGCAGTGGTGCGCTCCATCCCCTGGGCCGAGCCGGACAGTCCGCGGAAGATGTTGCCGCCGCCGATCACCATGCAGATCTCGACGCCCATGTCGCGCACCGACTTCACCTCGCGGGCGATGCGCTGCACGGTCGGCGGATGAAGGCCGAACCCCTGGTCGCCCATCAGTGCCTCGCCGGAAATTTTCAGCATGACGCGTTTATAGGCGGCGGCCGGATCCAGCTCCGGCTTGTCTTGCGGTTGAGGCATGTTGCGCTCCAGAAGATGTGAGGGTTAATTTGCGCGCAAAATGGAGTAAATCGCTGCGGGTTTCAATGCGCGCAGCGCGGTTTCCGCCGAGTTTTGCGGAACCGGCATCAAAGACGGATCGCAACCGCATGAACCTGCCCGACATCGACCCGGATCTGCCTGTGCTGATCGCAGGCCCCACCGCCTCAGGGAAGTCCGCCCTGGCGCTGGAGATTGCCGCCCGTCAGGGCGGCATCATCGTCAACGCTGATGCCAGCCAGGTCTATGACTGCTGGCGTGTGATCACCGCCCGCCCCTCGCCAAAGGAGGAAGCCCAGGCGCCGCATGCGCTGTACGGCCATGTGGCGTATGACGCGGACTATTCGGCCGGCCACTGGCTGCGCGAGGTGCTGCCGCTGCTGGACGGCCCGGAGCGGTTGATCATTGTCGGCGGCACCGGTCTGTATTTCACCGCGCTGACCGAAGGCATGGCCGAAATTCCGCCCACGCCGCCTGCGGTGCGGGCCGAGGGCGACGCGATGCCGCTGGAAACGCTGCGGGCAAAGCTTGACCCCGGAACCGCCAGCCGCATTGATCTGCAAAACCGCGCCCGTGTTCAGCGCGCGTGGGAGGTTCTCAAGGCCACCGGACGCCCGCTGGCCAGCTGGCAGGACGACACCCCTGCCCCGGCGCTGCCGCTGTCCCGCTGCACCGCAATGGTGCTGAATTCGGACAAGGCGTGGCTTGAGGGCCGCATCCGCAAGCGGTTCGGCCTGATGCTGGATCAGGGCGCGATGGCAGAGATTGAGGCGATGCAGGACCGCTATGACCCCGCCTTGCCCTCCTGCAAGGCGATCGGGGTGCCGGAGCTGATGGCCTATGCCCGGGGGCAGCTCACCCTGGCGGAGGCCGAAGAGCGCGCCGCCATCGCCACCCGGCAGTTTGCCAAGCGCCAGCGCAGCTGGTTCCGCGCCCGGATGAAGGATTGGCGGCAGGTGGCGCTGCCGTAAACGGACGGCGCCCAGCAGGCGGGTCAGTAAAATACCACTCAGTTTCCGCTTTTTCCGGCGGAAACTTGCCAGAATCAGCGTTTTCTGGCCTGTTGCGGCAATCTTTTTTACTGCCCAAGGCAACAGATGCCATTTGATCCAGATTTTTCCGGGGACATTCATACCGCCCCGCTGCCCAGCCTGAGCCCTGACGGCGCCTGGCAGACCTCTCTGTCGCACAGCCGCCGCGAACACCTGCTGATCTGGATCACCCGCGGACAGGGCCGTATGTGTCTCAATGGCGGGCAGCGCGGATTCGGGCCGCACAGCGCCATCTTCATCCCGGCGGGCACACTGTGGTCTGCAGAATTCTCCCGCCAGTGCCTGGGCCACGTTCTGACGATGACCGGTCCGCTGCTGCCGCCCTTTCCCGAAACGCCCTGCCACAAGCGCTTCACCAGCCTCCAGGAGCAGACCCGGCTGACCACCCTGTTCGAGGCCATCAGCCGCGAGCAGGCCGCACAGGCACCATTCTGGCGCCGCGCGGTGCAGGCGCAGTGCGAACTGGCCGCCATCACCCTGCGGCGCCAGCCAGACACCAGCGGCCAAGCCGCGCGCCAGACTGCGGCGCAGCGCCTGTGCCGGGCCTATTGCCAGCGCGTGGCCGGGCTGCAGGACCGGCAGGCCGCAATGGCGGATCATGCCGCAGCGCTGCAGGTGACGCCGACCCACCTGACGCGGGTCTGCAAGGCCGAGACCGGCAGGACCGCCGCTGCCCTGCTGACCGAACGCCAGCTTCATTCCGCACGCACTCTGCTGATCGCCTCCGACCTGGCCATTCGCGACATCGCCTCCCAGCTGGGCTTCGGCAGCGCCGCATATTTCACCAGATTCATCACGCAGCACACCGGCCAGTCCCCAAGCGCCCTGCGTAAAAAAGCACGCGCGAAATCCCAATAGGTTGATCCGCTTGCAGATTCTCGCATGTTTGCCAGCTGGCGCCTGGTTTGGCCCCTATTACTGGGCAGTTTTGAACAGTATGCGGCCGTATGCCCTTTCCGTTTACAAAAACGACGCCGCAAATGTCGTATTTCTACCGTGAAACGACGAAACTGTGCATTGACGAAAGGGCATATCTCTGCCCGAATGCAGCTATGGGGAAACTTTAATCCGAAACGTGCTTCACAAACGCTCAGCCAGCCGCTGAGCCGATAGCCGTTTCGTAAGATAATACAAACAAACGCTACAACAGGGAGACCTAAATGACCAAAGACACCATCAACGGAGCCCCGGTGCACTGGGCAGCAAAAATGCATGCCAAGGAAGTTCTGGAGGGCAAGCTCGGCCGCCGCGAATTTCTGACCCGCACCACCGCCCTGGGTGTAACCGCAACTGCAGCCTATGGCATGATTGGCCTGGCCGCGCCGGCCAAGGCCGCTGAGGGCATGCAGGAAGGCGGCACCTTGCGCGTGCAGATGGAAGTCCGGCCGCTCAAGGACCCGCGCACCTACGACTGGTCGCAGATGGGCAACCTGACCCGCGGCACCCAGGAATACCTGGTGGAATACAACAATGACGGCTCCATCAGCCCGATGCTGCTGGAAAGCTGGGAAATCAACGAAGACGCCACCGTCTACACGCTGAATGTCCGCCAGGGCGTCAAGTGGAACAACGGCGACGACTTCACCGCAGAGGACGTGGCCCGCAACATCGCCGGCTGGTGCGACAAGTCGGTCGAAGGCAACTCCATGGCCGGCCGTTTCGGCACCCTGATCGACGCCGACAGCGGCCAGGCCGTCGAAGGCGGCATCGAGGTGGTGGACAGCCACACCGTGAAGCTGAACCTGCCGTCCTCGGACATTTCGCTGATCGCCGGCATGGCCGACTATCCGGCAGCCATTGTGCATTCCTCCTTCCAGACAAACGACTTCCTGAGCAACGTAGGCACTGGCCCTTACGTGCTGACCGAACTGGAAGTGGGTGTGAAGGCGGCACTGGAGCGCAATGCGGACCACACCTGGTGGGGCGAAGCCGAATTCGGCAAGCCTGCGCTGGACCGCATCGAGTACATCGACTTCGGCACCGACCCGTCATCCTGGCTTGCGGCGCTGGAATCCGATGAAGTCGACATGCTCTATGAATCGGTTGGCGAATTCATCGATGTGATGGACGGCCTCGGCTATAAAAAGTCTGAAGTCGTGACCATGTCCTCGATCGTGATCCGTCCCAACCAGCTGGCGGAAATCGACGGCAAGAAGCCTTACGCAGACAAACGCGTCCGCAAGGCGATCCAGATGGCGGTCGACAACTCGGTCTGCCTGGAACTGGGCTATGGCGGCCGCGGCGAGCCTGCGGAAAACCACCATGTCGGCCCGATCCACCCGGAATACGCCGAACTGCCGCCGCAGAAAGTGGACCCGGAAGGCGCCCGCGCGCTGATGGAAGAAGCCGGCATGCTGGACTTCGAGCATGAGCTGCTGTCGATCGACGACGACTGGCGCCGGAACACCACCGACGCGGTTGCCGCGCAGCTGCGCGACGCTGGCATCAAGGTGAAGCGGACCGTGCTGCCGGGCTCGACTTTCTGGAACGACTGGGCGAAATACCCGTTCTCCTCCACCAACTGGAACCATCGCCCCCTGGGCGTGCAGATCTGGGCGCTGGCCTACAAGTCCGGCGAAGCCTGGAATGAGTTCGGCTGGGCGAACGAGGAGTTCGACGCTCTGCTGGCCGAAGCCCTGTCGATTGCCGACGCGGACAAGCGCCGCGAGATCGCCAAGAAGGGTGAGATGCTGATCCAGGAGGAAGGCGTGACCATCCAGCCGTACTGGCGCTCGCTGTACCGCCACATGCGCGAAGGTGTCATGGGCGCGGACATGCACGTGTCCTTCGAGCACCACCACTACAAGTGGGGCTGGGCCGCTTAAGCCGGCTCCCGGCTCCGCTCCGGCCTCCTGCACCGCCCCGCCCGGGGCGGTGCAATCCAGCTAAGACGATAAGAGACCCGCACCTGCACACGGGTCCGATCCGCCAGACTGACAGGGGACCCCATGGGACTTTTCATTCTCCGACGCTCGGGCGTGATGCTGCTGACGGCCTTGTGCCTGACGTTCATCGTGTTTTTCCTGACGAACCTCTACCCTAACCTTGAGAAACTCGCCAAAACCCAAGGCAACTTCCGTATGTCGGATGAGGCTGTGGCCAGCTGGCTGGATGCCAACGGCTATGGCGGCACGATGGTCTCCAAGTACGGCCAGTGGCTCGGTGTGCTGCCGGGCTGGACCCGCGAGACCGAGACAGGCATCACCGGCCGCTGCATCACTGGCGCTGTCAGTGCAGAGCAAGCCGCCGAAGCCCCCACATTCTGCGGCATTCTGCAAGGCGACTGGGGATATTCGACCCGGTTCAAGGATGAAGTCTCGTCAATCATCACCGAAAGGCTCGGCAACACCGGCCGCCTGATGTTCTGGGTGCTGGTGCTGATGGTGCCATCGGCACTGATCATCGGCGTTCTGGCGGGCATGCGCGAAGGCTCGGCCACCGACCGGACCCTGTCCACCGCGTCGATCCTGACCACGGCAACGCCCGAATACGTCTCGGGCGTGATCTTCATCGCCGTGTTCACGTCGTCCACGGTCGGTTTGAAGTGGTTCAAGGGCACCGCAACCTCAGCGATGGATAATCCGACATTTGAGAATTTCTTCCTGCCGGTGCTGACCATTGCGCTTTACGGCATGGGATACATCGCCCGGATGACCCGCGCCTCGATGACCGAGGTGATGACGGCGCAATACATCCGCACCGCGCGCCTCAAGGGCGTGAGCTTCCACAACATCGTTCTGAAGCACGCGCTCAGGAACGCGCTGATTGCCCCCTTCACCGTTATCATGCTGCAGTTCCCCTGGCTGCTGAATGGCGTAGTGATCGTCGAAACCCTGTTCAACTACAAGGGTTTCGGCTGGGTGCTGGTGGAAGCGGCGGGCAACAATGACATCGAACTGCTGCTGGCCGTCTCCGTGGTCTCAGTCGTCGTGGTGCTGGTCACCCAGCTGATCTCCGATATCGGCTATGTGTACCTGAACCCGCGTATCCGGATCTCTTAAGGAAGGCAGCTGAGCATGGAACCTCTTGGTTTTTTTGAAATCACCCTGCGGATCATCTACCAGCTGTCGCCGGTCTGGATTTCACTGGTGATCCTGTTTGCACTCTCGATCGGCTTCAAACGGCGGCTGGGTCTTTACGGCAAACTGTTTGACAGCCCCATCGGCATGATCGGCTTCGGACTGGTGATGTTCTGGGTGTTCACCGGCATCTACGGTGCCATGGACATGATCGTCACCCATGACCCGCTGACCCAGGTCTCGGGCATGAAGAACAAGCTGCCCGGTACCCCGGTGCGCGGTGCAGGCGAAGAAGAGTACCAGTATTACCTGCTGGGCGGCGACAACCTGGCCCGCGACGTGTTCAGCCGGCTTGTGAAAGGCGCCTGGGAAGTCATCAAGATTGCCCCGATGGCCGCGGTCTTTGCCTTTATGGTGGGGATCACTCTGGGCCTGCCCGCGGGCTATTACGGCGGCAAGCTGGACACGGTCCTGTCCTTTGCGGCGAACCTGATCCTGGCCTTCCCGGTGATCCTGCTGTTCTACCTGCTGGTGACACCCGAGATCGTTGCCACCGGCGTGCCGAACTATATGGCGATCATTCTGTTCATCTTCCCGATCATCTTTGTCGGGGTGCTGCTGAACTCGCGCTATTACACCCGCCCCAAGCTGCGCAACTGGCTGCTGCCGGTTGTGCTCGGGACCATCATCTGGTTCTACCTGCAGCTGGTGTCCAACGGCGGCTACCTGATCAACACGCCGGAATACGCGATCTGGGGTCTGCCCCGGGCGATGGACCTCTTTGATATCCCTGGCGGTATCCTGGTGGTGTTCGTGTCTGTTGTCTTCGTCAACTCGCCCACGGTGTTCCGCATCGTGCGCGGCCTGACGCTGGACATCAAAACCCGCGACTATGTGGCGGCCGCCCAGACCCGCGGCGAGGGGCCATGGTACATCATGCTGTGGGAGATCCTGCCCAACGCCCGCGGGCCGCTGATCGTCGATTTCTGCCTGCGCATCGGCTACACTACCATCCTCTTGGGTACTTTGGGCTTCTTTGGCCTTGGCCTGCCGCCGGAAAGCCCGGACTGGGGATCGACCATCAATGACGGGCGCAAGCTGCTGTCGATCTACCTGCACCCGGCCCTGCCGCCTGCATTCGCGCTGCTGACACTGGTGCTTGGTCTGAACCTGCTGGCCGACGGCCTGCGCGAAGAGAGCCTGAAAGACTGATCCGAACCGGCGGGACCGGGGGCCAGCCCCCGGACCCCCGGGATATTTGAGGCCAGATGAAAGGGATCCCGTCCCTTCCAGCCTCAACAGGGAGACAAGAACATGATCAAAATGGCAGACTACAACGGCCCGATCCTGGAGATTGACAAGCTGTCGATCTCCTTCTTCACCCGTCTGCGCGAAATCCCAGCGGTGATGGATTTCTCCGTGGCGGTGCAGCCGGGCGAGGCCGTGGGCCTGGTCGGCGAAAGCGGCTGCGGTAAATCCACCGTGGCGCTGGGGGTGATGCAGGACCTGGGCAAAAACGGCCGCATTGTCGGCGGGACCATCAAGTTCAAGGGGCGCGACCTGAGCGAGATGAGCGCGGAAGAGCTGCGCGACATCCGCGGCAATGAGATCGCGATGATCTATCAGGAGCCGATGGCCTCGCTCAATCCGGCGATGAAGATCGGCAAGCAGCTGATGGAAGTGCCGATGATCCACGAAGGCGTCAGCGAGAAGGAAGCCTATCAGCGCGCCCTGGAAGTGGTCACCGACGTGCGCCTGCCCGACCCGGAGCGGATGCTGAACTCCTTCCCGCACCAGCTGTCGGGCGGCCAGCAGCAGCGTATCGTGATCGCGATGGCCCTGATGTCGAAACCCTCGCTGCTGATCCTTGATGAGCCCACCACCGCGCTCGACGTGACGGTGGAGGCCGCGGTGGTTGAGCTGGTCAAGGATCTGGGCAAGAAATACGGCACCTCGATGCTGTTCATCTCCCATAACCTAGGACTGGTTCTGGAGACCTGCGACCGCTTGTGTGTGATGTATTCCGGAGAGGCCGTGGAACGCGGCTCGATCCACGACGTGTTCGACGAGATGCAGCATCCCTATACCCAGGCGCTGTTCCGCTCGATCCCGCTGCCGGGGGCTGACAAAAACGCCCGGCCGCTGGTCGCGATCCCCGGCAACTTTCCCCTGCCCCACGAACGGCCGCCTGGCTGCAACTTCGGCCCCCGCTGCGACTATTTCGAAGAGGGCCGCTGCGATGCCGACCAGGTGGTCCCGATGCGGCCGGTAAAGGGCAATGACCGGCACGAGACCCGCTGCCTGCGGTTCGAGGAGATCGACTGGAACGCGCCGCTGACGCTGGGCGAGCAGAAGGAAAAGACCGCGCCCGGCAACGTCGTTCTGAAGATGGACAACCTCAAGAAATACTATGAGGTTGCCGCCAATGCGCTGTTCGGCGGCGGTGAAAAGAAGGTTGTGAAGGCCAACGAGACGCTGAGCTTTGAGGCGCGCGAGTCTGAAACCCTCGCCATCGTCGGCGAATCCGGCTGCGGCAAATCCACCTTTGCCAAGGTGCTCATGGGTCTGGAAACCGCAACCGAGGGCCAGATCCTGCTGGATAACCGCAATATCGAGCAGATCCCGATCGAGGAGCGCGACACCAAGACCGTCTCTGACGTGCAGATGGTGTTCCAGAACCCGTTCGACACGCTGAACCCGTCGATGACTGTGGGCCGCCAGATCATGCGGGCGCTGGAAATCTTCGGGGTGGGCGGTTCCGAGGCTGAACGCCGCAAGAAGATGCTGGAGCTGCTCGACCTGGTGAAACTGCCGCGGGCCTTTGCCGACCGGATGCCGCGGCAGCTCTCGGGCGGTCAGAAGCAGCGTGTGGGCATCGCCCGCGCCTTTGCCGGCGGCGCCCGCATTGTCGTGGCGGATGAGCCGGTCTCGGCGCTGGACGTGTCGGTGCAGGCTGCCGTTACCGATCTCCTGATGGAGATCCAGCGCAAGGAAAAGACCACACTGCTGTTCATTTCGCACGACCTGTCGATCGTGCGCTACCTCAGCGACCGGGTGATGGTGATGTATTTGGGCCATGTGGTGGAGCTGGGAACCACCGATCAGGTGTTCGCACCGCCCTACCACCCCTATACCGAAGCCCTGCTGTCGGCTGTGCCGATTGCCGATACCTCGGTCGAAAAGGAGCATATCGTTCTGGAAGGCGACATCCCGTCGGCGATGAACCCGCCCCCGGGCTGCCCGTTCCAGACCCGCTGCCGCTGGAAGTCAGAAGTGCCGGGCGGATTGTGCGAGCGCGAGGTGCCGCCGGTGCGTCAGCTGGGTGATGGCCATCAGGTCAAATGCCACCTGAGCGACGAGGTGCTGGAGCGGATGACACCGGTGATCAAGGTCGCCGCTGAGTAAAGCCGCGCAATCTCAAGTCTAGACATCAGGCAGGGGCCCGCCCCTGCCTTTTTCACTCAAGCACCGGCGGCCTGCCGGTCCCAGGCCTGCCATGAGCCGATCCATTCGGATCCGCCAAGCGCACCGGCCAGAGGCTCAAGCTCTTCCTGGTAACGCCGCCACTTGCCAAGTGCGCCTTTGTTGATTTTCTCCCGGACCTGGAGGAGCGACGCCGTGTTCACCGCGGCTTCGTTTTCCTCAGGACGCAAACAGGCCTCGTGCCAGTCCAGGCCGGCATGCGCAAGCAGCGCCCGGATCTGCTCCTCGGGGTGTGAAACAAGCGCTTCATAGGATTGGATCCGCAATTGGCTGCCCAGTTTGCTCTGGTAGTCCTGAACCGACAACAGAACGCTGCGGGTGATGTGGCCGATCCACTCAAGCCGGGCAGAGAATCCATTACCCGCGTGAAAATTGGTTTTGAAGTTTGACAGGCCGGTATCCAGCGGATGCCGTGACATGAAGACGAACCTGGCATCGGGCAGCAGGACATGCGCAAGCCCCAGCTCAAAGCAGTTCAGCGGCATCTTGTCGAGCACGACACGCCCCTCCGGACGCTCGTTCTGAAAGGCGCATTGGTAGAAATACGCCCGGAACTGGCGAATTGCCTCCTCGTCGAGCTGACCGAACCAATCCCACCAGCCGGTGCCGCCGCCGCGGGCCGCAACATATTGCCGGACGGCACCGGCAGTCTTGTCCAGTGCGCTGCTTTCTCCGATACTGCAAATCTCTGGATGCCGGCTGAGAGAGCTTTCCACCAGCGTGGTTCCAGAACGCGGCATCCCGGTGATAAACAGCATGCGGGAGGCGTCAGCATCTGCCTGTGCGTCAGCGGCGCGGCAAGCCTCAAAAACCTTGGCCTGATCCTTCACACGCGTACCGATACTCTCAGCATCGTAATCCGCATCCTTAAGTTCATTTGCCGATTTGTAATGGGCAAATGCCAGTTTGAAGTTCCCCTGTTTTTCCTCGATCCTGGCAAGGGTTGTATGCGCCAGAACCTGCTCCGCGACAGAGACCGTGGCGGATGCCGCCAGCGCCTTGAGGCGCGAAACATGGCGGCTGTCGACCGGAACCGGCTGCACCAGGTTCAATCCGGCGATGAAACTGACATTCTCCGGCGACAGCTCCAGGGCCTTGCGATAGGCAGCGGCAGCACCGGTCCTGTCGCCGGCAGATGCATTCATAGCCGCGAACTTTCCCCAGGCCGCCGCGTTGGCGGGCAAGGCGTCCAGAAGCAGCTCCATCAGTTTCAAGGCCGTCTGGCAATCGCCCACCCGGAAATAGCAGACCGCGGCCCGGTCCAGCACAGTTGCGTCGCCAAAGTCCGACCTCAGCACCGGGATGAGCAGCTGCAGCGCCTGCGCGAACCTGCCCCCGGCCATCAGCTGGTCCACGGCCGCTAGACCGCTGCGGGGGGATGTTGCCAAAGCACTTTTGTCCAGCGTCCGGGTCATGGGGCCTCCTTGCTCCGCCGTTTGGGAACAAGGTTAAGGCCACATGGTTTACAAGCAGTGAAGAGGACACGCGGAGCCCAGCTGCGGCCTGCCGAGACCTGCTGGAGCGCCGGACACAGCCAGTCGCGGGTCTGAGAGGTGTCAGCTCAGCAGCAGCACCGCGATCATCAGAAGGTTCATTGACGCAAACTGCAGCAGCTTCGGCGCAAGGCTGCCCCTGACAGCCGCAAACAGGGCTGCGGCCACAGAACCCGCCAGCCCCGCCAGGGCAAGGCTGCCGCCAATAGCGCCGGCCAGCCCGGTGCCAGGTCCCCATGAGGAACCAGGCAGCATCATGCCCTTCAGGCCGACACCGATCAGGATACCCGTCACGGCCCCCGCCAGGCTTGCCACCGCACTGCGCGGCTGCCGCGGCAGCCGCCCGGCCAGGACGCTGTCAATCATCTGCCGGGTCGGAACTGGGCTCGGCTGCCAGTTGATCCTGCCGATCCGCTCGTCGAAGCTATTGATATACAACACTTACCCTCCATTTCCCGCCGCCAATTTCACGAAAAATTAAGGCAAATGCGTGACGCTGGAACGGAGTTAACGGGGCATTAAGGGGTGTTACTGCGGTATTAACCAAGCCGGGAACAGCCGTCTCAGCTGCCCCAGATCTTCCTCACATAATTGCGGGTTTCCTTGTAGGGCGGGACCCCTCCGTGTTTCACCACCGCCTCCGGCCCCGCGTTATACGCCGCCAAAGCCAGCCGCCAGGAGCCGAATTTGCGGAACTGCCGTGCCAGGTAGCGGGCGCCGCCTTCAAGATTCTGCTTTGGTACCGACGGATTGACCCCAAGCGCCCGCGCAGTGGCAGGCATCAGCTGCGCAAGCCCCAGCGCTCCTTTGTGCGACTTGGCATTCGGGTTCCAGTTGCTCTCCTGCTGCACCAGCCGCAGGAACAGGTCCTCTGGCACTCCATGCTGGCGGGCTGCTGCGCGCGCCATCTCCAGATACTGCCCCCGGTACTTGCCATTATATGGCAGAGTGCCCGCGGCGGAGGGAATCCCGTAAGTCTGCGGCTGCAGCCTGGCAGAATTCTTGTACTGCGCAGCGGCGCGGCCATCCAGAACCCTGGTGTGGGCGGCAAACAGGTCGCGCCTGCTCTTTGTGCTCAATACATCGGCCGCAACTGGCTGCCCTGCTGCCATGACCGCGATCACCAACCCCGCAACGGCTTTGCGCATTTCCGCTGTCCTGATACTGTCCCACTGCGGGCAATATACCCAATGCGAAACAAAATTAAAGCAACACAGGCGTGAACCACCGCAAATCCCGCGCCGGCGGCGTCCAAAGCATCCACAGATGCCTGCTTTTCACGCTGGTCATGGGGCTATACTGTCGCCGGAACGCGGCGGGGCCGGATTCGAGCCCGGCCGCTGCTGGACACGACGAACAGAAACTAAAGGACGGAACCCTATGGCCGGCTCACTCAACAAAGTCATGCTCATCGGCAACCTGGGCCGCGACCCCGAGGTGCGCAGCTTCCAGAACGGCGGCAAGGTCTGCAACCTGCGCATCGCCACCTCGGAAACCTGGAAGGACCGCAACACCGGCGAGCGCCGCGAAAAGACCGAATGGCACTCCGTCGCGATTTTCAACGAGGGCCTGGTGCGCGTCGCAGAACAGTATCTGCGAAAGGGTTCCAAGGTCTACGTCGAAGGCCAGCTGCAAACCCGCAAGTGGCAGGACCAAAGCGGCCAGGACAGGTATTCGACCGAGGTGGTGCTGCAGGGCTTCGGTTCGACCCTGACCATGCTTGACGGCCGCGGCGAAGGCGGTGGCGGCGGCGGCGGTTATGGCGGCGGCCAGGGCGGTGGCGGCTACGGCGGCGGCAGTCAGGGCGGCGGCTACGGCGGCGGCTATGACAGCGGTTCGCAAGGCGGCGGCAGCAGCAGCGGCGGCGGATACGGCGGCGGCGCCTCCCACAACATCGACGACGACGAAATTCCGTTCTAAGGCCAGTCGCCTCGGCAAGCGTGCCATTTCCGAACACAGAGAAGCTCCCAGGCGGTCAGCCTTGGGAGCTTTTCAAATTGTCGCGGTGCTTTCCGGTGTTTTAACGGTTTGCACGGCAGCCTCCTGCCCCGGCGGCAGAGCCGCCCCCTCCGGAAAAAACAGGGCCGGCAGGCGGATGCTCCTTCGCACTCTTCGCATTCTCCCCGAAGTTTCAAAGGTATGCCGAACTGAACACCACACCGCCGGTTGACTTCGAGCCGGTTGGCCCCAGCGTTCCGGACGTGCACCGCCCCGTTCTCCCAGGTAGCCGAATATTAAGAGACCGGATGCATGCTGAATGCAATCATGGCGATAAATGTGTGACAAAGGTTCTGGTTATGAGTATGCGCTTTTTGCAGCACCTCTCCATTAGGGTGAAGATCACAATGCTGCTGGCAGCGCCGCTGCTCCTCAGCCTCTGGTTTATGGGTAACAAGCTGGCCGAACTGTACCAGCGCGCACAGGTGAACACTGTGCTGGCCGGGGAGCTGCTGGACAGCACCAGCAGCCTTGTGCACACGCTGCAGGTCGAACGCGGGATGAGCGCAGGCTACCTTGGCGGAGCCTCTGCGGCGATGCCGGAAGCGCTGCTTGATATCCGCAAGAAGAATGACGCCGCTATAGCCGGATTTCTCTCCCGCCTTAAAGGTATCGACCGCGGCCAGCTGAGCGGCGAGGCCCTTCAGTCCATCGGCGTTGCACAAACGGAGCTGGACCGGATAGAGGGTGTCCGCCAGCAGATCGCCGCCCGGTCCTTACCTGTGCGCGCCGCGGTCGGATATTACACCGCTTTGAACACCGCGCTGATCCAGACCGGGCTGTCCATAGCCCAAACAATCGACGACCCCGGCATCTTCAACGAGGCTGTTGCCCTGTCGCTCTATTTGCGGGCCAAAGATGCGGCCGGGCTCGAACGCGCTGCCGGCGCTGTCGGGTTTGCCAATGGCTGGACGCCCGCTGATTTTCAGGCTTTTGCCGTCAGCCACGAGCGCTTCAAAGAACGTCTGGCACGTTTTCTCGACTTTGCCACCGCCGAAGAACGCGCCGCGGTGAACAGCCTGAAAAGCACCCCTGAGGTGAAGGAGTTCGAGGAATTCCAGCAGGCAATTTTGGCCGGCCGCGACCTCTCGGGCATGAACGGGGACGCGTGGTTCGCAGCCGCGACAGACATGCTGAAGGTCCTGCGCGGCAGAGAAACCGCCCTCATTCAGAACCTCAAAGACGGCATGGCGGCGTACGACGCGCAGAACAATCAGCAGCTGACCGAAATGGCCGTCCTTGCTGCGGTACTGCTTGCAGCCGTTCTCGCCCTCAGCCTGGTCGTCGCCCGCGATATGACCAAGGGGCTGTCCGTGCTGAACAGCGCCTTGAGGAAACTTGCCAAAGGTGACGCCAGCACCGAGGTTCCCGGCGCGGGCCGCCGGGACGAGATCGGCGCAGTCGCCCGCAATGTCGTCGAACTGCGCACGGTGACCCAGCAGAAACAGGCAGAGGAAACCCGGATCGAACGGACACGCCGCGAAGAAGTCCTGCTGGTGGCCCGCCGTATCGGCGCAGCGTTGACGGATCTGCAGAACAAGCGGCTGGACCACCCGATCAAAGAGGTCTTCCCAGAGCAGTTCAAATCGATCCGCACGGACTTCAACAACTCCCTGCACGCGCTGAGTGAAGCGCTCTCCGCCATCGGCGAACTGAGCACGAGCGTCGACGAAAGCACCCGGTCGATCGCAGAAGCCTCAACAGATCTGGCACACCGCACCGAGGCCGAGTCGGCGACGCTGGAGAAGACCACGCAAGCCATGCGCGACTTGACCGCCAGCGTGCAGGATTCGGCAAATAACGCGGATCGTGCCGAACACCTGGCGGACAGTGCCCGGAACCAAGTCAAATCCTGCGACCAAGTGGTGAGAAAAACCGTTGCCGCCATGGACAAGCTGCAGGAATCCTCTCAGGAAATCTCGCAGATCACCAAGGTGATCCAGGATATCGCCCTTCAGACCAACCTGCTGGCGCTGAATGCCGGGGTCGAGGCGGCCAGGGCCGGAGACGCGGGCCGCGGCTTTGCGGTGGTCGCCAGCGAGGTCCGGATGCTTGCGCAGCGCTGTGCGGATGCGGTGCAGCAGATCGACGAGCTTACCGCCCGCAGCTCCGAACAGGTCAAGAACGGCGCCTCGCTGGTCGATCAGGCAGGCCAGGCGATGTCCAGCGTGAACGAACAGGTCGGGGAAATTTCCAGCCTGGCCGTAGAGATCGCCGCCAACATCAAGGAACAGTCGGTGCAGATGGGCGATGTCAATACTGCCGTCGGCGAGCTGGAAGTGATGGCACAGCAGAATGCCGCCATGGCCGAGCAGACCACCGCCGCCACCACCTCCCTCTCGGAGCAGGCGCAGGATCTGCGGGTACTCGTCACCCAGTTCACCGTTCCCCGGGCGTCTGGCCCGCTGCCCGCGCTGACCCGCCCGTCCGGCAGAGGGGAGCCGCACATTAGCATCGGCTTTGACGCCGGTCAGCCCGGATTTGACTCCGGCAGCGCCGCGGCCTGAGCCGGGCCGCCGCCTGCACTGAATACAAACAGGGCAGCCGCTGCGGCTGCCCTCTTGGTTTCCTGTCTAATCCCGCCCGTCAGGCGCCGGCGCTGCGCAGCACCGACAGGACCTGCTCCGGCGGCACGTCTCCGGTCACAAAGGCCTCGCCAATGCCGCGCGCCAGGATGAACCGCAGCTGGCCCGCGACAACCTTCTTGTCCTGCCCCATCAGCTCCAGCAGCGCCTCGGCGCCGGGCAGCTCGCCGGGGATATCGGCCAGATCGGTCTTCATCCCCATCGCCTTCAGATGCGCCCGCACCCGGCTAGGGTCTTCCTGGGAACACAGCCCCAGTTTCGCCGACAGCTCAAACGCCAGCGCGCAGCCGATCGCCACGCCCTCGCCATGCAGCAACCGGTCCGAATAGCCGGTCGCGGCCTCCAGCGCATGGCAGAAGGTATGGCCGAGGTTCAGCAAGGCCCGGTCGCCCTGCTCGGTCTCGTCGCGCACGACGATGTCCGCCTTCATCTGCACCGAGCGCGCCACCGCCTCGACCCGTGCGGCGACATCGCCAGCCGCCAGGGCCGGGCCGTTTTCCTCGAGCCAGGCAAAGAACACCGCATCGCCCAGCAGCCCGTATTTCACCACCTCACCATAGCCGGACAGGAAGTCGCGCGGCTTCAGCGTTTCCAGAACCGAGGTATCGGCCAGCACCAGCGAGGGCTGATGAAAGGCGCCGATCAGGTTCTTGCCCTGCGGCGCGTTGATGCCGGTCTTGCCGCCCACGGAACTGTCGACCTGCGCCAAAAGCGAGGTCGGGATCTGCACAAACCGCACCCCGCGGCGCAGAACAGCAGCGGCAAAACCGGCCAGGTCGCCGATCACCCCGCCGCCAAAGGCGACAACCACGTCGCCCCGCTCCACCTTCTGTTCCAAGAGCCACTCCACCGACCGGGTGAACTGCGGCCAGCCCTTGGTCGCCTCGCCCGGCGGCAGGGCCAGCGCCGTCATTTCCACGCCCGCAGCCGCCAGCCCGGCGCGCAAGCCGTCCAGGTGCTTCTCCGCCACGGTCTCGTCGGTCAGCACCGCCACCTGCGGCCGTTTCAGCAGCGGCCTGATACGCTCGCCCGCCTGCGCCAGCAGCCCGGGCCCGATCACGACGTCATAGGCGCGGTCGCCCAGAGGCACGTGAACCGTACGTTCCATCATTTCCACTCCAGTACATCAGGGCGTGCCTTCAAGGCGTCCAGCACGCGGTCAACCATGGTTTCGATTGCGGCCTGGCCGTCAGAGGCAACCGTCAGATCGGCCTTGGCATAAAGCGGCACCCGCTGCTCGTACAGGCCCCGAAGCGTCGCATAGGGATCGGCGGTGCGCAGCAGCGGCCGGGTGTCGCGATGGCGGACCCGGTTCCACAGCACATCCAAACCTGCGTCCAGCCAGACAGAAACCCCTTTGGCGGTGATCACCTCACGGTTCTCCTGCGCCAGGAACGCGCCGCCGCCGGTCGACAGAACTCCGCGCTCCTCTTCCAGCAGGCGGGCAATCACCTGCCGCTCCTTCTGGCGGAAAAACGGCTCGCCGTCGCGGGCGAAAATCTCCGGGATGGTCATGTTGGCAGCGGCCTCGATCTCATGGTCGCTGTCCAGAAAGGGCACATCCAGCCGGGCCGCCAGCGCCCGCCCCACAGCGGTCTTTCCGGCCCCCATCATCCCCACCATCACGATGGTTTTCTTCAGTTGCCCAGGCACCGGGCCCGCCGCCTTCTGGCCGCTGATTTGCTCTTTTTCGCTCATTCTTCAGTGAATGACGTGATCTTGCGCAAAAGGGAATATATAACTTGGTCAAAAGAGCAGGAAACAGGCATTGGACACGATATGGGGCGTTTGATTAAGTATCTGGTCTATTTGGTAGTTCTGGCCGGTATCGGGCTGGTTGGCTACGCCTATGTGGGGCCGTGGTTCGGCGCCGATTTCCGCGCGCCCAGCGCCGAAGTGCGCAAGCCGGTGGTGCTGAATGCGGATTAAGGCGGCTGCCGCAGGGGTTATGCTGGCAGGCAATGCCTTCGCCAACGAGCCCCTGGCAGCGATTGACTGGCTGAACCAGCCGCAGCCGCGCAGCGGCCTGCCCGGCACCGTTCTGCTGGAACCGCCGGTCACCGGCACCGCGACGGTGCCGCCGGTGTCCGTCACCCCGCTGGAGGCGCTTCTGCCGCCTGTCGGGCTGGTTCCGGCTGCCGCAACGGGGCTTCCGCCCGACATGTGGCGCGGCAGCAGTGCTGATGAGGTCGCCCGCCTGATCGAAACCGTGCCGGTGCGCGGCAGCCCGGCGATGCAGGCGCTGCTGTTCACCCTTCTGCTGTCGGAAAGCCGCCCGCCTGCAGCCTCCAAGGACAAGATCCTGCTGGCCCGGCTCGACCGGCTGCTGGCGCTCGGGGCTGCGGACCCATCGCAGGCGTTGGCGGAACATGCTGGCCCGGCCAAAAACAAGGAGCGGTTCGCCCGCTGGTTCGATGCCACCCTGCTGACCGGCAGCGAGGATGCCTCCTGCAAGGCGCTGGCCGCCGAGCCGCATTTGACGGACAGCTATGACGACAGAATCTTTTGTGCGGCGCGGCGCGGCGACTGGCCGACTGCGGCGCTGATGCTGGAAACCGCCCATGCGCTGGAACTGCTGCCCAAGGAGCGGATGGACCTGCTGGACCGTTTCCTCAATCCCGACCTGTTTGAGGGGGCGCCGCCGCTGCCCCATCCGGCGGAACCGGATCCGCTGACCTTCCGCCTGTTCGAAACGATTGGCGAGCCGATGCCCACGTCGCCGCTGCCGCCGGCCTTTGCCGCGGCGGATCTGCGCGACATTGCCGGCTGGAAAGCGCAGCTGGAAGCGGCGGAGCGGCTGGCCCGCGGCGGCGCGCTCAACCCCAATCAGTATCTCGGCCTGTTCAGCGACCGCAAACCGGCCGCATCGGGCGGCATCTGGGACCGGGTTGCGGCGGTGCAGCAGCTGGAGCACGACCTGAATTCCGGCCGTGCCGAAGCAGTTGCCGCTTCCCTGCCCCGCGCATGGGAGGCGATGCAGCAGGCGGGCACTGAGACCGTTTTTGCCGACCTCTTTGCCGAGCCGCTGGCGCGCGCCGGGCTGGACGGCCCCGTCAAAGCGCTGGCCTGGCGTATCCGCCTGTTGTCTCCGCTCTATGAACTGGCCGCGCATGACACCCCCGCGGAAGGAACCCGGGAGCAGTTCCTGGCAAGCCTCGCCCGCGGACGCCCCGGCGAGGTCCCGACCCCGTCGCCGCTGGCGGAAGCCATTGCGCTGGGGTTCGCCGCAGAACCGCCCGTCCCCGCCGTGATCCGGCAGTTGCTGGACAATGGCCAGCTGGGCGAAGCGATCCTGCGCAGCATGGTGCTGTTTGCGCAAGGTTCCGACGGCAACCTGGGCGACCTGACCGCCGCGCTGGCCGCTTTCCGTGCGGTTGGGCTGGAGGACACCGCCCGGCGCGCCTCACTGCAGCTGATGCTGCTGGAGCGTCAGTGACATGGCAGCTCCTTCCGCGAACTTCCAATGGATCTCTACCTTCCTCGATGCCCAGGCAGCAGAGACCGGCGCGTCGCAGAACACGCTCCTGGCCTATGGCCGCGACCTCAAGGACCTGACCGCCTGGCTGGAGCACCGCTCCCTGGATTTCCTCACCGCCTCCCAGGACGATATCGAGGCGTACCTGATCAATTGCGACGCCCAAGGGCTGGCGCGCTCCACCCGGGCCCGGCGGCTGTCGGCGGTCAAGCAGATCTACCGCTTCGCCTTTGAGGAAGGCTGGCGCGAAGACAATCCCGCGATCCAGATCCGGGGACCGGGCCGCGAGAAACGTCTGCCCAAAACGCTCGAGGTGATCGAGGTCGACCGCCTGCTGGACGCGGCCCGCCAGACCGGCCGCAGCAAGGCCGACCGGCTGCGCAACACCTGCCTGATGGAGCTGCTCTATGCCACAGGCATGCGGGTGACCGAGCTGGTGTCGCTGCCGGTCTCCGCTGCCCGCGGCGACCCGCGGATGCTGCTGATCATGGGTAAGGGCGGCAAGGAGCGCATGGTGCCGCTGTCGCCGCCCGCGCGCGAGGCGCTGGCAGTCTGGCTGCAAGTCCGTGACGAGGCAGAGGCCGCGCGCGAAGCAAAGGGCAACCCGGCCTCCCGCTTCCTGTTCCCGTCGCGCGGCAAATCCGGCCACCTGACCCGGCACCGCTTCTACCTGCTGATCAAGGAACTGGCAGTGACCGGCGGCGTCTCACCGGACAAGGTCACCCCCCACACGCTGCGCCATGCGTTCGCCACCCACCTGCTGGCCAATGGCGCCGACCTGCGCGCGATACAGGCGCTTCTGGGGCACGCCGACATTGCCACCACCGAGATTTACACACACGTATTGGACGCCCGGCTGCAAGAACTGGTGCTGGAGCATCACCCGCTGGCACAGGATCAGGCCTGACGCTTGAAGCGGCGCGGGCCAGACCCCATAACTGTGCAGACATTCTCAACAACGGACTCCAAATGGACCCCGCCACTACTGTTTTTGACAGCGATTTCTGGATCACCGCCGGCTCGATTGCACTGTTGCTTGTGTGCTCCGGCTTCTTCTCCGGCTCCGAGACCGCGCTGACCGCCGCCTCCCGCGGCAAGCTGCGCAGCCAGGCCGACAAGGGCTCTGCGGGGGCCAGGCGCGCGCTTGTGATCACCGAGGACAACGAGCGGCTGATTGGCTCGGTCCTGCTCGGCAACAACGTCGTCAACATCCTCGCGGCCTCGCTCGCCACCGCTCTCTTCACCCGTCTCTTCGGCGAAGGCGGTGTTGCGATGGCGACACTGGTGATGACCCTTCTGGTACTGGTCTTTGCCGAAGTTCTGCCCAAGACCTACGCCATTTCCAACGCTGAAAAGGCCGCCTCGGCCGTCTCGGCGCCGATCGCTGTCATCGTCAAGGTGCTGTCGCCGGTGGTTGGCGCGGTGCGGCTCTTCGTGCGCGGTGTGCTGCGCATCTTCGGCGTGCAGATCGACCCGGACAGCCACATCATGGCGGTGCGCGAGGAGATTGCCGGCGCCCTGCACCTGGGCCATTCCGAAGGCGTCGTCGAAAAAGAGGACCGCGACCGCATCCTGGGCGCGCTGGACCTGTCCGACCGCTTTGTCGAGGAAATCATGCTGCACCGCTCCAACATCGAGATGATCGACGCGGATGCGGAACCCGAAACCATTCTGGAGCAATGCCTGCAAAGCCAGCACACCCGCCTGCCGGTGTTCCGCGGCGAGCAGGAGAACATTATCGGCGTGGTTCACGCCAAGGATCTGTTCCGCACGATGTACACCGAGGCCGGCGGTGCCGAGGGCGATAGCGAACGGCTCAAATCCTTCGACATCACCAAGGTCGCCAAGGCCCCCTATTTCGTGCCCGAAACCACCACCCTGGACGAACAGATGCGCCAGTTCCTGCGGATGCGCTCGCATTTTGCCCTGGTGGTGGACGAATACGGCGCCCTGCAGGGGCTGATCACGCTGGAGGATATCCTGGAAGAGATCGTTGGCGAAATCACCGACGAATTCGACCCGGACGAGGAAAGCATCGTCAAGAAAACGACCGAAGGCTCCTATCTGGTCGACGGTGCCGCCACCATCCGCGACGTGAACCGGGCCACCGAATGGAACCTGCCGGACGACGAAGCCAACACCATCGCGGGCCTGGTGATCCACGAGGCGCAGATGATCCCCACCAAGGGCCAGGTGTTCTCCTTCCACGGCTTCCGCTTTGAGGTGACCGAACGGGAAGGCAACCGGGTCACGGGGCTCAAGATCCGGCCCCTGTTGTGAGCCCAGCTATGCGGCTTGTGATGAGGCAGGTGCAGTCATGACGCGCGCGGCGGTGCTGGCCTGGAACGGGTTCGACCGGGTCGTGCTGGAGCTGTTCCGGCAGCTCCGCTGGTCCTTCCTGCCGCCGCTCCTGATCTATTTCGCCTATGGCGCACAGGGCATTACCACCGTCGCCGCCTCGTTTTTTGTCAAAGAATACCTGGACTTGTCCGCCGCTTTTCTGGCGGGGCTGGCATTCTGGGTCGGCTTGCCCTGGGCGCTGAAGATGCCGCTGGGCCATTTGGTCGACTTGATCTGGCGCTGGAAATACCTGCTGATCCTTGCAGGCGCGGGGCTGATGGCCGGCAGCTATGGTATCCTGGCCGCCATCGTTTTGGAGCCGGCGATGATGGGCGCGGTGATGCCGCTCAATGCCTGGTACGTCACCGCCGCGCTGCTCGCACCTTGCGGGTTCGTGCTGCAGGACGTGGTGGCTGATGCCATGTCGGTGGAGGCCGTGCCGCACACCGACGCGCAGGGCAATCCCTTGCCCGAATCTGAAACCAAGTCCCTGCACACCACCATGCAGACCTTCGGCCGCATCGCGCTGATCGGCGGCTCCAGCGCCGCCGCGGCCCTGAACGTCGCGCTGTTCGACGGCGCCGATGCCCTGCCGCAGCCGGAGAAAGGCGCGCTTTACGGCTTTGTCTTCACCCTTGCGCTGCTGATCCCGGTGATCTCGCTATCCGGCGTAGCGCTGGCGATCTGGCAAAAATGGCGCAAGGCTGCCCAGCTGCGCCGGGCTGGTGTCGCGGAGAACGAGATCCGCAGCCGCATCGAACTCCCGCGCGAGCCGGTCGCCCCGAACCATTGGTATTTCATCGGCGGCGGCGCCTTTGTCGCGCTCTCCCTCGCCGTGGGTCTGGGCGACGTGCCCTATTCGCAGGAAATCGTCTTTGCCGGCTCCATGGCCATCGTCCTGTTCCTGATGCGCCAGCTGGTCGCCGTGCTGCCCATGGATCAGGCCCGCGCCCTGATCGGCACCGCCATCATCATCTTTGTCTACCGCGCCACCCCTCTGCGCGGCCCCGGCGCGACCTGGTTCGAGATCGACGTCTTAGGGTTTGACCAGCAGTTCCTGTCCGTTCTATCTCTCATCACCTCGCTGCTGACGCTGGCGGGTATGCTGATTTTCCGCCCGATGATGGCCAGCCGCCCGATCGCTTGGATCGTTGCCTTCCTGGCGATAACCGAGGCGGTCCTCAGCCTGCCCAACATCGCGCTCTACTACGGCGCCCACCACTGGACCGCTGCGATGACCGGCGGCGTGGTGGATGCCCGCTTCATCGCAATCGTCGACACCGCCGTGGAATCGCCGCTGGGCCAGGTCGCGATGATCCCGATGCTCGCCTGGATCGCCCGCAACGCGCCTTCGGGGCTCAAGGCGACCTTCTTTGCCGTCATGGCCTCCTTCACCAATCTGGCCCTCTCAGCCTCCAGCCTGGGCACCAAATACCTGAACGAGATCTTTGTGGTCACGCGCAAGGTCACAGATTCGGCAGGCAACATCACCACCCCGGCGGATTACTCCCAGCTTGGCATGTTGCTGATCACGGTTGGCGTCATTCTCCTGGCAGCCCCGCTGACGGCGATTTTCATCATCCAGAACAGCCGCTTCCGCACCTCTGAATAACCCTGAGCAGCGCAGACGGCCTGGAAGCGGCATACCGTGCCGTTTTTCTTCTGGACTACTGTTCACTTCTGTACAGAATGCGGGAAACACCTATTCAGGGAGGCCCATATGAAAACCACCACCCGCGTGGCAGTGATCGGCGGCGGCGTCGTCGGCTGCTCTGTCCTCTACCACCTGACCAAGCTCGGCTGGTCCGACGTCATGCTGATCGAACGCTCGGAGCTCACCTCCGGCTCCACCTGGCACGCGGCGGGCGGTTTTCATACGCTCAACGGCGACACCAACATGGCGGCGCTGCAGGGCTACACCATCAAGCTCTATAAAGAGCTGGAAGAGATCACCGGCATGTCCTGCGGCCTCCACCACGTCGGCGGCGTCACCCTGGCCGAGACCCAAGAACGCTTCGACATGCTGAAGGCGGAGCGCGCCAAGCACCGCTTCATGGGGCTGGAGACCGAAATCGTCTCCCCCGAAGAAATCAAGAAAATCGCCCCGGTCACCAACGTGGACGGAATCATCGGCGGGTTGTATGACCCGCTCGACGGCCACCTCGACCCCTCCGGCACCACCCACGCCTACGCCAAGGCCGCGCGCATGGGCGGTGCCACGATCGAAACCCACTGCAAGGTGATCGAGACCAACCAGCGCCCTGACGGCACCTGGGATGTGGTGACGAACAAGGGCACCATCCACGCGGAACACGTCGTCAACGCAGGCGGCCTCTGGGCGCGCGAGGTCGGCGCCATGGCCGGTGCCTATTTCCCGCTGCACCCGATGGAACACCAGTATATCGTCACCGACGAGGTGCCGATGATCGCCGAAATCATCGACGGCGGCGGCGAGCATCCGCATGTGATGGACCCGGCCGGCGAAAGCTACCTGCGGCAAGAGGGCCGCGGCCTCTGCATCGGCTTCTACGAACAGCCCTGCAAACCCTGGGCGGTGGATGGCACCCCCTGGGACTTCGGCCACGAGCTGCTGCCTGATGACTTCGACAAGATCGAGGATTCCATCGCCTTTGCCTACAAACGCTTCCCGGCGCTGGAGGCCGCAGGCGTCAAATCCGTAATCCACGGCCCCTTCACCTTTGCCCCCGACGGCAACCCGCTGGTCGGCCCGGTGCCCGGCATGCGCAACTACTGGTCCGCCTGCGCCGTGATGGCCGGCTTCTCCCAGGGCGGCGGCGTCGGCCTGATGCTGGCCCAGTGGATGGTCGAGGGCGAATGCGAGCGCGACACCTTCGCGATGGACTGCGCCCGCTTTGGCGACTGGATCACCCCGGGCTACACCCGCCCGAAAGTCATTGAAAACTATCAGAAACGCTTCTCCATCGCCTACCCGAACGAGGAGCTGCCCGCGGCCCGCCCGTTCCGCACCACCCCGATGTACGACATCTTTGACGGCATGGGCGCCGTCTGGGGCGCGCAATACGGCATGGAGGTCCCGAACTACTTCGCCGAAGGGGACGAGCCGCGGTATGAGACCCCGTCCTTCCGCCGTTCCAACGCCTTTGACGCCACCGCGCGCGAGGTCAAAGCCGTGCGCGAAAACGTCGGCATTAACGAGGTCCACAACTTCGGCAAGTACCTGGTCAAAGGCACCGGCGCCCGCGCTTGGCTCGACCGCATCATGGCCGGCCGGGTGCCGCAGCCGGGCCGCCTGTCGCTGACCCCGATGCTGTCGCCCAAGGGCCGCCTGATCGGCGATTTCACTATCTCCTGCCTCTCGGAAGAAGAATTCCAGCTCACCGCTTCCTATGGCTCGCAGGCATACCACATGCGCTGGTTCCTGCAGAACCTGAACGAAGGTGTGTCCCTCGAAAACATCTCCGACACCCGCAACGGCTTCCAGATCGCAGGCCCCAAGGCCCGCGAAGTCCTGCAAGCCTGCACCCGTCAGGACATCTCGGACATGCGCTTCATGGATGTGCGCCGCCTGACCGTGGGCATGGCCGACTGCATCGTGCAGCGTGTCAGCTACACCGGCGATCTGGGGTATGAGATCTATTGCGACCTGCCCAGCCAGCGGGCCCTGTGGGACGTGCTCTGGACCGCAGGCCAGCCGCACGGCATGAAGCCCTTCGGCATGCGGGCGATGATGTCGCTGCGCCTGGACAAATTTTTCGGCTCCTGGCTGCGGGAGTTTTCGCCCGACTACACCGCCGCAGAGACCGGACTGGACCGCTTCATCTCCTTCAAGAAGGAGGCGGATTTCATCGGCCGCGCCGCAGCTGAGGCCGAACGTGAGGCAGGCCCCGCCCGGCAGCTCTGCGCCTTTGAAGTCGAAGCAGACGATGCTGATGTGGTCGCCTATGAGCCGATCTGGCTCGACGGCGCGGTCGTGGGCTTCTGCACCTCAGGCGGCTATTCGCACCACGCGCAGAAATCCATTGCGCTGGGGTTTGTCCCCACGGGGACAGCCAGAGAAAACCTGGAAGTGGAAATCGAAATCCTCGGCAAGATGCACAAGGCCCGCCTCATCACCCAGCCGCTGTTTGACGCCGACGGCGCCCGGATGCGCGGCTGAGACTGAAAAACACGGGGTTCAGGTCAGTGTACCTGACCTGAACCCGCCCCGTTGCCACGGGAGAGAACGCTGACGCCGCGGCACTTGCGCAACACAAACGTCAGCACCGTTACCCGAATGTTTCGCGCGCGAAACATTCGGTCATCTCTTATGACCTTTCCCGGACCTCATATTTTCTGGCCCCCGCTCTTCATCTTTGCAAAAATACTCCCGCCGGAGGCATCCGCCATTGCGGCCAGGAACCAAGGACCGGAATCGCATGACCGCCATCGCCATTCTCCTGCTCGCCGCCGGTGCATCCTCGCGGATGCAGGGCCGTGACAAGCTGATGGAGGACGTGGTCGGCCAGCCTCTCCTGTCCCTGGTCTGCCGCCGCGCCGCACTGACCGGACTGCCGGTCTTTGTGACAGTGCCCGGCACGGCTCATCCCCGCGCAGCTGCCATTGGCACAGCAACACCCGTTCCAGTCCCGGACGCGGACGAAGGCATGGCCGCCTCGATCCGCCGCGGGGTCGCGGCGCTGCCCAAGGGGTGCGGCGGCGTGATGATCCTGCCCGCCGACATGCCGGAGGTGGAGACCCAGGACATGCTGCACCTTGCTGCGCATTTCCACGGAGCTGAAAGCCCCATCGTTCGCGCCTCAGCCGAGGACGGAACCCCGGGCCATCCGGTGCTGTTTCCCAGCCGCTGCTTCGCGGCCTTGCAGGCACTCAGCGGCGATCAAGGGGCCCGCAGCCTGCTGAAACAGGAAACCGTGCAGATGGTTGCCCTGCCCGGCCGTCACGCGCTTAGCGACCTGGACACGCCTGAAGACTGGGCCGCCTGGCGCCGCCGCCGCTGACCCGCGCCGCTGAATCAGAGAAGGCAGGGCACAAGGCCCTGCCTTCCTGCGCTTCGCTCTTATCTGCCATTCCCCCAAACGGCAGCCGCATCTCTCAATGCACAAGCAAATGCGCCTCGTGTTTGCGCAGTGACCGGCGCGCCGCGGTATAGGCCGCGCGGCCTTGTTCCGATTTCAATTCCGGAAACAGCTCAAACAGCTCGTTGCGCTGGGCATTGTCCAAACCGCGCAGGGAGTGGTCGCCGGGCTGGAAGCTTTCGGTCCAGGCACCGTCCGACAGCACAACCTCATGCTGGTCGAACATGAAGTGAATGTAGGTGACCTTGGACACCTCCACCCGATCGACACCAGCCAGCCCGGTCAGATGCTTGGCAGCCACCAGAACCTCGCGGTCCTCGAAGTACAGCGCGGTCTTGTCGTTGGCGACCAGCACCCGGTGATTGGGGCTGACCATCATGTCGCGCTCCGGCAGGCCGTTGCCCAAGGCGCCTTTGCGGATCAGCACCGGCTGCAGATGCGAAGCGGAGGCCAGATCGGCTCCCTCCAGCGTGCGCGCCGCGATCCAGCGGATTTCCTGGATGCCATTGTCGCGGGTGATCACCCGGTCGCCGGCTTGCAGGTCCTCGACCAGGCGCTCGCCCTGCGGGGTGGCGATCAGCGTGCCCGGCGTGAAGCAGGGAATGATCTGCTCGATCTCGCCAAAGGTCATCGAGCCGGTCACGGCTCCGTCGCCGTCCAGGAAGTTGACGGTGCCGGAGATGCTGTTGCCATCCGCATCCTCGGTGACGCCGGTCAGCTCAAACGGGCCGGAGCCGGTCAGGTCCAGCGTGTCGAAGTCATCACCGCCTGAGCCGCCATCCACAACGTCGCCGGCGGTGCCGCCGAGGAAGGTGTCGCGGCCATCACCGCCCGACAGGGTGTCCGCCCCGTGGCCGCCGGTGATCAGATCATTGCCGGCACCGCCATCGACGAGGTCGTCGTCGATGCCTGCGTCGATCGTATCGTCTCCGGTGCCGCCATGGATTTCGTCATCGTCATCCTGGCCATAGATCAGGTCATTGCCGGAACCGCCGTAGATGGTGTCCATACCGTTGGTGGGGTCCGGATCCGCCGGGCGGCCGTCGCTGCCGTCATCGGTGATGTTCAGCCCGTCCGGGAATGCCGGGTTCAGGCCGCCGAAGATGGTGTCATCGCCGCTGCCGCCGAGGATAGAGTCCGAACCCTCGCTGCCGGTGATCACATCCGCATCCGCGCCGCCGTCGATGGTGTCGTCGTCGATGCCGCCGTCGATCACATCCATGCCGGTGCCGCCGTCGATCAGATCGGCATCGTCGCCCGTCGAGATGGTGTCATTGCCGGCCCCGCCCAGCACCGTATCCATGTCGTCGGACGGGTCCGCATCCGCCGGAATAAAGGGGATGTCCGGGTCGGTGCCGGTGTAGCCCGGAAAACCGCGGTCCGGCAGCGGCACACCGCTGTCCTTGGAGGTGTCGATCACATCGTCACCGCTGCCGCCGTCCACCGAGTCCGCACCGTCGCCGCCGTCGATTGTGTCGTTGCCGCCGCCGCCCAGGATGGTGTCGTCGCCCTCGCCGCCAGTCAGCGAGTCATCTCCCGGAACCACCGGATCCCGCGGATCGGAGGAATAGTCGTAATGGGTGTTGTCAAAGGTGGTGCCCGAGGTGCCCAGATCGACAGTCAGCGTGATGTCGTCGAAATCCCGGTCGCCAAGGCCGGGCAGATCTTCAAAGCCGATCTGCACGGACCCGTCCGGGTTCTGGCCAAAGCCCTGGGTATGGACCAGCCCATCGGGGTTCAACCCGGCATTGCTGCCGTAACCCGAGGAATAGTATGTGCCCTTGGCGTTGGAGATGCCAACACCGACAATGGCGCCTTCGGGTGCGTCGTAGGTGAAACTGCGGCCAATGTTGCCATTGGCGTTATCTGTCAGGACCACCACATTGCTGATCTCGCCGGTGTCCGGGTCGATGGTGTAGGCGAACAGCTGATTTACGATCCCCGCGGTGGAGCCGTCGATCGTGATGGTGACCGAGTCCGGGACGCCGGACACACCGTCGCCGAGGATCAGATCGTCACCGCTGCCGCCGTCAACCGTGTCGTCGCCTGCGCCTGCATAGATGCTGTCATTACCGGCGCCGCCGAGAATGACATCATCATCCGGACCTGCCGCCGGGTCGATGGCATCGGCGTTGTCGACCATGTCGCCTTCCGGATCGCCGGTATAGGCGGCGTCAATCCGGTCGTCGCCTGACGTGCCCTCTACGATCCCGTCCAGTGCCGGATTCGGCTGTTCGTCACTCATTGTCATTACCCTTTCCTCACCGGTCAGGCGAAAAACCCCATCTGCCGGGTCCGCCGGACAGCCGCACAGCCATGCGGCCTGCCGCAGTCAAAACACCAGCCCACGCGGATTGGGAGCCAGAACGCGAACGCCCTGGTTTGCGCGCCTGAACAGCGCGCAATCGGTAAGCATCAGCTTTCTGATCAGTGGTGTGCCCGTGAAAAACGGCACCGGGACTTGTTTAAATCTTCAGCAGTCCACCACAGTCCAGCAGCTCGCAGAACTCGCCCCCCCAAATGGGCTAATCCATGCATACTTTAGGCACCCCTGCCCTCAAAGCCAAAAAATTGCCTAAAATTCCTCACATTACGGATATCCGCCGGGCAGCAGCGGCCGGTTCATAGACTGCCCGAGCCCGCATTGTTTCCACTTCAGAAAATTAAACGCGCTGCAACTTGTCGAAATATGCCAAATTTAGCATTCAACTGCCGGATTAGCCCAGATTTGTTTCCATATTCGAAACACCCGCGAAGGATCAGGTCACGCCTTTGTTCCGCCGTGTTTGTCCGGCACGGCTGCGGCAAAGGGGCTGGATTTGGTTTCAATTCCCGGAAATTTCTGAGTTTGTTTCCACAGGGCGGCAGCCCGGCCCGTCCGCGCATTCGAATCAAAGCCCGGGCCGGGCAGCCGAAGCGGCCCATCCCGAAAGCAAAATCCGCTGAAGACTTTATACAAACCCGCGATACCTGGGTGCCGCAGACCCGGTGCCCGCCCCGGCTGCTCCAGCCAATACGCGGCCCGGCCTGAAATCAATCAGCCCGCTCCATAGAAAACGGGCTATACTCAGCCTCATCAACAGACAGGAGATCACAATGCTGTACCCCCTCGCCTCGCTTGAAACTGAGAAGCTCAACGCGATCCGGGCTCTGGAAAAGGATATCGGAAGCCCTGTTGTGGCGCTGGCCGAGGTTGAGGCGGATAGTGCTTCGCTGCCGGAAGACCAGCTGAAGAAACTGCAGGAACTGGAAGAGGAACTGGGTGTCGTTCTTGTGGCCGTCCGGCCGAACTGATCCTGCCCGCAAACGGGTCACGCCGGCTGTCCAACCGGACGACTGGCACCGGCACCAGCCTGTTATCCAAACCTATTTGCGGGGTTATGGCGGAGAGACAGGGATTCGAACCCTGGAGACGGTTTCCCGCCTACACACTTTCCAGGCGTGCGCCTTCGACCACTCGGCCACCTCTCCGTTGAGGGGGCTTTTGAAGGATTGGAGGGGGAATTGCAAGAGCCGAAATGGCAAAAAATGCACCTTCCCCCCAATCTTTTTCAGACCTCCAAATGCAGGTAGACGTGGCGGTTCTGCTTGCCCTTTTTTTCCACCTTGCCGAGGCGGATTTTCCCGATCTCGCCGGTGCGTTTGACGTGGGTGCCGCCGCAGGGCTGGAGATCAATCTGCTCATCTGCGGTGCCGATGCGCACCAGCCGCACCTGACCTGCGCCGCGCGGCGGTGAGACCGACATGTTTTTTACAAGCTGCGGATTGGCGTCGAGTTCGGCGTCGGTGATCCAGTCCTCACTCACCTCCAGATCGCGGTCGATCAGCGCCTGCAGCTGGTCCTGCAGCGCCTGCTTGTCTTCCGGAGCCTCTGGCATGTTGAAATCGAGCCGGCCCTTGGCTTCGCTGATCGACCCGCCGGTGACCTCCAGCGGGATCACCACAGACAAGAGATGCAGCGCCGTGTGCACCCGCATGTGGCCGTAGCGGCGGTCCCAGTCGAGCACCTGGGTCACTGTGGTGCCCGCGGGAGGCAGGGCGGAGCCGTCCTGTGGCACAAGCACCACCGCGGCCTCATCCCCTTTGACCGTGGTGGCGATGGTGCACTGCCCTTCGGCCCACAACAGTTTGCCGCTGTCGCCGGGCTGGCCTCCGCCGGTGGCATAGAACAGCGTGCGGTCCAGGATGATGCCGCCCTGCTCCGTATGGGCCAGGACCTCGGCCTCGGTCATGCGGGCATAGGCATCCTTGCGGAACAGCAGGTCACTTGTCGGCATCTGAATCTCCATCTCCGTCTCCATCGGCATCCTCGCCGGGGTCTTGTTGCAGATCGTCCAGATCCGGCTTCGGCGGAGCCTTGACGGAAGCAGCCGCGGGGGCGGAGGCCGGGGTGCTTGCCGGCTCCTCTGCGCCAGGGGCTGCCGTGGCCTGGGCCAGCGCCTCCGGGTTGCGGATCCAGATGTCGCGCTGCATGAAGGGGATCTCGATCCCTTCTTCCTGGAACCGTTTGGCGATTTCGTAGTTCATGTCGGATTTCACCGACAGCACCCAGTTCACGTCGCGCAGGATGGCGCGTATCTCGAAATCGAGGGAATCGGCGCCGAAGCCCTGGAACACCACCGAGGGCGCGGGGTTCAGCAGCACCATCGGATGGCCCTTGGCGATCTCGGCCAGGATCGCCTCTACCTTGCGCGGGTCGGTGCCATAGGCGACGCCCACCGGCACGATCACCCGGCCCACGGTGTTGCCGCGGGTGTAGTTGGTGACGGTGCCGGAAATCAGGTCGGAGTTCGGCACGATCACATCGGTGCGGTCGAAGGTCTCAATCCGGGTCGAGCGCACCGAGATGTCGCGGACATAGCCCATCAGCCCGCCGACCTCGATCCAGTCGCCCTTGGAGACCGGGCGTTCGATCAGCAGGATGATGCCGGAGACGAAGTTGGACACGATCGTCTGCAGGCCGAAACCGATGCCGACCGACAGCGCACCGGCGACGATGGCGAGCGATGAGAGGTCGAGTCCCGCCATAGAGATTGCAACCACCGCCGCCAGGAAGATGCCGACGTAGCCAAGCCCCGAGGTGATCGCGTTCTGGCCGCCCGGATCGATCTTGGTTTTGGGCAGCAGCGAGTTGCGCAAGCTCCCCTGCACCAGACGCGTCAGCGCATAGCCAACGGCAAAAACCAGGGCAAAGGTCAGAAAGGCCGTGGGTGAAATCCGGGTGCCGCCGATCTGAAAGCCTTCCAGGAACCGCGACCACAGCTCTGTCAGGTCGGCCACCCGCGCGCCCCAGATCAGCGCCAGCAGCGGCAGTGCCAGGGTGACCAGCAGGAAACCGATGATCACGGCAAACAGCGAATCCCGTGCCTCTGACCCTTTGCCGGACAGCCAGCCGTAGACGTCGCCCAGGAAGCGCTGCAGCACCAAGAGGGCGGCCAGCAGCGCCAAGGTGGAAACCGCCGGATAGATCAGCGCCTCAGCCGCGTTCACGTAGCCAAAGGCCGCCAGCACCGGCGACACAAAGCCCAGCAGATAGACGGCGCGGCGCACCAGCGTCATCACCCGGTTCGCACCGGCTGCGATGGCGCCATCGTCATCGGCTTCGTCTTCGCTCTGCTGCTGGCGGCGTTTGGCGCCGATCCGGTGCAGGCGCAGCAGCACCAGGGCCGCGGCCATAATCAGCGGGAAGCTGGCGACCGCATGGGCCTCTGCCGGGATGCTGTCGATGTTCTCCATCAGGGTCAGCGCATCCTGCAGAACCAGGATCACCGCCAGGATATCGACCATCAGCCGGGTTTCATTGAGGCGCCCCTCCTGCACCGGCACCAGATCGTTTTCGATCCGGCCGGAGAACAGCTGGTTGCCCAGCCAGTGAAAAGAGAGGATCAGCAGCGCCCAGCCCGGCAGATAGTCCAGCAGCACAGAGCCGCGGAACCCGAGGATGCCGGACAGGTCCACCGCCGCCACCAGCAAGAGGATGCCGATAAACGGCAGGATCACCTCAAGCAGCGAGACGACAAAGCCCCAGACGCCGCGGCCGCTGCTGCCGAACTGGCGCAGGTAGTCGCCTGCTGCATGGGCCCAGGGCCGGCCGCGCAGCAGCAGCAGCGCGGAAGTCGCCAGCAGCAGAATCAAGGCGGGCAAGCTGTTCTGCACCCGCTCGGCAGTGGTGGCGCTGCCGATGCGCGAGGCGGTTTCATTCAGCAGTGAGCCGGCAGACCGCGACAGAGTGCGCCACGCACCGGGCCAGTTTTCAGGATTGAGCGGCGACGGCCCGCGCTCCAGCAGCTTGCGGGTGCGGCGTTCGCGGATGATCTTGTCGATTTCGGCGATAAGGCCGTTGGCGCGGCTGAAGGCTTCCTCCGCCACAATACGCGGAACCTTGAGATCCTTCAGCTGCTGTTCCAGCGAACTGCGCAGCTGTGCGATGTCTTCGGGCTCGCTCTCGCCCTCTGCGGGCGGCTCGCCCAGGGCGGCAAGCTGGCCTTCCAGCGTCTGGAGGCGGTCGCCGTTTTCGGTGCGCGCGTCCAGGAAGTTCTGGCGGTAGCGCGCCAGCTCCTGGCGCAGGGTCTCCAGCGCGGCGCTGGAGGCCCGCCTGGCGTCGATCACGTCTTCCGCACGGTTCGCGGTCTTGAGCCAGTCCTGGTAAACAGCCCGGGATTCAGCATTCAGCTGCGCCAGGGCAGGCATAGCGAGGCCGGCCACAAGGGCCAGCCCCAGCAAAACAGTCCGCAACGCGGTTATGAAAGGTGTCATACGTCCTCAAAAACGCCGGGGATCGACGCAGGCGTATGGGTCATCCAATCCGGCACCGGCAGGTCTTTCTCCCGCAGGAAATCCGGATTGAACAGCTTGGACTGGTAGCGGGTGCCATAGTCGCACAGAACGGTGACGATGGTTTTGCCCGGGCCCATGTCCTTGGCCATACGCACAGCGCCTGCAATGTTAATGCCAGAGGAGCCGCCCAGCACCAGGCCTTCCTCATGCAGCAGGTCAAAGACATACGGCAGCGCCTCGCCATCCGGCACCTGATAGCTGTAATCAGGCGTGAAGCCTTCCAGGTTCTTGGTGATCCGGCCCTGGCCGATGCCCTCAGTGATCGAACTGCCCTCAGAGGCCAGCTCGCCAGTTGTGTAATAGGAATAAAGCGCAGCCCCCAGCGGATCGGCCAGTCCGATCTTCACGCCCTTGGGCTGCAGCGCTTCGGCCACGCCTGCCAGGGTGCCGCCAGAGCCCACGGCGCAGACAAAGCCATCGACCTTGCCGCCGGTCTGCTCCCAGATTTCCGGGCCGGTGGTTTCCACGTGGGCCTGCCGGTTGGCGACATTGTCGAACTGGTTGGCCCAGATCGCGCCATTCGGCTCCGTCTGAGCCAGTTTTTCCGCGAGGCGCTGGGAATAGCGCACGTAGTTGTTGGGGTTTTTGTAGGGCGCCGCAGGCACCTGGACCAGCTGGGCGCCCGCCAGGCGCAGCATGTCCTTCTTTTCTTCGGACTGGGTTTCCGGGATCACGATCACTGTCTTGAAACCCATCGACGCGCCCACCAGGGCCAGGCCGATGCCGGTGTTGCCGGCGGTGCCTTCAACAATGGTCCCGCCGGGCTTGAGCTGGCCGCGGGCCACCGCATCCTTGATGATATAGAGCGCCGCGCGGTCCTTGACCGACTGGCCCGGGTTCATGAATTCAGCCTTGCCCAGGATCTCGCAGCCGGTCTCTTCGCTGACGCGGTTCAGGCGGATAAGAGGTGTGTGGCCGATGGCATCAGCCAGATCACGTGCAATGCGCATGGTATCCCTTTCGATCTGTTCCCCAAGATGTAACCAAGCGTCCCGGCGTTCACAAGGCGGGAAGCGGCTCAGGAGAATGCGTTGCGCAGCCGGGTGCGGTGGCGTGCCAGCCACAGCGCGGCGGTCACCAGCGGCATGTCCTGATAGATCTGGCCGTCCACCCCCAGCATCAGTTCTTCATAGCTCAGGATCTTGCTGCGGATGTCCTCGCCCTCGCCTGCCACTCCGCCGCCGCCATTGACATCAGAAAGGTCCGTTATGCCAATGAAAACATGTATCAATTCTGCCAGTGCCCCGCTGGAGGGATAGACCTGGGCCACCGGCTCCAGCCGTTGAACCGTGACGCCCGCCTCCTCCTGAGCCTCGCGGATGGCGGTCTGTTCCGGCGTTTCGCCCGGGTCGATCACGCCCGCCACCGGCTCCCACATCCAGGGGTGCGCTTCGCCCATCATGAAGGGGGGTGCGCGGAATTGCTCCACAAGCAGGACCTGATCGCGGACCGGGTCATAGGGAAGCACCACCGCCGCATGGCCCGCCATCGAGGCACAGCGGTGCACCACCGGACTCATGCTGCCGTCGTAGCGGCGGAACTGCAGCTCCATCTCTTCCATCGCAAAGAAGTTCAGATGAGCGCGGGTGTGGCTGTGGACGATCACGTCCTTGGACAGGTCATGTTCCGGATCGCCCGGGCGCGCCTGGGCTGCCAGCCAGGCAGCGGCGCGGCGGCGGACAGTGGGGAAGCAGCGGGCCACCTCCTCAGCGGTCATACGGCCGTGGTAGGCCATCACCTCTTCGGCGGCGCGCAAGGACAGCGCGCCCCACTCCTGCACCCAGGCCGCCAGGTCCCAGGGCTCCGCCGTCTGCCACAGACCGGGTTCGGGGAAATAGACCTCTGCCGGGGCCGTGCGGCCATTCTCCAGCTGCACGGTGACCGGTTTCAGCGAGTAGCCAAAGCCGCCCTCGTAAAAGTTGAGTGCGTCCTGATCGGCGGGCGAAAGGTCCTGCACCAGAACGCCGTTGGCGGTGGCATCCGCACGCTCCTCGATCGCCGGAAACGGCTGCCCTGCGACCTGGTAGACCCCGTGCCCGGGCAATTTCGCAGCCTGCGCGTTCAGCGCTGCGCCGCTGCGGCCGAGTACCAGTTCGAGCAAAGGAAGATGGCGCAGCGTGCCAAAGAAGAAGAGATTAGCCACGGTCGGTAACCTGTTGTTAATGAATTATTATCAGCGCCAGCGGCGGGAAGCGTTTTCGGTCGCAAGCCCCGCCAGCACTCCGCCCACGGCCAGGGGCACCAGCACGGATGGCACAGCGATAACAAAGAAATAATCCAGCGCAATGACAAAGATCGCCGACAGCGCCTCAAACGGGCCGTCGTAGCGGTGGCGCATGGCGAGGCGGAACATCTCCCAGGCGCCCTGGATGAACAGCGCCCACAGGACCATCACCGCCATGCCGGTGATGCCGTTATTGACAGCCGGGACCAGGCCGCGGCCTGCCCGGCTGCCCATAAAAATCCAGCCGCAGAGCAGGCCCAGCACCACATTCACATGCACGAAATAGCCGAAATCTGTGCCCTCCGGCATCAGCGGCATAACCAGGAAGGACACGAAAAACGCCACCAGGCCCAGGCAAATTGCGGCGGTCAGTCGGGCTCCGGTGGGCATATGCGGTCAGGTTCCGTGCGGCAGTTCAGTCAGCGATGAGCAACTGTAATCTGCGTCACGTCGCAATTTCCAGTCTTAAAGGCGGCCGCGCAGGAAGTGAGGTAAAAGTTCCACATCTTGTGGAACCGCTCGTCAAAGCCCATGCCGGAAATCTGGTCCCAGCGGGTGTTGAAGGTATCGTGCCAGCGGCGCAGGGTCTGGTTGTAGCTGTCGCCGAACTCGATCGAGCGCACGACGCCGAGGCCCGCCTTCTCCACCTGCTCGCGCAGCACCTTCGGTGACGGCAGCATACCGCCCGGGAAGATGTGCTTTTGGATGAAATCAACCCCCTTGCGGTAGACCTCCCAGCGGCGGTCGGCGACGGTGATGATCTGCAAGGTGGCCTGGCCGCCGGGCTTCAGCCGGTCGCGGATGGTGCTGAAATAGGCGGGCCAGTATTTCTCGCCAACTGCCTCGAACATTTCGATCGAGGCGATGCCGTCGAACTGGCCACGGCAGTCGCGGTAATCCTGCAACCGCAGCTCAACCCGGTCGGAAAGCCCAGCCCTTTCAAGTCTTTCGCGGGCAAACTTCAACTGTTCCTCACTGATTGTCAGCCCCGTGACCCGCAGCCCGCGCTGGCCGGCAGCATATTCGGCAAAGCCGCCCCAGCCGCAGCCGATCTCCAACACGTGGTCGCCGGGCTTCACGCCCATCTGGTCCACCATCGAGGCGTATTTGGCGGTCTGCGCCTTTTCCAGGCTGTCCTGACCGCTTTGGAAAAGGGCGCTGGAGTAGGTCATCGTGTCGTCCAGCCACAGGCCATAGAAGTCATTGCCCAGGTCGTAGTGATAGGAGATGTTCTTTTTCGCCTGGCGGCGGTGGTTGCGGTGGAGCCAGAAGCGGAACCGTTCATAAGCGCGCGCCAGGCCGCTGCCCGGGAAGCCGTCATAAACAGTGTTGGCCCCCATATGGACCAGATCCATGAAGGCTTGCAGATCCGAGGTGCTCCACCATCCTTCCAGGTAGGCGTCTGAAAAGCCCAGATCGCCTTCGCGGATCAGCCGGGCAAAGCAGTCCGGGTTGTGGATGTGCAGATCAGCCACTGGGCCAGGGTTGCGCCCTTTTGCGGAGAATACGCGGCCGTCCGGCAAGTGGATATCCAGCTGCCCGACTTCCATTGCCTTTATCCTGGCAAACACCGCTGCAAAGTAGCGCGGCAGGTTTTCCTGTCCCTCAGCGGACGTGAACTTCATACGCTTCCCCCTGTACGAAATACGGAAGTGCTACAGGGAAAAGCTAGGCCGCAGAGGGCTTTCTGGCAAGAAAACTGTGCGTTAGCGGTTTTCACGGACTTCGTGATAGGCCGTGAGCGCGCGTTCCCGGCCGGCCTGCAGGATGACAACAGGCTCCGCGCGGGCACCGTCAGGCGCGAGGCGCCAGGACAGCGGCGTGGCGTCGAAAAAGTCCAGTGCGGTTTGCGGCGGCTGTCCCTGGCCTTCGGCAATCCAGCGGCGGGTGTAGGTGCCGTCGGGGTCGAATTTCTCCAGCTGCCCCGACGGATTGAAGACGCGGAAAAAGGGGGATGCATCGGGACCGGAGCCTGCAACCCATTGCCAGCCCATGGCATTGGACGCCGGGTCCCAGTCCACCAAAGTATCCGCAAACCAGTCCATGCCGATTTTCCAGTGCGCCATCAGATGCTTGGTGAGAAAACTTGCGGCGATCATCCGGGCCCGGTTGTGCATCTTGCCGGTGACGTACAGCTCCCGCATGGCAGCATCGACAAAGCCGTAACCTGTCTGCCCGCGCCGCCAGGCCTGCACCTGCGGGGTGATGTCCTGCGACCAGGGGAAGGCCTGCCATTCCTCGCGCCAGCTGTCCGTCAGGATGTGCGGCGAGTTGTACATCAGGTGATAGGCAAACTCGCGCCAGACGATCTCTTTCAGGAAGTGTTCAGCCCCCTGGCTGCCGCGTTCCAGCGCTGCGCGGCCCTGGCGCCACATGCGGTGCGGGCTGATCTCGCCCCAAGCGAGGTTTTCCGACAGGCCGGAGGTGGCGTCCTCGCCCGGGAAATCGCGGCGGGCCTTATAGGCGTCCACCTTGTCTTCCAGGAACGCGTCCAGCCGGTCCTGTGCTGCCGCTTCTCCCACCCGGCAGTAACGGGCCACCACATCCGCGCCGCGGCGCATTGCGGCGCCCATCTGCCAATCGGCCAAATCCTCACTGGCGGGCCAGATGTCCGGTGCCTGCAGTTTTGCTGGCGCGGGCCGCAGGCTGTCCGCATCACGGCCCCGCACCGCCTTCCAGAACGGGGTGTAGACCTTGAACATGCCGCCGGCCTTGGTCTCTGCCGTCCAGGGTTCGAACAGCAGCCGGCCCCCGTGGGATCTGACCTCGACGCCCTGCTCCTTGAGCTGCTGCTTGATTTCGCTGTCCCGGGCGATGGCCTGCGGGTCGTAGAGACGGGACCAGTGCACGGCCCCTGCACCGGTTTCTTCGATCAGATCCCGCAACACCTCCAGCGCCTTGCCGCGGCGCAGGATCAGGCGGGAGCCTGCCTTGGCCAGTTGCCGTCCGAAGTGCTCCAGCCCCAGGCCGAGACGGAATTTGGGGGCGGCGCCCAGCGTCTCATCCTGATCGTCCAGGATGTAGACAGGAAGGACAGGGGCGCCGCTGTTCACGGCAGCCGTCAGGGACGGGTTGTCACACAGGCGGAGATCACGCCTGATCCACCAAATCACCGGGGGACGGCTGCTCATGTCGATTTCCTTGTCCAGTTCGCGTTACAGCACCCGGTCCAGCGCCTCGATCAGCTTGGCGACCTCGGCTTCGGACGTGTAGTGGGTGAAACTGATACGCAGCACGCCTTGGGCTGGATCAATGCCCATCCCCTCCAGCGCGCGGACGGCGTAGAAATCGCCGCCGCCGGCCATGATGCCAAATTCTGCCAGCTGGGCGGCCACCGGTTCCGCGGCACGGTTCAGTGCCAGGGCAACCGTCGGCGCGCGGTTTTCGGCAGTGGACGGCCCCAGCAGGCGGACATCATTGCGGTCCTTCACAGCGTTCAGCAGCGGCTGCAGCAGCTTCACCTCATGCGCGCGCATCAGGTCGTGGACAAAGGCGCCGGTTTCCGCAGCGGTGCCCGCGTGGCCATGATGGGACGCCAGCGCCTCAGCGTAATCCGCCATACCGGCAGAGGCCGCCACCTGGGCGTGGTCCGGGCCTGCCGGGGTGAAGCGTTTGTAGAGGCTACCGGCGTTGAAGTAATGTGCCTGGTTCGGCAGCAGCTCGCCCAGCGCCTTGCGGATGACCATGATGCCCTGATGCGGCCCATAAGTTTTGTAGGCGGAGAACAGGTAGATATCGGCGCCGAGGTCATCCACATTGGGCAGCCCGTGCGGCGCGTAGGAGACGCCGTCAACACAGACAAAGGCGCCTGCGGCGTGGGCCATCGCAGTGATCTCTGCCACCGGGTTGATCTCCCCCACCACGTTGGAGCAATGCGGGAAGCAGACCAGGCGGACGTTTTCGTCCAGCAGGGTTTCCAGCTGCGCCAGGTCCAGATGGCCGGTCTGCGGGTCGATCTGCCACTCGCGGACCTCAATCCCCTCCTCTGCCAGCCGCCGCCAGGGGCCGCTGTTGGCCTCGTGGTCCTGGTTGGTGACGATGATGGCCTCGCCCGGTTTCATGAACTTCCTGAACGCCTGAGCCAGCACATAGGTGTTCTGGGTGGTCGAGGGGCCAAAGCTCAGCTCCTCTGCGGCAACGCCCATCAGGGCAGCCAGGCGGGCGCGGGCCTCGTCCATCTCCTCGCCTGCCAGGCGCGAGGCCTCATAGGGCGCGTAGGGCTGCACCTTGCGCTGGGTGTAAAACCGGGTGAGCCGGTCAATCACCTGGCGGCAGGTGTAAGAGCCGCCCGCGTTTTCAAAAAACGCCTGGCCCTGAAGGCTGGGTTCGGCAAAGGCCGGAAACTGGGCCCGGACGAAATCAATATCCAAAGCAGTCATTGCAAATCTCTCCTCAATCGCTGCGGTCCGATGGGAAGGCCGGCACATGCCAGGGATCTCCCCGAACATGGCAGGTCTTCCAGCCGAGCCGCGCTCCCGCACAAGGATTGAGGGATCGCAGGCAGCCCTGCAAGCCGGAATTCCCGGCTCAGGACGCAAGCGTGATAGCGTCCCGGCGCCGCGGCGGTCAAGCCCGCAGGCTGATGCCAGAAACTGGCAACAGGGCATGAGACCTTGCCCCCCAGGCAAACATGGAGGATTTGACATGGCCTTTACTCCCAAGGATTTCCTGGTCTGGGGCGAGCTGCCCGTGAGCGATCTGGACGCGGCAGTGACGTTTTATTCCAAGGTCACTGGTGCGGACCTGAGCATCGACACCAGCGGCCCCAACCCGATTGCGATGTTCAAGCCCGCCGATCAGGCGGCCGGCATCGCGCTGCATCTCTACCCCGGAAAACCCGCGGGCGACGGCCGCGGCCCGACACTGCACCTGGCGGCCGAGGGCGAACTGGAGGATGTGATGGAACGGGTCACAGATGCCGGCGGCAAGGTGGTGTCGGAGACCATCGCCATCCCGCCGGGGCGGTTTTTCTATGCCACCGACCCGGACGGCAACTCGCTCGGGTTCTTCAAGTACAACGGCTGACAACGCAAAACGCCCCGGCTGCACGGCCGGGGCGTTTTGCCGTTTTCTGAAGATGCCTCAGCGCGCTTCGGTCAGCAGCCCGCGGAAGATTGCCCAGCACATCAGCAGCAGAACCACGGTGAACGGCAATCCGGTGGAGATCACCATCGCCTGCAGCGCCGCCAGACCGCCGCCCAGCAGCAGCACGATGGCAACGGCACCCTCGAAGATGCACCAGAACACCCGCTGCGGCACCGGCGCATCGACCTTGCCGCCTGCGGTAATGGTGTCGATCACCAGCGAGCCGGAGTCGGACGAGGTCACGAAGAACACGACCACCAGCACGATCCCGACAAAGGAAGTGATCCCGGCCAGCGGCAGCTCACCCAGCATCTTGAACAGCTTGAGTTCCAGCGACGCGTCCTGCGCCCCGGTGAAGCCGTCGGCCAGCACCTGATGGATCGCGGTGCCGCCAAAGACGCTCATCCACAGCACGCAGACAAGGCTCGGGATCAGCAGCACGCAGATCACGAACTCCCGCACCGTGCGGCCACGGCTGACGCGGGCGATGAACATGCCCACAAACGGCGACCAGCTGATCCACCAGGCCCAGTAGAAGGCGGTCCAGCCCTGGCTGAAGTTCACGTCCTCGCGCCCGATCGGGTTCGACAATGCGGGCAGGTATTCGATGTAGGCCACCAGGCTGGTGGCAAACCCCGTCAGGATCGCCACGGTGGGTCCGGCCAGCAGCACGAAGACCAGCAGCAGAAAAGCCAGCCCCATGTTGATTTCCGATAGCACCTTGACGCCGCCGTCCAGGCCGCGCAGCACCGAGATCAGGGCAACCGCCGTGATCGCGGAAATCAGGATCACCTCTGTGGTGGCACCCATCGGCACCCCGAACAGCTCATTCAGGCCGGCATTCGCCTGCGTCGCCCCGAACCCCAGCGAGGTGGCAAGACCGAACAGCGTGGCGAAGACCGCCAGGATGTCGATGATATGGCCGGTCCAGCCCCAGACACGCTCCCCGAAGATCGGGTAAAAGGCTGAGCGGATGGTGAGCGGCAGGCCCTTGTTATAAGTGAACAGCGCCAGCGCCAGTGCCACGATGGCGTAGATCGCCCAAGGGTGCAGCCCCCAATGGAAGATCGTTGCCGCCATGCCCAGGCGCACAGCCTCCGCCTCATTCCCGGCAGCTGCGCCCAGCGGAGCCCAGTCAGAGCGGGCACCGCCGCCCTCCGGCTCGGCCGTGCCGCCAAACGCGGTGGAGAAGTGGCTCATCGGCTCGCTGACGCCATAGAACATCAGGCCAATGCCCATACCCGCCGCGAACAGCATCGCGAACCAGCCCATGTAGGTGTAATCCGGCGTTGCCTCATTGCCGCCCAGCCGCACGCTGCCCCAGGGGGAGACGATCAGAAACAGGCAGAACAGCACGAACAGGTCTGCCGCGCCGAAGAAGAACCAGTCAAAGGTGCTGGTCACCGTCGGGCGCAGCCAGTTGAAGAATGCGCCCGCCTGCTCCGGCAGCGCCAGCGCGTAGAACACGAAGGCCACGATGACGAGGCCTGAGACCAGGAACACCGGGTTGTGGATGTCGACACCGAACGGGCCGATCTGAGTTTCGATGTTATCCTGCCCGATCTCGTATTCGGTATCGATGATATCCGCTTCGCCTTCCGGGGCGGGGATACCCTGATTTGTGGTTTCGTCAGCCATTGCGGCCTCCTTCCCTGTAAACTTCGGCCCAATACTCTTTGGCCCCGCAAGCTGGCGCCTGCGCTTTTAAAGGACCCCCACGGTCAGCTTTCACGAACGACCAGCACCGATACCGGTGCCTTCTCGGCCACGCGCCCGCCGTGGGCGTGGAACAGATAATCGCTCACGCTGGGAACATGGCTTGCCATCACGATCAGCCCGGCCCCGGTATCGCTGCAGGCCTTAACCAGGGTGGCATCCAGGTCCACCGCCGGATCGTGGCTGACAATGGCATGGCCCGAAGCGGTAATGCTGTGCTTGGCTGCCTGGCCGGACGCGAACTCATCGAGTTTTGCCGCATATTCCTGCGGGTTATGCGCCACCTTGCTGGGCTGGGGTGAGGTTACCCCCACGAAAATCACTTCTGCGTTGTAGAGATGCGCGAGATCCGATGCCATTTTCAGCGCCCGCTCAAGGCGGTCGGCGTGGGCCAGATCGACGGGCACCATGATTTTGGAATACACGGTCTCCCTCCTCTTGCTTCAAATTATATGCACCGCCGGCGCGGGGCCGGAAGAGCACCGGGCGGAGCGCTGCAGAGGCCGCGCAATTGCGGCAATGCTCCGTCCCTCTGGTCCGCGGAAGAGCCGCGGCACACATGAAAAACGCGCGGACAGCGCCGCGCGTTCATCCGGTAGATGCAATTTATTATAAGGATTTAGGCGTTGACGTCCACCACGACGCGGCCCTTGACCTGGCCTTTGAGGATATCCGCACCCAGTTGCGGCAAGTCGCTGAGTGTAGCGGGCTGGATCATCGCGTCCAGCTTGTCCATTGGCAGGTCCTTGGCAATCCGCTGCCAGGCGCGCACACGGTTGTCGTAGGGCTGCATGACCGAATCGATGCCCAGCAGGTTCACGCCGCGCAGCAGGAAGGGGATGACGGTCGCCGGCAGCCCGGCACCGCCTGCCAGGCCGACTGCCGCCACCGAGGCACCGTATTTCATCTGCCCCAGCACCCGCGCCAGCATGGCGCCGCCGACGGCGTCCACGCAGCCCGCCCAGGATTCGCTTTCCAGCGGCCGCTTGGTGGTCTCGTTGATCTCCTCGCGGGCCACGATCTGGGTTGCGCCAAGCGTTTTCAGGTAGTCAGCGGTTTCCGGGCGGCCGGTGACACCAGCGACCTCATAGCCGAGGTTCGCGAGAATTGCGGTGGCGACCGACCCCACGCCGCCCGCGGCACCTGTGACCAGAACCGGTCCGTGGCCCGGCTCGAGGCCGTGGTCCTCAAGCGCCATCACCGCAAGCATCGCGGTGAAGCCTGCAGTGCCTACCGCCATCGCGTGGCGGGTATCAAGACCTTCGGGCAGCGGCACCAGCCAGTCCGCGCGCACATTGGCCTTTTGGCTGTAGCCGCCCCAATGGGCCTCGCCCACGCGCCAGCCCGTCAGCACAACCTTATCGCCCGGTTTGTACCGGTCATCCGAGGAGGCCTCGACGGTGCCGGCAAAGTCGATGCCCGGCACATGCGGGTACTTGCGCACCAGCCCGCCGCCCGGACCGATGCAGAGCCCGTCCTTGTAGTTCACGGTGGAGTATTCCACCGCCACGGTCACCTCGCCCTCGGGCAGCTGATCCAGGCTGATCTGCTCGACCGCGGCAGAGGTCTTGCCGCTCTCTTCGTCCTTGTTCACAACCAATGCGTTGAACATCTGCCTTCTCCTTAAATCCAGAATGTGTCGCGCACGGAGGCTGTGCGCATACCGTCAGGTGTTTCCACCTCAAGTTTCGTGCCCGCATCCCAATGGGTCATGCGGATCATGCCGATAGAGACGTTGGTCTCAAAGTCCGGCGACCAGGCGGCGGAGGTCACCTGCCCCACCCGCTTGCCATTCGCAAAGGCAGGCCATGGCCGGTCGCAGCCTGGCACGGCATCGCCGTCAATCGCAATCGGGCGGATCTGCTGCACCGGCCCCTCCTTGGCCACCCGCAGCAGGGCGTCGCGGCCGATGCAGCCAATTGCCGTATGGGTGTTGCAGAACTTGCCCAGGCCGCATTCATGCGGGGTATTGTCGTCGGTCATGTCGTTGCCGTAGCTCAGCAGACCGCCTTCGATCCGTTCGATCAGGTTGGGGCAGCCGGCCCGGACCTGCAGATCCTCGCCCGCTTCAAACAGACGGTTCCACAGCGGCATCCCAAGATCGCCGCCTTCGAGGTAGATCTCATAGCCGCCCTGCTTGGAATAGCCGGAGCGCGCGATCACCATGTCGCGGCCCTCGAACTGGAAGATGCCGAAGCGGAAGAAGCGGATCTTGCGCACCTCCTCGCCAAAGACACGGGCCATCAGGTCGTCCGCGCGGGGGCCTTGGATTGCGAGCGGCGAGACATCCGGCTCATCCACCAGCACATCCAGCCGCCAGCCGTTGGCGATGCCCTTGACCCACAGCAGCAGGTCGCTGTCGGCAATCGAGATCCACCAGCGGTCGTCGCTCAGCTTGACCGCCACCGGATCGTTCAGCATGCCGCCGGTCTCGTCGACGATGGGCACGTAGAAACACTGGCCTGCCGTCATGCCGCGCAGGTCCCGCGGTGTCAGCATCTGCATCAGCCGCCCGGCGTCGGGGCCGCGCAGCTCCACCTGGCGCTCGCAGGCCACGTCCCAAACCTGCACGTGGCGCTTCAGATGGCGGTAGTCCGCTTCCACGCTTTCGAAGACAGTGGGCAGCAGCATCCGGTTGTAGACCGTATAAGCCTTGACGCCGGCGGCTTCGACGCCTTCGGAAAACGGGGTGCGCCGAAGGCGGCGCGACGGGGAAATCAGGGCCATGGCTATTCCTCCCAGAACCATGTGCAGTATGCCCGGCGGCCGCAGACGAGCCGCCGCCGGAAAAGCCGCTTATTTCGGGCCGTGCCAGTCGATCTGGCAGATCTCGGCAGAACGGCCATCGAAATCCCAAACCCGGCCAAAGGCGCGGACGCGGCCTTTGGTGGCGGTGGCGACGGTGATGTCGGGGCCCATCCAGTATTCGGTGTTGGTGACAACGATGTCCTTGCCGTCCTTACCCTCAACCGGGACCACAGCGCCCTGGATCTTTTTGCCAACCATCAGGCGGCGCTCCTTGCCTTCGGTCTCGAAGGTGACCGGCGCGCGTTCGGCGCCCAGGAACTCGCCCACCAGCATGGAGAACAGCCCGGTGGTGCCGCGCGCCGCGCCCGAGAAGATCGCGACCAGCGCGTCATAGGCGTCTTCCGAGGCGCGGTCGTCGATATAGGCCGCCGCTTTCCAGTTGCCGCGGCCCATGTTGCCGGGGATCTCCAGGAACAGGCCGACGTTCAGGCCCGACAGGTCAACCCCGCCGTAATCGCCCGCGTCGATGCGCACACCCGCCCAGGCCTGGCAGTGGCCCTCGGTCGGCGGGTGCTTGCCCAGCGACACCACGCAGGGGCAGAACACGGTGCAGTTGCAGTTGAGGATAAGCTCCCCCTTGATAGTCCAGGGCACGGTGCCCGTTGCGGCGTCCAAGGCCATGTCTTAGTCTCCCTCTCAGATAATCCCTGCCGCCAGTGCCAGCGCCGCAATCACCAGCCCCGCACCCAGCGGTTTGGTGATGTAGCGGCCCAGGTCCGGCAGCTTCTCCAAAATCATGATCACGGTCGCGAGGCCCATGAAGGCGATGTTCATCGTGCCGCCCGCGAATGCCAGCAGCATCAGTGCCCAGCAGCAGCCCAAGCACACCAGACCCAGCCGCAGCCCGTTGCGCAGCGGGCCCTCGTCCCAGTGCTGCATGAAGAACACCAGCGGGCGGCGGCATTTGCTGAGGCAGGCTTCCTTCACTGGCGAGAACTGGTAGCCGCCTGCGACCAGAAGCAGCCCTGCCGACAGGTAGCGCGAGTTGCTGTCGCCAAAGGCGGTGAGCAGATCTGCCTGGAACAGCCCCAGCTGCAGTACGGCGGCCAGCGCCGAAAAGCCCAGCCACACCGCCAGATAACCGCCCACCAGCCGGGTGAAACTGGTGTCGGGCGCGGTATGGGACAGGTCCTCATAGGTGGCAAAGGCGGGCAGCGCGGTCGGCGCCATCATCGCCGCCGACATCAGCGCCCACATCATCAGCATCTTGCCAAAGCCCGCCGCATCCGGGGTCAGCGTGCAGAAATCGCGCCAGAAATCGGGCCCGTAGATCGCGCCAGCCGCGCGCAGCTCGGCCGGCACCGACATCGCATAAAGCAAGACCCACGCACCCAGGATCAGCCCGAACAGGCCCAGCCAATGCCAGCCTCCCATGGTTCTGATCCGTTGTGCCAGAATGGCTTTCATGGCGCGCTCCGGGTAAGAGGGTCTGCGACTCACGTCTTGAGTTTTAAATGTCAGACTTTTAAATGTCAGACAAATGATTTCTTGCCGGGCCAGATCCGGCATTACGCAGCGTCAGGATACCGGGTATGAAGATTGATCCCAACAGCTCCGCCGATCTTTCGGTTCAGATAGCCCAAGCGATCAAGGATGCCATCATTTCCGGCGAGCTGATTGTCGATGAGCGGCTGCCGTCGGAGGCGGAGCTGTCGGATCACTTCCAGGTCTCCCGCCCGACGGTGCGCGAGGCGCTGAAACGGCTGGCGGCGCAATCGCTGATCCGCACCCAGCGCGGCGCGGCGGGCGGTGCGTTCGTGAACCGGCTGAGTTTCGAGGACGCCTATTCGCAGCAGATCACCACGTCGACCCTGCTGCTGAGCATGAACGCGGTGAGTTTCGATACCGCCTGCGAGGCGCGCTACGCGCTGGAGCGTGCCTGTGCACCGCTGTCAGCCGAGCGCCGCAGTGCCGACCATCTGGCGACGATGCGGGCGGAGATCTTCCGCCAGGGGCAGCCGGGCCTGACCGACGAGGCCTTCTGCGCCTCTGACGTGGCGTTTCACCGGGCACTGGTGGATGGCGCGGGCAACCCGGTGCTTTCCTACCAGCTGGCCGGCGCGGTGGAGGCAATGCAGCCCTTGATGAACATGATCACCTTCACCGCCCGCGACCGGGAGGCGATCACCGGCCTGCATTCCCGCATTGCCGATGCCATCGAGGCAGGCGACGGCAGCGCAGCAGTCTCCGGCCTGCAGGACCTGGAGAGCGAAACCCGCAAGCTGGCTTCCGACGTCTTTGCCGCGCGGGCGCAAAGATAGGCAGTCAACACTTTGTTAACCATGACCCGGGACACTGGCGGCATGGTCAAACCCGGCTCTGCCCTTTCCCCCGAAGTCTGGCTGCGCGATATCTTCGCCTGCAAGGCGGTGCAGAACGGCCAGGTGCTGCGCCGCAAGATCCGCGACATCGAGCGCTATGCCGGGATGGAGGCCTTTCTGGCCGAAGTCCGCGCCCGCGGGTTTCAGGCAGTGCTGAACCGCGAGCAGGTTGTCGTCTTCTGCAACAGCGCCCCGATCCGCAGACTGGTGTGACGGCGCCGTTTTCCGGCGCGGAAAACGGCCAGAAATCCTGCGAGGATTTCTGGCGGCACAGCACCAGTTTTCCGCGCCGGAAAACTGGCCGGAATCCTCGCAGGATTCCGGTTGCCCCCTTTGCAACCGCACAGAAGCGCATTATATAGCTGCTGTTCCCTTGTGGAACTATGGACATAAACGCGCTCGTAATAAGCGGATCGGACCCGGGGGCGGTACCCGGCGGCTCCACCAAAATCCTTCGTTTGGGGATCATGGGGCCGAAACAGGATCGACGGACGTCTAAAGGGGTTTGCTTTGTCTCGGCGGGGTGCCACCGTACCGGCCCAAACAGTACAATTGCAAACGACAATCGTGCTCCGGTTGCTCTGGCTGCGTAAGCAGTTCGAGGAATCGAAATCTAAGCCCTTGCGCCTAGCCGCGTAAGGCGGGGTTCGCAGGTACCTGGCAACAGAAACCTGCACTTCCTCCACCACTGCAGGGAAAGGGCTTCGGCTGGTCTGCGGTGAATGCCTAAAAACTTTATGTTAGAGCTGTAATTCCTGCAGCCACAGGCTAGGATGCCGGAGTATGTACCGGAACCGGCCTGCAAGAAAACTGCCCATGCCATTGCCTGCGCGATGTTGATATCCCGAAACTGCAACAGCAGCCCGGCGAACCCGGAGTGTTCCCCCCGACCTGCTCTGCCGCCCGCCGCCAGAAACACTGCGGCCAGCTGCCCTGCCCCACTGATGCCTGCCTGACCAGGCACGGCTTTACGCGACGAAAAGAATGACTCAGCCCCTCACCGAACCTGCAACTGAAACTGAAACTGAAACTGAAACCATAGTTACCCGCCGGGCCGCTGCGTCCGCACCCCAGACGGCCATGGCGGCGCCATTTGATCCGGCCAGCATGGCAGATATGCCTTTGACCCGTGTGCTTCACTACTGGTTCGAAGAAGTCTGGGGCAAAGGAAACCTGAATGCCGTTCCCGAAATCATGGGCCGCAACACGCTGATCTCCGGGGCGGTCTCTGCCCTGGCAGAACCGGAAAGCGATTACGGCGAGGTGGTCGCAGCGCTGCGCAACCTGCTGGGCCCGATCAAGGTGACCTTTACCCATGTGATGGAGACAGACGAATGGGTCTCTGTCCGGATGCTGGCAGCAACCAGCAATCCCCGCGACGGCGAGCCGTTTGAAATCACCGGCCAGGTCATGGCCCGGGTACAGGACGGCAGGATCACCGAGATGCACTCCAACATGGATTATTTTCGAATGTTCGAGAAGCTGGGGCAATTGCCGCCTGAGGCCATGGCCATCTGCCTGACCGGTGAGCGGCTCAGGTAGCTGGCGCTTACTCTCTGCCGGCGGCGGCTCCCGGGCTTGACAGGGCTGCCCCGGCTGGTCTTTTTAAAGACAGGGGGACAACCGCGAACGCCCCGTGAGGCGACAGCCCAAGGTTCGCATGTTAACCTTGCTTGCGAGGAGACATGCCCATGGCTGCCCCGAATGAAATCACCCCCGCCCAACTGCTGCGCCTGATTGGCACCCCCAACGCCCCGGTACTGGCCGATATCTGCACTGAAGAAGACTTTGCTGCCGACCCCTATCTGATCCCGGGGTCCTTCAGGCATTCGCATTCGGATATCGAGGGCCTCAAGGCCCGCCTGAACGGGCGGCGCTGTGTGGTGATCTGCCAGAAGGGCCTCAAATTGTCGCAAGGCGTGGCGGCTTGGCTGCGCAATGACGGGATCGTAGCGGAATACCTTCAGGGCGGCATGCACGCCTGGCGCGACCTCAAAGGCGCGCCGCGCCTGCCCTTCGAGGCCCTGCCCGCTCCAGTGGGCGGCAGAACCCTGTGGGTGACCCGGCATCGGCCCAAGATCGACCGTATCGCCTGCCCCTGGCTGATCCGCCGCTTTGCGGACCCGGAGGCGCGCTTTCTGTTTGTCACGCCCTCTGAGGTGACAGCCGTAGCCGAACGCTTTGGCGCCACGCCATTCGATACCGAGGATGTGTTCTGGTCGCACCGGGGCGAACAATGCACCTTTGACACCATGCTGGACGAATTCGGCCTGCGCACGCCCGCGCTTGACACCCTGGCCCGGGTTGTGAGAGGCGCCGATACCAACCGGCACGATCTGGCACCCGAGGCAGCAGGGCTTCTCGCCCTTTCGGTGGGACTGTCGCGCCAGTACAAGGACGACCATCAGCAGCTTGAGGCAGGCATGACCCTTTATGACGCGCTGTACCGCTGGGCCCGCGATGGCCAGGGCGAAGGCCACGACTGGCCCGCGGACCGCAAGGCATGAGCCATCCCGGCTGGGCGGAGATGTTCCGTGTGTTCGGGCGCATCGGGGTGCTGAGCTTTGGCGGCCCGGCGGCGCAGATTGCGGTGATGCACAAGGAGCTGGTCGAGGACCGCCCGTGGCTGAGCGAGGAGAGTTTCCTGCGCGGCCTGTCCTTTTGCATGCTGCTGCCGGGACCGGAGGCGATGCAACTGGCCACCTATACCGGCTGGAAGATGCGCGGCACCGCCGGCGGGCTGCTGGCGGGGCTGCTGTTCGTTTTGCCGGGCGCGGCGGTGATTGCCCTGCTGGCCTGGCTCTATGTGCAATACGGCACCCTCCCCGCGGTGCAATCGGCCTTTCTGGGCATCAAGGCCGCTGTTGTCGTCATCATCCTGCAAGCGCTGCGGCGGCTGGCGGCCAAGGCGCTGCGCCACAGGGTGGACTGGATGCTGGCCGGGTTCGGCTTTGCCGCGCTGTTCCTGCTCAACTTGCCATTTCCGCTGGTGGTGCTGGCCGCGGCGGTTACCGGATATTTTCGCAAGGCAGAAGACCCGGATCTGCCCGCCTCCGCCGCACCGTTTCAGGCGGCCAGCACACTGCGGACCGTTGCCGTCTGGGGCAGCCTTTGGCTGCTGCCGCTGATCGCGCTCAGCCTGTCCGGCGCGGGCTTTCTGGCCGATGTGGGCTGGTTCTTCTCCAAACTCGCCGTGGTGACCTTTGGCGGGGCATACGCGGTGCTGGCCTACATCAGTCAGACGGTGGTGAGCCAGTTCGGCTGGATCACTGCCGGGCAAATGATCGACGCGCTGGGACTGGCCGAGACCACCCCCGGCCCGCTGATCCTGGTCACCCAGTTTGTCGCCATGCTGTCGGGCCTGCTGCAGGACGGGCTGGGCCTGTTTCTGGCCGCGGGTGCGGTGGCGTTGTGGGCGACCTTCATGCCCTGCTTTCTGTGGATCTTTGCCGCCGCGCCTTATGTGGAACGCATAGCAGCGCATCCGCGGCTGGGCATGGCGCTGAAGGCGGTGACCGCCACGGTCGCGGGCGTGATCCTGAACCTGTCGGTCTGGTTCCTGATGCATGTGGCCTTTGCCGGAACGCAGGTGTTTGAGGCAGGCATCCTGCATGTTCCCGTCCCCGTCTGGGACAGCGTGGACACGCGGGCCGTGCTGCTGGTTTTGCTGGCGCCGCTGGCCGCCTGGACCGTGCGCGGCAATATGCTGCTGCTGCTTGCCGCGATGGCCTGCGCCGGTTTAGCCATTGCGGAATTCCCGTTTGCAATCAGCTGACTGCGACGGCCACCGGAGGGCCGTGCGGTTCCAAGAATTTTTTCGCTGACCGAAAGGGCGGTCTTTTGTTTCCGCCAGAATCTCTTATGCTTGAGAACAAATGAACAAGGGGTGACTGCATGTCCCGTGAAATCGACTATGGCAACCTGATGCACACTGCCATGCGCGGCCTGATCCGGACCGTGCTGCAGGACATCGCTGAGAACGGCTTGCCCGGTAACCACCACTTTTTCATCACCTTCGACACGGCACATCCGGATGTGGAACTGGCCGATTGGCTGTCCGACCGCTACCCGGGTGAAATGACCGTGGTCATGCAGCACTGGTTCGACAATCTGACTGTGGATGACGAGGGGTTTGCCGTCACGCTCAATTTCGGTGACTCGCCCGAACCGCTCTATATTCCTTATGACGCTATCCGCACCTTCGTGGACCCGTCGGTGGAATTCGGCCTGCGTTTTGAAAGCGCCGATGAGGAGCCGGAAAGCTATGCAGCGGTGCCGGACGCCGACGAGGAGCAGGACAATGTCCAAGCTCCTGCAGAAGAAAAGAAAAACGCCGATATCGTTTCACTGGACAGCTTCCGCAAATAACGCGGAAGACCATCCCGGTTAACGTCAGGCGGCCTCGCAGGCCGCCTTTTTCTTGTCCGGATTACTGCCGGGCCAGGAAAGTGCTCAACTGCCGCCGGGGCTCGCCGTTCAGGCGCGAGGTATACTCCAGATCCAGACCGCCTTCGGCCAAAGTCCGGTCGTACTGCTGCATCTCGTAATCGCCGTTGGGGTGGATATACAGCGAGAACACCGTCAGCTTATCGCCAGTAATCCGGCCCCAGACAAACGGCTCGCCCTCCATTGGATTGAGCGGCACCGAATGGCCAAAGACGTTGCGCGTCATGGCTGCGGAGAAGACACCGTTGCGGCCGCTGGGCAGGAATTCGATCTCATAAGTCTTGGATTTCCGCCGACCGTCGTCTTTTTCAGTGGTGGAGGTCCATTTGATGGTGAACCCCTTCTTCATTTCGCGGATCACAACACTCATGTCCCGGGGATCGGTGTCACCATCAGCCTTCACGATCTCGACGCTGCCGGCGTATTCGCCAACAAAACGGGAAATATCGGCGCGCGCCCAATGCGGCAGCAGCAAGAGGGCCCCCGCCACAAGCATAGCAGCTAGGCCCAATGGGATTTTGAGAGTTCGCAAATGCGTCGGCACGTCGCAATTCCTTCCGGATGTCCAAGCCTGCCCTCGCACTGTAATCATAGCATGGTTTCAGGCAATGGCATGTCTTGGATTGCGCCAATTCGGCACTATACCTGACCGCGTGATTGGCTATGCTGCGCGCAACTGGCCAATTGCACTGCAGCAGCGCGCAGGCTAAACGGCATACAATCGCATACGCAACGGAGAGAAGACGGATGTCCGAAACCCGCACCGAAACCGACAGCTTTGGCCCGCTTGAGGTCCCCGCAGACAAGTACTGGGGCGCGCAGACCCAGCGTTCGATCATGAACTTCCCGATCGGCTGGGAAAAGCAGCCGGTTGCCATCGTGCGCGCGCTTGGCGTGATCAAGCAGGCCTGCGCCATGGCAAACAAGGAGTCGGGCAAGCTGGACGCAAAGATCGCAGATGCCGTTATCCAGGCCGCCAGCGAAGTGGTGGCCGGCAAGTTCGACGACAACTTCCCGCTGGTGGTGTGGCAGACCGGCTCCGGCACGCAGTCCAACATGAACTCCAACGAGGTGATCGCCAACCGCGCGATTGAGATCCTGGGCGGCGTGATCGGCTCCAAGGATCCGGTGCACCCGAACGATCACTGCAACATGGGCCAGTCCTCCAACGACACCTTCCCCACCGCGATGCATATCGCCACCGCGATGATGGTGCGCGACGTGCTGGTGCCGGGCCTGACCAAGCTGGCCGAAGGGCTGGAAAAGAAGTCCGAAGAGTTCAAGGACATCATCAAGATCGGCCGCACCCACACCCAGGACGCGACACCGCTGACCCTGGGCCAGGAATTCGGCGGTTACGCCCATCAGATCCGTCAGGGTCTGGCGCGGGTCGAGGCGGCGATGCCCGGCATCTACGAGCTGGCGCAGGGCGGCACCGCTGTCGGCACCGGCCTGAACACCCAGAAGGGCTGGGGCGAGACCGTTGCCGCCAACATGGCCGAGATCACCGGCCTGCCCTTTGTCACCGCACCCAACAAGTTCGAGGCGCTGGCGGCGCATGACGCCATGGTGTTCCTGTCTGGCGCGCTCGCGACCATCGCGGGCAGCTGCTACAAGATCGCCAACGACATCCGCTTCCTCGGCTCCGGTCCGCGCTCCGGCCTGGGCGAGCTGATCCTGCCGGAGAACGAACCCGGCTCCTCGATCATGCCGGGCAAGGTGAACCCGACCCAGGCAGAGGCGCTGACCCAGGTCGCCGCCCACGTGATGGGCAATGACGCGGCGATCAAGTTCGCAGGCTCCCAGGGCCATTTCGAGCTGAACGTCTACAACCCGATGATGTCCTACAACCTGCTGCAGTCGATCCAGCTTTTGGGCGATGCCGCGGACAGCTTCACCGAGCGGATGCTGAACGGCATCAAGGCCAACGAGCCGCGCATCGACAAGCTGATGAAGGAAAGCCTGATGCTGGTCACCGCGCTCGCGCCGACCATCGGTTACGACAACGCCACAACCGTTGCCAAGACCGCGCACAAGAACGGCACCACCCTGAAGGAAGAGGCGGTCAAGCTGGGCTTTGTCGATGAAGCCACCTTTGACGCGGTGGTGCGGCCTGAGCAGATGATCGGGCCCAAGGACTGATGGCAGGTTCCGGTTCAGGGCCGGTCAATCTGAACCGGTACAGAAAAGAAAAAGCGCGGGCCGAGAAAAGGGCCCGCGCTGACCAGAACGCTGTGACCTTCGGACGGACCAAGGCGGAAAAAGACCTGGACAAGGCGCGCAACGCGCAAGAGGTCAAACGCCTGGACGAGCACAAGCGCGACGAATGAACTCCCGGCCCAAGAAGCATTCCTTGACCCTGCGCGGGCACCGGACGTCGGTGTCGCTGGAGGATGACTTTTGGGACGCCTTCCGCGAGATCGCAGCCACAGAAGACCGGGCAATCAACGACTTGGCAGCCGAAATTGACGAAAGCCGCGGCGAGGATTGCGGGCTGGCCTCCGCCATCCGGCTGTTTGTGCTCCGGCGGTTAAGAGCGCGTTAACCGCAAATTGCAATCATCGGTTCATGCCGGTACCTGCCCCTCTCTCTGCTGACGCTTGGCTGCAGCAATTGTTCCGTTCCCAGGCGGCGGCCAAGGGTGGTGTCATCCGGCGGCAGAAGCGCGATATAGAACGGCTGCTCGGCTGGGACCGGTTTCGGCAGGAACTGAAACGCCGCGGATTCCATGCCGTGGAAAACGCAGGTCAGGTCGTAATTTTCTGCAATCAGGACGCCGTGCGCATCATCCAGTGACGCAAATTTCTTCGAAGAAATTTGCCAAGAAAATTCGAATTTTCTTGGCTAGCGTTTCGAAAGCTGCAGCCATATCCCGTTTTTGGACCGCACCGTAAGATGCGCTACCGGCACCGGTGCTTTGCCCGCCACCGGTTCGACGCGGAACTGGCGCAAGATCATCGACAGGATCAGCGGCCCCTCCACCATGGCAAACCCCGCCCCAGTGCAGACGCGGGAGCCTGCGGAAAACGGGATATAGGCTTCCCGCTGGCACTTCTTGCCGTTCTCCGTCCCCCAGCGTGCCGGATCAAAGCCGTTCGGGTTCTCCCACAGCCGCTCGTGCCGGTGCAGGTGCCAGGGGCTGAGAACCATCTGCGCGCCCTTGGGCACGTCACGGTTGCGGAACTGTTCGGGACAGGTGGCCTCGCGCACCATCATCGGCACCGGCGGATACAGCCGCAAGGTTTCGCGGAACACATCGCGGCTGATCTTCAGCCTGGAGACAGCGGCAAAGCTCTCGTCGTCCAACGCCGAAGCCTCTGCCGCCACCTTCTCCTGCCACTCAGGGTACAGCGCCATCAGATAGAGCGCCCAGGCTAGGGCAGAAGCGCTGGTTTCATGGCCCGCGAGGAAGAAGATCGCCACCTGATCGACCATTTCGGCAGTATCAAACGTGCTTCCGGTCTCCGGGTCGCAGGTGGTCATGATTTTGCTCGCCAGATCATCCGGCGCGCTGCCCGCCTTGATCGCCACCATCCGTTCAGCCGTCAGTTGGGCAATCAGCCTCCGGATCGTCTCAGCGTTCCGGCGGGTGCCGCGGCGGAAGAACCGCGGCATCCAGCGCGGCAGCGGCACGAAGGCGGCCAGGTTGAGCAAGGGCTGGCTGCGCTGGTAGTCGCGGAACCGAATGAAGACCTGTCCGGCCACCTCATGCTCGATCGGAATTGAAAACAGCGTGCGGAAAATCACATCCGCCGCCGCGTGGGAGGTTTCCTCCTCGATCTCCACCGGTCCCGTCCGCCCTTCCAGCCGCTGGACCGCCGCCTCTGCCGCGGCGCGCATCGCCGGATAGGTATCCTTGAGCCGTCCCCCCTCAAACGCAGGATCAATGATCCGCCGCTGCCGCTTCCAGGCTTCGCCATTGGTCAGGAACACGGAATTGCCGAGCAAGGGCTTCAGACCCTCGGCAATGCGGTCCGACTTGGGGAAATCGTCCGGACGCTCCTTCAGTAAGAGCTTCACCAGATCCGGCTGGTTGACCAGGAAGGAGCGGAAAAACGGGGTGCGGAACTCGGCCATCCAGGCGCGGTAGAGGCGCGCGGGCTGGGCCGAGAGGATGTCCTGCCGGAACAGCCTCACATAGCGCCACAGAGACACCCGGTCGGGGCGCGCCGGCGGTTTCGGCGGCAGCACTTGCGTCATTCCGCGGCCACCGACGTGAATTTCGACACCGGCACGTCGATCCGTGACTGCGAAGGTTTGCGGTCCCTGTAGCGCTCTGCCAGCGTCAGCGGGCCGGCTGTGATCCGGAAGTAGTCATAATCGCCCGGCCGGTCGAAGGCGCAGAGATACTGGAAATGCAGCCGGAAGAAGCGCCAGCGCAGCTGCTGCCAACGCTCCGGGCTGAGGGTCTGGGTGAATGCGGCGGAGAACACCAGCGGCCAGCGTTTGCCCGCTGGCGCAACGCCGCTGACCGCGACCGGATCGCACAGCGCAAAGGCGCAGCCGTCGCCCGGGGCGGTGACATCCACCCAGGCAAGCTCCTCGCACTGCGATAGGTATTTCAGGTCAGCCCGCAAACGTTTGGCCTGCGGCAGGAAGGAAACCATTGGCACCACCTGCCCCAGTGTCAGGAACCCCAGCGCCGGGCGGGTGTCCGGAACGCCCTCCCGGATCTGGTCCGCCAGCACCGACACGCCCACATGCGCGCCGGAGGAATGGCCGACGACCAGCACCTCATCCAGACTTTTGTCCTGCAAGGCCTCGGCAATAAGAGCACGGAATTCCTTCATCCGCGTTTCCATCTCCGGCGGGATCGCGCCACGGAAGGCGGCCGAATGCGCGTAGTCGTGCATCAGGTAATAGGCGAAGAACTTGCCATCGCGTTCCTTGAACCAGCGCAGCAGCGCATATCCGGCGCCAAGGCCCAAGGCCCAGCCCGGCAGCCATGTGAAAGTACCGCCAACCCCGGCCGCGACTGCAAGAAGACCAAAAGCATGGGCAACACCCCAGGCCACCAGCAGCGCCAGCAGCGCCTGCAAGAGCAGCATTCCCACCGGGTAAAGCGCCGCAATCACCGGCCCCTTGCGCAGCCGCATCAGCCGCCTGAGCGCCCCGGTTGAGATATAGATCCAAGCGGTGCGCAACAGCTGCCAGTAGGTCCCGGGGATCGTCGCCTCCATGCTGCCGCGCACGATGTCGGACCAGACCAGCACTTCGATATCCGTCTCAGTCCGCTGCCCGTCCATCTCAGCGGCCGTGTGCCAGCCGTAGGGGCCTATGGTCCGTTTGGGGGACAGCGTCAGGCTGTAGCCGGAAATCTGCGCCTGCGCGGCACCCTCCTTGCGGTAGAGCTCGCGGTAGCGGCGCGGGTGAATCGGGTCATAGCCGGGGATGTAGAATACCCGGCGTTTGCGCACCTGCTGGGGGTTGGAACCGATTTGATCCACACTGTCCTGCTCTGACATTTCGAAGGCAGACTAGCAGCGCAATCCGGCAAGAGTAAGGCCGGGAGGGGCAAAGAAAAAGGGGCCCTGAGGCCCCTTGGAAATGCCGGGCTCAGCCCAGTGTTGCCAGCGCCGGGAAGGTCTCCAGCAGCCACCAGGAGAAGGTGGTGAACAGGCCGGTGACCAGCATGATGCCGACAAACAGCAACAGGCCGCCCATAGCCTTTTCAATCACACCCATGTGGCGCTTCATCTTGTTCATCAGCGTCATCGAACGGTTGAGGAACATCGCCGCCAGCAGAAAGGGCACGCCCAGGCCCGCGGCATAAACGCCCAGCAGGATGGTGCCGCGGCTGACCGAAGCCTCCGATGCGGCCAGCGACAGGATCGCGCCCAGCTGCGGGCCGATGCAGGGGGTCCAGCCAAAGGCAAAGGCCAGCCCCAGGACATAGGCACCCAGAGCGGAGCCGCCAGATTCGCCGGCCTCCATCCGCGCTTCGCGGTCCAGCAGCGGAATGCGGAAGACTGACAGGAAGTGCAGGCCGAAGATAATCACCACAACACCTGAGACTTGCGCGAAAAGCTCTTGATTCTGCAGCACAAACGCACCGAAAGCGGACGCCGTGAAGCCCAGCAGCAGGAACACCGTGGACAGCCCCAGCACAAAGAAGAGTGCGGCAATGACGGCCTTACGCCGCGCGGCAACCGTGCCCTGCATCTCGCCGATGGTAACGCCGCTCATATAGGCCAGATAGGGCGGCACGATGGGCAGCACACAGGGCGACAGGAAACTGATCACGCCGCCCAGCAGCGCCACCAGCATGGCAGGGAGCAGCCCTGCGTCGATGATCTCGATTCCAAACATGGTCCAACACTTATGCCAGCAGGCGGCCAACGTCACGGGGACGGCTGGTCACATCCTTGTGGACAGCATGAAACATCCCCCTTATCTGAACACCATGAGCGAGATCAAAGAGACCCTTGATGCAATCGGGCTGCTGTGCCCCCTGCCCGTCCTAAAGGCGCGCAAGCGGCTGAAATCGCTGCAGCCCGGCCATGTGCTGCAACTGCTGGCGGACGACCCGGCGGCTGTGATCGACGTGCCGCATTTCTGCAATGAGGCAGGGCATGAGTTCCTGGGCCACAGCGAAGGCGCAGACCATCAGATCTACCTGATCCGCAAAGGCGGCTAGGCCGCGATCCCCACAACCGCCCGTGCCTGGGAGCGCCGGAATTCTGCGTAAATTCCGGCTTGGAAAGCACATGTTTTCCGGGCGGTTTCCCGCGCAGGTAAACGATGGCCCGCGTGCCGTCAGGAGATCCGGAGTTGCCGGCAGCCTTGAATGAAAAAGGCAGGCCTGGCGGCCTGCCTTTTCCCTTACTCTTGTGCCTGGCTCAGCCGCCCATCGACCACCAGCCGCGGCGTTTCGGCTTGGGCGGGGCTGCCGGTTCCGGTTCAGCCGCGGCACCAGCCATGGCAGGCTCCGGCTGCTTTTCCTCTTCCGCAGCGACGGGTTCCGGCTGGGCTTCTTCAGCAGCGGCAGGCTGATCCTCCGCGGCTTCCGCAGCGGGTTCTTCAGCAGGCTGCACTTCAGCCGCTTCGGCCGCTTCCGCAGGCTCCTCAGACGGTGCGGCATCTTCCACAGCGGCCGCTTCTTCGGCCGGAGCGGCCTGTTCAGCTTCCGCAACCGGTTCTGCGTCCTTGGCGGCGGAGTCCTCGGCGCTGTCAGCAGCCGCTTGTTCCGCGGTCTCTTCAGCCGGAGCCTCCGCAGCAGCCTCTGCCACAGGTGCTTCGGCAGTTTCAGCCGCGACCGGTGCTTCCTCTGCGGCGGCTTCTGAACCTTCAGCATCTGCCGCGGTCTCTTCGCTGGCCTCCACGGCTTCCGCCTCAACCTGCTTTGACTTCGGCTTGCGCGAGCGTGTCCGGGTGCGGGAGCGTTTCTTCTCCTTCACCTCTTCCGCGGCAGGTTCTTCCGCTTCAGCGGCAGTTTCCTGCGCCTCTGCGTCCTCTTCCTTCGGTTGATCCTGATCTTCGGAAGTTTCGTCGCCGTTCTCACCCGCCTGGGCCTGATCGCCGTTTCCGGACTTGCGGCGGCGACGGCGGCGGCGCTTGCGCTTGGGCTTGTCATCCTGCGGCGCGGCTTCTTCAGCGGCCTCCGCGGCGACGGGCGCCTCTTCCTCGTCCTGCTGCGCCTCGTCCGCGTCCACCTGATCCATGATCGAGGTGTCAACCGACACCACCGGAGCCGTGGCCGCAGGCACAGTGCGTGACGCGGTCTTGAATTTCTCCAGAACAAAGTCCGGGCTCACCAGATGCGCGTCGCCTTCGATGCGCACGGACAGGCCGTAACGCGCCTCGATCTGGGCGATATGCTCGCGCTTCTGGTTCATCAGGAAGTTGGCGATGGACACCGGGCAGCGCACCAGCACCTCGCGGGAGCGGCGGCGGGTGCCCTCTTCCTCGATCTGGCGCAGGATCGACAGCGCCATCGAGTCGTCCGAGCGGATCAGGCCGGTGCCGTGGCAATGCGGGCACGGCGCGGTGGTGGCCTCGATCATGCCGGGGCGCAGGCGCTGGCGCGACATTTCCATGAGGCCGAAGCCGGAGATCCGGCCCACCTGGATGCGGGCGCGGTCGGTCTTCAGCTTGTCCTTCATGCGCTTTTCGACGGCAGCGTTGTTCTTGCGCTCGTCCATGTCGATGAAGTCGATCACGATCAGGCCCGCAAGGTCGCGCAGACGCAACTGGCGCGCCACCTCTTCGGCGGCCTCCAGGTTGGTCTTGAGCGCGGTTTCCTCGATCGAGGCTTCCTTGGTCGCACGGCCGGAGTTCACGTCGATCGCCACCAGCGCCTCGGTCACGCCGATCACGATGTAGCCGCCGGACTTCAGCTGCACCACAGGGTTGAACATGGCGCCCAAGTAGCTTTCGACCTGGTAACGGGCGAAGAGCGGCAGCGCGTCCTGGTAGTGCTTCACGTTCTTCGCATGGGACGGCATGATCATTTTCATGAAGTCCTTGGCGATGCGGTAGCCGCGGTCGCCTTCCACCAGAACCTCGTCGATCTCGCGGTTATACAGGTCGCGGATCGAGCGTTTGATCAGGTCGCCCTCTTCGTAGATCTTGGCGGGCGCGATGGATTTCAGCGTCAGTTCGCGGATCTGCTCCCACAGGCGCTGAAGGTATTCGTAGTCGCGCTTGATCTCCGCCTTGGTGCGCTTGGCACCGGCGGTGCGCACGATCAGGCCCGCGCCGGTCGGCACGTCCAGTTCAGAAGCGATGTCCTTGAGTTTCTTGCGGTCCGCAGCGTTGGTGATCTTGCGGGAGATGCCGCCGCCACGGGCGGTGTTGGGCATCAGCACGCAGTAACGGCCAGCAAGCGAAAGGTAGGTGGTCAGCGCCGCGCCCTTGTTGCCGCGCTCTTCCTTGACGACTTGCACCAGCAGCACCTGGCGCACCTTGATCACTTCCTGGATCTTGTAACGGCGCGGCCGCGGTTTGCGCGGCGGACGAATGTCCTCGCTGTCGTCTTCGTCAGCGACAGATTCAATGGTTTCATCCTTGGTGGCCGCGTCGGCCCGGCGGGAGCCGCCGTTTTCATCGCCCTCGTCACCAGCAGCATCATCGCTGGCAGGCTCTGCCTTGGACTCCCCGGCGTCCGCTTCGGCCTCAGCCGCCGCAGGCGCTTCTCCGGTCTCTTCCGCAGTCTCTTCTGCCGCTGCTTTTTCAGCAGGAGCAGCCTCTTCAGCGGTCTCTTCCACCGCTTCTGCAGGCTCTTCGCCCGCTTCGGCAGGCGCGTCCGCCTCGGCGGGGGCTTCGGCCTCGTCCTCCGGCTCTTCCACCGGGGTTTCCGCGACGCGCTCCACCGGCGAGGAGCCTTCGGGCACCTCGGCCAGTTCCGCCGGGACGTCCTCGGCTGCGGCGCTGTCGCTCAGGTCGATGGTTTCCATCCCGGCAATCTCGCCGGTTTTCTCCTCGGAGACGTCAACTTCCTTGGTCTCCACTGCATCATCAGAGGAGGCCTTGGCCGCCTTGGCGGAAGACTTGGACCGGCGCGACCGCTTGGGCTTGGAGGGCTTTTCTTCCTCGTCTTCGTCGCGGGCGCGCATCGCCTCGGCGTAGGCGCGTTCTTCCTCCATCAGGGCCTCACGGTCCGCGACGGGGATCTGGTAATAGTCCGGGTGGATTTCCGAAAACGCCAGGAAGCCATGGCGGTTGCCGCCATAGTCCACAAACGCCGCCTGCAGCGACGGTTCGACCCGGGTTACTTTTGCGAGGTAGATGTTGCCAGCAAGCTGGCGTTTGTTTTCGGATTCAAAGTCGAACTCCTCAACCTTGTTTCCATCGACCACCACAACGCGGGTTTCTTCCGCGTGGGTGGCGTCAATAAGCATCTTCTTTGCCATGTTTCCTTGGTGCACCTGCCCTGTGCGCCCGCAAGCTGTCTGCTTCCAGGCGGCCGCGCGCGTTTCGGGTGGTGTCTTGTCAGGGCGATCTGGGACGGCGCGGTGCAGCAGGTGGTCCCGGGGTCTGTGCCCGGCCTTCCTGCCTCAGTGCTCTTCGCTCTCGCGCGCGTCATCGCGGTTCTTCTCCGGCAGGCTGGCCGCAGCCTTCCCTGCCCTATAATCCCTGCGCCGGCTGTAATTCCGGCTCGGGCGCTACACTGCCCCCTTGGTCAAGGGGGCCAATCGGTCTGGCTGCAGCTTTCTCGGATCGTGCCGGACAAAAGCCGAAGCCAGCGAAACTCATCAGTACGGGGGAAGCCAATTGCCGGTTTCCGGCCCGTTGGGACAGCATAAGGCCTGTGGATAGGTAATGACAATGGTCATTCGTCACCGCAAAACCTGAAAATGAAATCAGATTGCCGCTATCCGGAAAGCCGTTAATTTTCCGTTTAAATTCAGCACAAAACCGGAATTCCGCAGGAACTCCGGCTGGAAAAAACGTGCTTTCCGGGCCGCTTCCCACGCCGGGAAACGGCCCGGAAGAGAGATCAGGCCAGATAATCCGAGCGCTGCAGGCCGTATTTCGCCATTTTCTCGTTCAGCGTCCGGCGCGGCAGGCACAGCTCGTCCATCACGCTGGCGATCGAGCCCTTGTGGCGGCGCATGGTGTTGTCGATCAGCATCCGCTCGAAGGCTTCGACGTACTCCTTCAGCGGCTTGCCTTCGGTGGTCATCACCGGCTGCATCTCCTCGTGATCGGACATCAGGAGCGACGCGATGGTGCCGGAGCCACGGCGCGATTGCAGGACCGCGCGTTCGGCGATGTTGATCAGCTGACGGACGTTGCCGGGCCATGGCGCCTGCAAGAGCTGCGCCGCTTCCTGGGCGCTGACCTGCGGTGCATCGCAGCCGTATTCTTCGGAGAATTGCTCGCTGAGGCGGGTGAACAGCGTCAGGATATCCTCGCCGCGCTGGCGCAGCGGCGGCACGGTGATGCGCAGCGCGGCCAGACGGTAGAACAGGTCCGGGCGCAGCGCGTCCTCGCAGGTTTTGCCGGCTTCCTGCAAGTTGGAGATTGCAATGATCCGGGTCTCGGCAGGTGTTCCCTGCTCGTTGATCACGCTCAGCAGCTTGGCCTGGAGGGTCTCGGACAGCGCGTCAATGTCTTCCAGCACCAGGGTGCCGCCGCGGGCTTCCTCAATTGCGGGCAGCATGCTGTCTTCGGGCTGCATCGGGCCAAACAGGCGTTTGGACAGCGCCTCCTCTTCCAGAGCCGCACAGGACACAAGCACGAACTTCTTGCCCGCCCGGCTGCCGACTGCGTGCAGCGCGTGGGCGACCAGTGTCTTGCCGGTGCCGGTTTCGCCGTCGATCAGCACGTGGCCATCGGCCTGGCCCAGGTCGAGGATGTCCTCGCGCAGGCGCTCCATCACCGGGCTCTGGCCGATCAGCTTCTTCATGATCTGGGAGCCGTCCGACAGCTCGCGCCGCAGCGCCCGGTTGTCTAATGTCAGGCGGCGGGCGCCGGTAGCGCGCTTGGCCAGTTCCGACATGCGGTCCGGGTTGAAGGGCTTTTCGAGGAAGTCAAAGGCACCCACGCGCATCGCCTCCACCGCCATCGGGACATCGCCGTGGCCGGTGATCATAATCACCGGCAGCGCAGAGTCGGTGCCCATCAGCTTCTTCAGGAACTGCATGCCGTCCATGCCCGGCATCTTGATGTCAGAGATCACAATCCCCGGGTAATCCGGCCCCAGCACCTTGAGCGCTTCCTCGGCGCTGGAGAAGGTCTCCGTGTCATAGCCTGACAGCGCCAGCCACTGGCTGATCGACTGCCGCATATCCTGTTCATCATCAACGATCGCGATTTTCATAGCCTGGGCCATGCGCGTTCTCTCCTAATCACTCCGGGCCGCTTCACTCAGCAGCCTCTATACCGTCCACCAGGACCGGCAATTGCATCTCAAAGACCGCGCCGCCATTCTGGCCATTGCGGGCGGTCAGCCGTCCCCCAAGGTCGTTGACGATCCCCGAGGAGATGGCAAGACCCAAACCGACCCCGTCGCCGGGCTGCTTGGTGGTGTAGAAAGGCTCGAACAGATTGTCGAAGTCCTTGATCCCCCCTCCATTGTCGCGCACCGACAGCGTTGCCGTCTCACCGGCCGCCAGCAGAATTTCCACCTCAGGGTCCGCCACGGATTTGGTGGCGTCCAGCGCATTGCGCAAGAGGTTGACCATAACTTGCTCCAGGCGCATCCGGTCGCCCATCACCATAACAGGTTCTTCGGGTAAAATCCGGGTGATTTTCACATGCCGCTGACGCAGCTGCGGCTCCATCATCGACAGGCTGGATGCCAGCGCATCACCCAAGTTTACAGGGCTGAACGCATCGCCGCCCTTGCGCGCGTAGGATTTGAGCTGACGGGTGATCGCGCCCATCCGCTCGATCAAATCGTCAATGCGCCCGAAGGAGGCCAATGCCTCATCCGGGCGGTTGCGGTTCAAGAGCAGGCGGGCGCCGGCCAGATAGGTTTTCATCGCCGCCAGCGGCTGGTTCAGCTCGTGGCTGACAGCGGCCGACATCTCGCCCAAGGCGGCCAGTTTGGAGCTCTGCGCCAGGCTCTGTTCGGCCACGGCAAGGGTCTTTTGCATCCGTTCGCGCTCGGCGATTTCCCGCTGCAAGCGCGCATTCAATACGCGGAGCTCTGCCGACTCCCGCTGGAACAGCGCCATCCGCAGCGCGGTCTTGCGGCTCAGCGCATAGAAGGCGAGCGCCAGAAGGATCGCGAATCCCATGATTTCCAGTGCCAGCACGGCATTTACGCGCTCCCGCACCGAGGAATAGGTGGTGAAGGACGCCATCCGCCAGCCCTGGAACGGCACCCGGGTTTCCAGCCGCATCACCGCCTCGCCCTGCAGGTAGGCGTCGGGCGGCAGCGCGGTCCAGTCGGTGGTGGCGCGGATCGCCCGCTGGATCGCGCCTTCGGGCGTCTGCAGCGTCAGCGCATCCCCCTCCTTGAGGCCGCGCCAGCGCGCTTCCGTCGCCAGGATGATGGTGCCGGTGCTGTCGGTGACCAGCACCGCGTCGGAGATCCCCGCCCAGGCGCGCTCGAACTTTTGCAGGTCTACCTCGACCACAATCGCGCCCAGGACGCCGGTCGCATCAATGATGCGGCGCGAATAGGTAAAGCGGTAGCCGCCGACCTCGCGCGGGATCACCGAGAACACCGTCGACTTGGCCCGCACGGCATCGACAAAATAGGCAGCATTGCGGTGGCTCTCGCCCAGCCGGTTGCGGTCGGTGGCAGCCACCGTCCGCCCGTCCTGCGCCAACAGCATGATGGAGGCCGCGCCGATCTCATCAACAAAGGAGATCAACCGCTGGGTGGACAGGGAGAAATCGCTGGACTGCAGCGCCGAGATCAAGGTCTGGTCGCGTGCCAGCAACTGCGGCACGATGGCGTGCTGGCGCAGCTCGCTGAGCAGGTTGCCGGAATAAAGCGCCAGCCGCAGCTCAGCCCGGTTGCGGGTGCTTTCGGTGAACCGGTGGGTCAGCGCCCGGTTGGTGGTCCAGACGGTGATCGCCGCGACCACCATGAACAGGACAAGCGCCAGCCGCGCCCGCCATGAAATCGTGCGGGAACCAGCCTTGGCCTTGCCTTTGGTCGTTTCAGAGCGCGGGGCGGTCATAACCAATACCTATTGCGGCCGCCCCGCATCCTCAAGTCACGCAGCGGTGACCATCCCCGCCAATGCGCGGAACACTGCCGCACCGTCGGTGCCGCCATGGCCCTCATCCGCGGCCCGCTCGGGGTGCGGCATCATGCCGAGAACACGGCGGTTTTCCGACAGGATGCCGGCAATGTCCGCGACCGAGCCATTGGGGTTCTCTTCATAGGTGAAGGCCACCCGGTCCTGGTCCTGCAGCGCCTTGACGGTGTCTGCATCGGCAAAATAGTTGCCGTCGTGGTGGGCAATCGGCACCCCGATCACATCGCCCGCGCTGTAGCCTTGGGTAAATACGCTGTCAGCGGTTGCCACCTTCAGGCCCACAGTGCGGCAGATGTATTTGAGGCCCGCATTGCGCAGCAGCGCGCCCGGCAGCACGCCGGTCTCAGTGAGGATCTGGAAACCGTTGCAGACGCCAATGGCATAGCCGCCGCGGTCCGCATGCGCGACCACCGCCTTGCAAATCGGCGACTGGGCCGCGATGGCACCGCAGCGCAGGTAGTCGCCATAAGAGAAACCGCCCGGCACCCCGACGATATCAACGCCCTCGGGCAGCGCGCTGTCCTTGTGCCAGACCATCGACACATCGAAGCCGGCCTGCTCGAAGGCCACCGCCAGATCGCGGTCGCAGTTCGAGCCGGGGAAGACTACTACCGCCGCCTTCATCACTGCATCTCGATGCTGTAGGATTCGATCACGGTGTTGGCCAGCAGCTTCTCGCACATGGCGGTCACATCTGCCTCGGTGGCGCCTTCGGCCAGATCCAAGTCAATCACCTTGCCTTGGCGCACGCCTTCGACCTTGTCAAAGCCCAAGGCTCCCAGCGCGTGGCGCACAGCCTCGCCCTGCGGATCCAGAACCCCGTTCTTCAGCATCACATGCACCCGTGCCTTCATCGCATCATCCCTCAGGTTTTCGATGGCGAAGCCCCATCCAGGCTTCATCTTTCCAAAAATACTCAAAGACCCGCGGCGCGGTCAGGCGCAGCGGGTCCCGTTTTCAGTTCACCAGCGTCGGTTTGCCCGGCGCAGGAGGATTGTTCGGCATCACGCCCAGACGGCGCGCCACCTCGCTGTAAGCGTCGGTCAGGCTGCCCAGGTCGCGGCGGAACACGTCCTTGTCCAGCTTCTGGCCGGTCTTGATGTCCCACAGGCGGCAGCTGTCCGGGCTGATCTCATCGGCGATCACCAGGCGCTGGAAGTCGCCTTCATAGATACGGCCGATCTCGATCTTGAAGTCGACCAGGCGGATGCCCACGGCCAGAAACACGCCGGACAGGAAATCGTTCACGCGCAGCGCCAGGCTCAGGATGTCGTCCATGTCCTGCTGGCTGGCCCAGCCAAAGGCCGCGATGTGCTCTTCGGTGACCAGCGGGTCGCCCAGGGAGTCGTCCTTGTAGCAGTATTCCACGATCGGGCGCGGCAGCTGGGTGCCCTCGTCGATCCCGAGGCGCTTGGAGATGCTGCCGGCCGCATAGTTGCGCACGATGACCTCCAGCGGAATGATCTCGCAGCTGCGCACCAGCTGCTCGCGCATGTTCAGCCGCTTCAGGAAATGGGTCGGCACGCCGATCTGCGCCAGCCCCAGCATGAAGAACTCGCTGAGGATGTTGTTCAGGACTCCCTTGCCCTCGATCACGTCGTGCTTTTCGGCGTTGAAGGCGGTGGCGTCGTCCTTGAAATACTGCACGATGGTGCCCGGCTCCGGGCCTTCGTACAGTGTCTTTGCCTTGCCTTCGTAGATTTTCTTGCGGCGCGCCATTGGGAACCTTTCGGGTCATTGCCGGGAATCCGGCCCTGCGATGTGCCGCTCTCATAGTGCAAGGGGACCCCAGCCGCAAGCTTGCTGCACGGGCCTGCCGCGCCATGGCTGCCGCGGCGGCAGCCCCCGGACCGGACCAAGGACCCAGCCGGCCATTGCCATGCCTAGGACAAATCCGCCCAAAGGCTTTGTCAGGCACTGTTTTTTCTTGCCCTGAGAGGCAATCATACTCCTATCATATCTAAGGTGCACAAGGTTAATGAGGATCAGCCATGACGACATTCGACGAACGCGAGCAGGCCTTTGAGGCCAAGTTTGCGCATGATGAGGAAATGCAGTTCAGGGCGCGGGCGCGCCGCAACAAGCTGGTGGGCTTGTGGGCGGCGGACCTTCTGGGAAAAACCGGCTCCTCCGCCACTGATTATGCCCAGTCCATTGTGGCCGCGGACCTCGAGGAAGCAGGCCATGAGGATGTGGTGCGCAAGCTCACCGGTGACCTGGGCAGCCAGGCCAGCGAGGAGCAGATCCGCCTGAAACTGCGGGAGCTGATGGTGCAGGCGCAGGAAGAAGTCCTCAGCGAAACCAGCTGAAGAGCCGTTGTGCGGCAAACGGCCTGACCGGCTGCCGCCGCCGGGCATGCACCGCTGCGGCACCGCCAAAGCTTCATTCGCCCGGGCCGCGCTGCAAACGGCGCCTGCTGCCCCTCACGCCGGGGCTGCAAGCCGCCGCGCCGCAAACTCATAATGAAGATGAGCAAAATGAAATTGCCCTTGCCCGCCCGGCGTGAGACAGGGGAAACAAACCACTTTGCCGCCCGCCCCGCCGGGGCGGCCTGCTGACACGGGACAAAACCGATGACAAATACTTTCAAACAGCTGCTGGACACCAAGGACGTGCTGCTGGCGGATGGCGCGACCGGCACCAATCTGTTTGCCATGGGACTGCAGTCCGGCGATGCGCCGGAACTGTGGAATGTGGACGAACCCAAGAAGATCATGGCGCTCTACCAGGGATCTGTCGATGCGGGCAGCGACCTGTTTCTGACCAACAGCTTCGGCGGCACTGCCGCGCGCCTGAAACTGCACGACGCGCAGGGCCGTGTGCGCGAGCTGAACCGCATCGCCGCCGAACTGGGCCGCGAGGTGGCCGACAAGGCTGAGCGCAAGATTGCCGTGGCCGGCTCCGTCGGTCCGACCGGTGAGATATTTGAGCCCGTCGGCGACATGTCCCATGCGCTGGCGGTTGAGATGTTCCACGAGCAGGCCGACGCTCTGAAAGAAGGCGGCGCCGATGTGCTGTGGCTGGAAACCATTTCCGCACCGGAGGAATTCCGCGCCGCAGCTGAGGCCTTCAAACTGGCGGACATGCCCTGGTGCGGCACTATGAGCTTTGACACCGCAGGCCGCACCATGATGGGGGTGACCTCGGCGGATCTGGCCCAGCTGGTGGAAGAATTCGACAACGGGCCGCTCGCCTTTGGCGCCAACTGCGGCACCGGCGCCTCCGACATCCTGCGCACCGTGCTGGGCTTTGCCGCCCAAGGCACAGAGCGTCCGATCATCTCCAAGGGCAATGCCGGCATTCCGAAATATGTCGACGGCCACATCCACTATGACGGCACGCCGGAACTGATGGGCGAATATGCGGTGATGGCCCGCGATTCCGGTGCCAAGATCATCGGCGGCTGCTGCGGCACCATGCCCGACCACCTGCGCCACATGCGCGCGGCGCTCGACAGCCGCCCGCGCGGCGACCGTCCGGCACTGGAACAGATCGTAGAGGTGCTGGGTCCCTTCACCTCCGACAGCGACGGAACTGGGGACGATGCGAATGCAGGCGGCGAGCGCCGCTCCCGCCGCGGCCGGCGCCGCGCCTGAAGGCAGCCGTTGGCGAACTCCTGAAAGAACGGCGCCGCATGTCCGCATGCGGCGCCTTTTTCTGTTCAGGCCGTATTTCCTTTCTGTTTCAGCGTCCCGCAAGCATCCGGGCGTAGGTTCCTCCTCCCGGCGGCAGGTCTGTCTGCGCCGGCCTGCAAATCCCTGTCCGCTCCAGCCTAGCCGACAATACTAAAGCCGCTGATCCCCGGCTCGGGATCAGTTCTCTCCGTCAGGACGTCCTTGACCGAGGCAGCGCCGGGGCCGCGCCCCATTCTGCGCACCATATCGGCAACGCTGGCAGTCGGCCCAATCAGCAGCGCCCGCACCGAGCCGTCCGGCTCATTGCGGATCCATCCCGACAGCCCATGGCGCACTGCTTCCGCCCTGGCCCAGGTGCGGAAAGCCACGCCCTGCACGCGCCCGGTAACGCGCGCCTTCACAGCTATAGAAGCCATTGGACACCTTCCTTCCCATCATGAAGGGCTTCAGCATAGCACAAAAGCGCCAGGCCGGCTGTTCAAGAATGGATCAGAACAGCGCCAGCTGATCGCCCGGCTGCGGCGGTCGCTTGAATAGATCGCAGCGCAGCTCCGCCGTCCGCTCCCTCAAGCCCAGACGTTTACAGGTCGCCTTGAACCGCTGCGCGATCATCTCAGCATAACGTCCCTCACCCCGCATCCGGTGGCCCCAGCGCGGGTCGTAATCGCGCCCGCCGTGCATCTCCCGCAGCCGCGCCATCACCTTGGCGGCCCGGCCCGGCTCATGCTCCGCCAGCCACTCCTGCCACAGCTCCGACACCTCCCGCGGCAGCCGCAGCATGATCCAGCTGGCGGCGTCCGCCCCGGCCTCCGCACCGGCGGCCAGCAGCGCCTCCAGCTCATGGTCCGTCAGCCCCGGCACGATGGGAGAGGTCATAACCCGCACCGGCACCCCTGCCGCCGTCAGCCGCCGGATGGCGGCCAAACGCCGGGCAGGCAATGGCGCCCGCGGTTCCATCCGGCGCGAAAGATCCGGATCCAGCGTGGTGACGGAGATCCCTACCCGCACCAGACCCTTGGCCGCCATCGGTGCCAGGATATCCAGGTCCCGCTCCACCATTGCCCCCTTGGTGACGATCGCCACCGGGTGATTAAATGACTCCAGCACCTCCAGGCAGGCGCGGGTGATGCCATAATCCCGCTCACACGGCTGATAGGGGTCGGTGTTGGTGCCAAGCGCCATAGTGGCCACCCTATAGCGCGGCGCCGACAGTTCCTTGCGCAGCACCTCGGCCGCATTGGGCCGGGCCACCAGCCGGGTTTCGAAATCCAGCCCCGGCGACAGCCCCAGATAGGCATGTGTCGGACGGGCAAAGCAGTAGATGCAGCCATGCTCGCAACCGCGGTAGGGATTGATAGACCGGTCGAACGGCAGGTCCGGCGACCGGTTATAGGTGATCAGCGACCGCGCCGTCTCCTGCCGCACTTCGGTGGGAATCACCGCGTCCGGCGCCTCCTGAAACCAGCCGTCATCCACCGCATCGCGCGCCATTTCAAAGCGGCCTGCCGCATTGCTGAGGCTGGCGCGCGCTTTGCGGCGTAACGTATCTGGCGTGAATTCCGGCTGCATGGGCGCAAAGTAACCGCACGCGAGGAACAAATAAAGAACAAATGGGCAAATTCGAAGATTTCCATGCGGAATCTTCATTATTCTTGCACCGAAATTGTCTCTATACGTCGGTTAGAACAGCGGCAATGTCGCAAATAATGCAGTCGGCAGGCGGCATTCTGTCACAAAAGCTTCTGAAATAGGCCAACACCGGGGGCTCCCCCCGTCAGCAAGGATTAGGCGCATGTCGGACGAAGAAGACATCATCCTCTCGGAACTCGATGACGAGGAACTTGTTCAGCAGATGTTTGACGACCTCTATGATGGTCTCAAAGAGGAAATCGAAGAAGGCGTGAACATCCTTCTGGAGCGCGGCTGGGTTCCCTACGACATCCTGACCAAGGCTCTGGTGGGCGGCATGACCATTGTCGGCGCCGACTTCCGCGACGGCATCCTGTTCGTTCCCGAAGTTCTGCTGGCGGCAAACGCGATGAAGGGCGGCATGGCCATCCTGAAGCCGCTGCTGGCCGAAACCGGCGCACCGCGCGTCGGCTCGATGGTGATCGGCACCGTCAAGGGCGACATTCACGACATCGGCAAGAACCTGGTTTCCATGATGATGGAAGGCGCAGGTTTCGAAGTCGTCGACATCGGCATCAACAACCCGGTCGAGAACTACCTGGAATCGCTGGAAGAGCATAAGCCGGACATCCTCGGCATGTCCGCTCTGCTGACCACCACCATGCCCTACATGAAGGTGGTGATCGACACCATGGTCGAACAAGGCCTGCGCGACGACTACATCGTGCTGGTGGGCGGCGCGCCGCTGAACGAAGAGTTCGGCAAGGCGATCGGCGCCGACGGCTATTGCCGTGACGCAGCCGTGGCCGTGGAAATGGCCAAGGACTTCGTTGCGCGCAAGCACAACTCGATGAGCGCCTGATTTGGCACGCAAAGGACGCGCAGCCCGCCTGACAGAGCGGGCTGCCTTCCGCCCGCCCACCGGGCGGACGCTTGAGGAAAGCTCCCTCACCGAACAGGGTCTGGCTGCTCCTGAAAAGAAAACCGGCCGCATCCTGCTGATCGCCTGCGGCGCGCTTGCGCGCGAGATCCTTGATATCAAGGAGAAAAACGGGCTGGATCACATCGACCTCACCTGCCTGCCCGCCAAGTTGCACCTGTATCCGGAGCAGATTACCGATGCCGTCGATGGCGCCGTCGCCAAGCATTCAGCGGTCTATGACAAGATCTATGTGGTCTATGCCGACTGCGGCACCGGCGGCGCGCTGGAACGCAAATGCGCAGAGCTCGGCGTCGAAATGGTGGCAGGCCCGCATTGCTATTCGTTCTTCGAGGGCAATGACACCTTTGCCAGACATGCCGATGAGGGTGAAATCACCGCCTTCTACCTGACCGACTTCCTGGTCAAGCAGTTCGACGCCTTCGTCTGGCGCCCGATGGGTCTCGACAAGAACCCGGAGCTGCGGGACATGGTGTTCGGCAACTACACCAAGCTGGTCTACCAGTCGCAGACCAGCGACCCCAAGCTGGTGGAAAAGGCCCGCCAATGCGCAGACCGCATGGGACTGGATTTCGAGCACCGCCACACCGGCTACGGCGATCTGGAGACTGCCATTTCCCGCTGGGCCAAGTAGCCTTCATCTTTCCCGAAATACTCCGGGGAGCGCGAGGGGCCGGCCCCTCGCCCGCTTTCCTCAGGCCTGCGCCATCGCGGTTTCGCGGATCCGCTCGATCATCGCCCTGAGACCATTGGAGCGCTGCGAGGACAGGTGCTCATTCAGCTCCAGCCGCCCCAGTTCCGCCTTGGCGTCCACCGCCGCCACCTGCTGCAGGCTCAGCCCGTTGTACAGCTTGCGCAGCACCGCAATCAGCCCGCGCACGATCATCGCGTCGCTGTCGCCATCGAAGCGGAATACCCCGCCCTCGACCGTGGCATGCAGCCACACCTGGCTGGCGCAGCCGTCGACCTTGGTGGCGGGCACCTTCAGCGCGTCGTCCAGGGGCTCCATCGCCTTGCCCAGGTCGATCACATGGCGGTAGCGGTCCTCCCAGTCCTCCATGAACTCGAAGTCCTCCACGATCTCTTCAAAGGCGGCTGTGGCCATCGTCCGTCTATCCTCAAAATCCGTATTCCGGGGCTGATCAGCACCTAAGCCCCTGCCCGCCTCATTTCAACAGCTTTTCAAGCTTCGGCCAATCGGGTAATCCCTTGCAAAGACATTTTGAATGGGCGGGGACAGATGCACAAACCATTGGCTCTCACATTGGCCTCAGCGCTGGTGCTGGCCGGCTGCGGCGGCTGGAAGGACTCGCGGGTCAACCCGTCTAACTGGTTCGGCAGGTCCGCTCCCGCAGAGGCGCCGGTGCCGGAAGGCACCAACCCGCTGCTGCCGCAGGAGAGCAATGCGCGCGGGATTTTCGCCAAGAAGCCGCCAGAGGACAAAAGCGTCCTGATCAGCCAGGTCACCGGGCTTCAAATCGAACGGACCGCCTCCGGCGCCATCATCCACGCGTCCGGCGTTGCCGCGCGCCAGGGGGCGTTTGATGTCGAGCTGCGCAAGTCAGAGACGGCAGAGGACGGTGTTCTGGCCTATGATTTCCGGGTGGTCTACCCGGAGGAGGCGACCCTGAAGGGCAGCGAGTTCAGCCGTACCCTTCACGCGGCCCGTACGCTGTCGAAGCAGGATCTTGAGGCGGTCCGCCTGGTTCGGGTGAACGGTGCCGAAAACGCCCGCGAAAGCCGCCGCCGCTGACGCCGCAGGCTTCGCCCGGATTGAAAAACGGAAAACGCCCGCATTTGCGGGCGTTTCTTTTTTCCGGCGTCGGAGTGCTGGATTAAAGTTCCACCACCTGCACCGCCTGCCCCTTGGCGGCGAGGCCGATCTTTCCGTCGCACAGCCGCAGCGCATCTTCGCCGAACACTTCACGGCGCCAGCCGCTGAGCGCCGGCACATCGCGCAGCCCCGCGGCAATGGCATCCAGATCGGCGCTTGGCGCGATCAGCTTGGCCGCCACGCCTTCGGCTTCGGTCTTGGCTTTCAGCAGCACCCGCAGCAGGTCCGCCAGCGCCGGGTTCACCTGCAGCTTCTCTTTGCTGCGGTCCAGACGGGGAAATTTCTCCGGCGGGCAGTTCACGCCCTTGGCCACCGCTTCCAGGATGCCCTCGGCAATCGCGCCCTTGCGGGCCTCCCGCAGCAGCAGACGGGAGCCGCCAAGTTCCGCCGCGGTGCGCGGCTTGGTCGAGGCCAGCTCCACCAGCGCATCATCCTTGAACACCCGGTTGCGCGGCACGTTATTTGACTGAGCATAGGTTTCCCGGAACGCCGCCAGCTCGCGCACCACCGCCAGGAATTTGCCCGAGTTGGTCCGGGTCTTCACGCGCTTCCACGCGTCCTGCGGCTGGATGTCATAGGTCGCCGGGTCGGTCAGCACCTGCAGCTCTTCCGCCACCCAATGGGAGCGGCCGCTCTTCTCCAGCTCGGCTGCGAGGAATTCGTAGATCTTGCGGAGATGGGTCACGTCCGCCAGCGCATAGGTCTTCTGCGCTTCGCTCAGCGGACGGCGCGACCAGTCAGTAAAGCGCGAGGTCTTGTCCAGCCCCTGCTTGACGATCTTGCGCACCAGCGTTTCATAGCCCGCCTGCTCACCAAAGCCGCAAACCATCGCTGCCACCTGGGTGTCAAACAGCGGCTTCGGAAACACGCTTGCCTCGACCCAGAATATCTCCAGATCCTGACGCGCGGCATGGAACACCTTGACCACATTTTCGTCGCGGAACAGCGCGTAAAGCGGCTCCAGTGAGATACCATTGGCAAGGGGATCGACCAGAACCGCGTCGTTTTCACCGTCGCCGTTGAAGGCTAGCTGAATCAGGCAGAGCTTGGAATAATAGGTCCGCTCGCGCAGAAATTCGGTATCCACCGTGACGTAGGGATGCTGTGCAGCGGCATCGCAGAAGGCCTGCAGTTCTTCGGTGGTGGTCAGGGTTTTCATCAATTACCGCTTTTCAATCTCACGTGGGCCGGGCCGTGATACGCGCTTGTTCCGGGCAATGCAAACAGGTGCACCGGACACCGTGAATTTGTGCCGCAAGCAGCACAGCCACTGGTGCAGCAGGGCTAAACGCTTCAATCCTTGTGATGATAGCACCGCCAAACATTCATTTTTATGATGCAAAGCCAACCCCTAGATTGGGTGTGTATCGCAAATAGGAGAACCACCGATGACTGCACTCGACCATTCCCCCGCAGAACCCGCAGGAGTCACACCTTTTCGCGGGATGATTCCGTTTTTGGCTGCCGCTGCTTTGCTCGTACTGCTTGGCCTGATCGCACTTCTGGCCCCTGCCCCGCAGCAAGATCCGCTGGACTGGCACGGCAACAGCGCAACCGTTCAGGACAGACGCTAAGGCAGCAGGACCGGGGTTTTGTCGCCAGCGGCAAACCGGCGCAGTACTGCCGGGTACAGTTTGTGCTCCTGCACCAGCACCCGCGCCGCCAGCGTGTCCGGCGTATCGCCCGGCAGAACCGGCACCCGCGCCTGGCCCAGGACCGGGCCGTCGTCCAGGCGCGGCGTCACCTCATGCACGGTGCAGCCATGCTCAGCATCGCCGGCCTCCAGCGCGCGGGCGTGCGTGTGCAAGCCCTTGTATTTCGGCAGCAAAGACGGGTGGATGTTCAGCATCCGGCCTTCGAACTGCGAGACGAACCCGGCGGTCAAAACCCGCATGAACCCGGCCAGGCAGACGATGTTCGCGCCCGCGTCGAAGATGGGTTTCACCAGCTCGGCCTCAAAGGCTTCCCGGTCGCCCTTGAACGGGCGGTGATCCACCACGGCCGTGGACACGCCCGCGGCGGCAGCCTTGGCCAGCCCGCCGGCATCAGCGTTGTTTGACAACACCAGACAGGGCCGCGCCGGATGGTCCCCGGTCATGCTCTCCAGCAGCGACACCATGTTGGAGCCGCCGCCGGAAATCAGGATCGCGACGCGTCTGTGGCTCACAGCAGCTTGCCTGCGTAGCGCATGCCGGCGCCTGCGGTGACTGTGCCCAGGCGGGCGACGGTCTCACCCTCGGCTTCCAGCACCTTCGCCAGCTCATCGGCGCGGTCCGCGGAGACGGACAGGATCATGCCGATGCCGCAGTTGAAGGTCTTCAGCATCTCCGCTTCGGCAATGCCGCCGGTCTCCGCCATCCACTTGAACACGGGCGGGAGCTCCCAAGCGTTCAGGTCGATGTCGGCCCCCAGATCTTCGGGCAGCACGCGCGGCAGGTTTTCGGTCAGGCCGCCGCCGGTGATGTGGGCCAGCGCATGCACGCCCCCTGCCCGCACCGCCGACAGGCACTGCTTCACATACAAGCGAGTCGGGGTCAGCAGCGCCTCGCCCAGGGAGCCTTCACCAAACGGGCAATCCGCATCCCACCCAAGGCCCGAGACCTCGACCAGCTTGCGCACCAGGGAATAGCCGTTGGAGTGCACACCGTCCGAGGCGAGCCCCAGCAGCACATCGCCTTCCACCACCCCCTCGGGCAGCGCGGAGCCGCGCTCCATCGCGCCGACGGCAAAGCCTGCAAGGTCAAAATCGCCCTCGGGGTACATGCCCGGCATCTCCGCGGTCTCGCCGCCGATCAGCGCGCAGCCGGAGCGCACGCAGCCCTCGGCGATGCCTTCGATGATGCGTGCGGCCACGTCGGTTTCCAGCTTGCCGGTGGCAAAATAGTCGAGGAAGAACAGCGGCTCAGCCCCTTGGCAGACCAGATCGTTCACACACATCGCCACCAGGTCGATGCCGACGCCATCCACCACACCGGTGTCGATGGCGATCCGCAGCTTGGTGCCGACACCATCGGTGGCGCCCACCAGGATCGGGTCGTTGTAACCGGCGGCTTTCAGATCAAACAGAGCGCCGAAACCGCCCAGCCCGCTGGCCACGCCGGGGCGGTTGGTGCGCTTGGCGGCCGGCTTGATCCGGTCGACCAGGGCGTTGCCCGCATCAATGTCCACACCTGCGTCTGCATAGGTCAGGCCGTTTTTGCCGCTGGTCATCACTTGGCTCCTTCCAACACGTTGCGGCAGCCTTTAGCGCAAGGCGGAACAGAAGGAAACAAGCGATTGCATCCCGGCACAGAAGGCCGCGGTTGCGGCGCTGCGGTGCAATCGCCGCTTGACCTCCCGCCCGCCATTTTCTAACCACGGGACTATGGCGGGCCTGTAGCTCAACGGTTAGAGCAGAGCGCTCATAACGCTTTGGTTGCAGGTTCAAATCCTTGTTAGTAGGTATAAACTTACTGATTGATTGATCTAGTCAACAAGTAAATGGATTCAAGACTGGTAAGTCAGAACGAATATTACTGGTATGACTTACTGATAGGCGTACTAGGAAGAAAATTCGGTCAGATGGCCGAACACCCTTGGCGTCACAGCAACATTGCTGTACTCAACGCCTGCTCCTGGGGGATTAGCTCAATTGGTTAGAGCAGAGCGCTCATAACGCTTTGGCTGGGGGTTCAAGTCCCTCATCCCCTAGGTGAGCAGTCATTGAGATACAGAGAAATTTCTTCGGGAACTATATAGCATGTGATTGCTTCTAAAAGTGCTCCATCTGTGGGCTTTTCAATTTTCACGCGGCTCAAATTCCGTCGACTGAAACAAGAACAAGCAGAAACCACAGGGTAGGATCGGTCTCATTCTTGCGATCCAAATTACCTATTAGGCGCCATACGTCAGTTTGCTAGCAAACCCCGCCCAAACCAGCCATCCGCCGCCGGTTCATACTACTGCAACCACAGCCCGCTTTACCGCCATTCTCTGCAGACGCGAACTGGCAAAGGCCAGCCGATATGCACTGCGTCCGTGCAAAATACACACTGAACTTTGCTCACGTTGTAACTTTCACATTACTTCCTGTTGCTGATTGGCAGCAACTTCATTCAATGCCACTGTTCACAAGGTGACCTCCACAGTTAAAGCTCAACCAGCAAATATTTGTGCTTTTTTAGACCGAATGCCGCTAACGCGGCATACAAAGAGGGGTGACCTACGGCCCTTTTGATGGAGAGCGGTCACCCCTCTTTGTGGTAAATAACGGCCGCTTCGACAGGTCTCCAAACTCGAGCTTGTCCCTTTTCAAGTGCGACAGTGCGCAGAAGTGATTTCAAAGAAGCACTAAACGCAGCACCTACGAGAAATCCTGCAGATATAAGAGTGGTTCACGCATGCTTGGGATTTACGTTCGCAAATGCTATTGCAGCGGCATAGCTTTTAGACTGCCTTGCTTGGGCATCACGTCGGGTTACAAACACCCCTGCAGACGGCGGCAATCAGCCCGGTGAGGACAAGACCACTTCCTTTCGACCTTCTTTTCTCCCACAATAAGGGCGGGAAGCCGTCATTCGCTGCGGGTGGGATTGCTCTGCGCTAAATGCACTAAAGCCGACTCTAAACTAGGGATTTAACGCAAATTCGTGGACACCGAAAGCTAAGCGCAGCTACGGGCTGTGTATGTTAGGTTGCTTTAAGAATGAACCCTTCAACCGAAAAAATGGTGGCTTCAACCTTTTCGAGTGCTGCATTTACGCGTTCTAGAACCTCGGATGTAGTCACAAGGATTTGCCGCTCTGTTCCGGCGCTTGACGCGCTTGCCGCAAAAAATGCCGCTAAATCCAGCTCCCGCATCTGTTGCTGCCCGGGTTCATCGAATACGGCGAAACCGGCGTGATTGGTCTCAAACCTCTTCGACAATTGCAGAAGAGCAAGGATGTAAGACCACTTCAAGCGAATGCCGTCACTGGCAGAGGCCTCAAACCCGATATCTTTCACTACCCTATCGCCATCGTCATCTTCCGTGACGACTTGTGGGCGGAAGTCGTCGGGTGAAAGTGTGATGTCACTCGCGCGAAAGGAAGAGAAACGGAAGCGTCCGAGCAAGTGCTGAAGGACGCCTTGAAAGGCGTTGATCTTTGATTGATCCGCAGCAGTGAGGTTTCCCGGACCGAGTTCCTTAAATTCAGCACGGACGCGAGCCCATTCGCGGGCGATCGCTCGCAAGCCGTCTACGGTTCCGTCTATTTTCTCCTGCTGCGCTTGCCAGCGTTCAAGACGGGCTTCCAGACGTACGATTTCTTCCAGTTCGGAGCGTGCCGGGCTCTTAGTTGGCCGGAGGAGGTCGCGCTTTAGCGACCTAATCTTGGAGCGCTGTTCCTGAACATCTTCGCGCAAGGATTGATACCTTACGTTTATCAGGTCCAGACTGTCAGATGCCGATCCGAGCATCGCGCGGTACAAGTCAAGCTGGGACTTTATGAAAACGATGTTTTCTTCCAGCCCCATGGCTTCGCGGCTGACTGCAGGGAGTAGTTCGGTTGCCACGGCTTGCTGACAAGTGGGACACGTATGATCAGTTGCCGCCGCCCCAAGTGTTGAGCCGAGTTTTTGCAGTTTTAACGCGTCTTGATTGCGGAGAAGGTCGGTTTCGAGTGCCTCCACACGATCCTTGAAACCTTGCCGTTCACTGCGGGCAAGTTGGAAGTCTTGTCGAATAACTTGGATTTGTGAGTTCAAATTCGCATAGTGTTCTTCAGCTTCAGCTAGTTCGGATTTGAGCCCGTTTTCGGCGTCATCGACCACGGCAAACTCAGTCTCATCAAAGGCGCCGATCCGGTTTCGGATTTCCTCCTCAACGCTGGCGAGAGAGCGCCACTCTTCACCGTAGTATACGGAGAGCTGCACTGTACCTTCCTGACCAAAGCTGGCGGTCGGTTCGTTGGGAAGACCTTCGATCCGAACCAGCGTGCCTTTTCCGTCGATGGCCTCTTTGCGAAGTTCGCGATAACGTGTCTGAAGAACTAATTGCTCTTTGCGAAGCTCACTCCTTCGGCGGCGCACTTTCCCGGCATCAAGATCGAGAATGAATTCCATAACCCGACGGGGGAGATCTTGTATTCCCAAATAGGTCGGAAGGGGCCCTTGGACGGCCGACCAACCTCGCTTTTGCTCAACAAAGAACATTGGGAAAAGTGTTTCGATATAAAGTAACCCCTCGTCGCCATCAAACCGAGGTACTTGGGGGAGGACCCAACCGACGAACTTGGCGAGATGATGATGGAAGCCGTCCTCGCGAATCGCAGCGCCAGCGTCGTATAGGAAAAAGTCACGCTGATTGCCAAGGCCGAGGTCGACTTCATCAAGTCGACAATCCCAAGTCTGTACAAGCTTTTGCTCGGCCACGCCGGTGATATCGCGCCGGACAGTCATGTATTCGCCGTCTTCGTTGACGAGTTCGATCGCGACATGAGACTCGAGGACAGCTTCGTAGGGACTATCAGGATCGCTTTGTATGCGTTCACGCATGGCATATGGCAGGGGAACATCAAGCTTCGGACCAATGGCGCGTTCGAGTCCGAGCCCGTAGATGATGGACATCAGGGTAGTAGATTTTCCTGATGTATTGTCAGCCTGAATGACGTTGAGGCCAGACGACAATGGGACATCAACACCATATGTATTCTCAGCGGTTATCGACCGGAGCCTAATGTGCCGGATTTGGATCATAGAAGGCGTTTTCCTACCAATAACATTTTCTGAACAAATCCCTCGGTGATTTTCACGGCTAGCCCTTTCATAAAAGACCTTTCATCGACCAGCACATCGCCAATGGAATCAATTTCTTTTGCCGCTTCGATCCCTTTTTCGGTCAGGGAGAGTGTTGTCCGATTGCTGCTGACAGACCAATCAGCGAAGCCTTCTCCAACGAGAAAGTCGAGAGCGCGTGTAAACGCCGGCTCCACTCGCAAACGCCACGTGTATGCTGGTATCTTTTCTTCCAATATCGCCTCGAGTTTTTCTCGCGACGCCTGTGAGCGAAGGGCGTCGTTAAGGACATGCAGTTTGGCAAATGAGGCTTTTTTCCCGCGTGAATGAAACAAGGCTAGAAGGGTGACAGATATGCGCCAAGATATCCGCATATCCCCCGCGCAGGGTTTGGGACGCTCCCTGAAGACAAAGCTGGAGGCAGGGTCGTTCATTGCGATGAACCTTTCGCGGATGCTGTGAAGTCGAGTGGGCACTCGATAAGCCACGTTCCGATCTGTCCCATCGCAATCGCGCGGATGGCATTCGTCTCCAAAGTTGGGAGTGCAGAAACAAGTGCCTGATACAATCGATCTTGCTCGCCGGTCAGGAGATCCCCGGCTGGCCCTGATACGGTACCGGACGTTTCGAGCCGGTCTTCTTCCAGGGCGATGGCCGTCGTTGCCTTTTCCCAAAGTTCGGGTGCGTCACGTTTCAATTGCTCGAGAGCATTCTCAGCTCTGATATGAGTGCTAATGAATCGGTGCTTTCTCCTAACCGCTTGGTCTGGTTCGAGCTGCGGAAACCCGCGTCCAATTTTTTGATCCAGCACCTCATCAATTGCATTGCCGGTATCCGCTATTTCGTCAGCGCCCGGAGTTTTCAGGTCTAGGCTGGCACCGCACGCTTCCAACCTGATCTTCTCAATCTCCCTCGAGAAATCCTCCTGACAGTGAACAAGCCCGCGGAAATCAGCGTCCAGAAAGGGCAAACCTGTTTCATGAATTTCGTGTGCTTTGTTTGCTACCGTTGTCACGACGTCTTTGTCATCCAAGAACGGGCACAACAATATCCAACGGCGCACTTTGGTACCGCTCAGTAGCTTCGAGATTTTGCCTTGGTTTTTTGTCAGCTTATTGAGATCACGATTGGCTTTTGCACGCATGGCGCTCGCTGCTTTGCTGGTATCTCCGGTCTCCTCAGGTGCGTAGCTCTGGTAAACGCACCCGTCGGTAGTGATGCATTCGATGCCAAGATCACCGTTCACGCGAGCCGGTATCGGCTGCACATTTTCAGCGCCATGACGTTCCCGGACAAGCCGTAGGCTGAACTGCTCCCATTCGTTTCCGTCCCAGTCACGCGGATATTTTTCAATCATGTTGCGGAGATACTCGTAGTGGTTGCGTCACTATGTTCTTGGCGCTGTCAATACGTCAAGATTTAACTTCCTCGCCTCACATGCTACATGGCTTGGTCGCCTTTCAGAAGCGAAACCGCTCGGAGCTGGCTTCCGTTTTCCGAAGGAATCGGACGTTTCAACCAAGTTTTCCAAGAAGAAGTTGGTTGCTTCTGATTTCTACTCGCTTTTTGGATGACCGCTTTGCGGAAGCCGCGCCGCAGCATCAATTGCCGGCTTCGACGGCAGTTGGCCGAGGTTGCCGTTCATGGCCGTCGGCAATAGCCATGGTGTCTACTGCCTAAAGACCCCGGACATTTCTTACTTCCTTATTTTTGATGAGGGGGGTAGGTCCAAGGTTTTTTACTTGGAACTGCTCTTGCCGCTCTTGCATATTCGCCGACGCGTCATATCTGCGAACCATCAGGGCCGATGCAAAATACCGCATCGCAAAAAGAGCCGCCTGTACACTCAGGAGCCGAACCGTCGGATCAACCGATGGCCGCTGACCCAACCCCCGCTTTCGCGGAGGAGGTCTTCGGCGTGCGGTTCACGAGATCTCCGTCCACATCATGAGCCGCAGGAGAAGACATATGCCAAATATGATTGACCATACGGCCCGTGCCCGGCGCGCTTACAAGATACTGCGCCGATGCGCTCGGAAGGGGCAGCGGATCACATACAAGGACCTCACCGATCCGCTTGGACTTCACCACCGCAGCGCCCGCTGGTTTCTTGGGGTGATGCAGACTTGGTTCAGAGAGAACGGCTATCCGCCGATGCAGGCACTAGTGTACGCAAAACACACCGGTATTCCTGGAAAGGGATACGTAGCCAGTTCGAGGGGGGGCGAGCTATATGATCACGCGCTTCGTGACGTCTGGAGCTTCCCCTGGCCGAAGAAGCCGCCCTTCTGACATCGTGGATTCCGAGATCGCCATGACCGCGCATATTATTTAATGACCACGAGGCAATGTGCGGTCGCGGCGAATGGCTGGTGTGGTGAAGCTGCGCCGCAGAATTTGGCGATGGACGGAGCGGCTGCTATGGGCCGGAATCACGTATTGACCAAGCGCCAAAACCCATGTTTTCGACTGTGTTCCTTCCTGAGCATGTCGAGGAACTGCGGGTGGGAGGGGTGGTCACCATAATCTGTTATGGTGGCATTGCAGGACCGGCATTCGGCCAGATGGCGCGCCGCGTGGCGGTAGCGCGTGGATTTTCCGCCGGTCAGCGTGTCCAGCACCATGGCACGGCGCATCAGTGTGGCGGCGAGCGGATGCTCGGCCTCGAGAGCGTCTGCCGCGCTCGTGAGGGTGTGATAGGAATCCCCGTTCAGTTCCTCGGCCCGCGCCACCACGATCCGCGCCGCGCGGCCGAGAGATGGCCAGTTCACCAGAAAACTGATCGCCGCACCCAGATGCGGATAGGCCTCGGCAAAGTCCAAGGCAGCCTCTTCTGCCTCGATGTCGTCGAAATCGGGAAGCAATTTCAGGTACTTTCGAAGGCAGGGCGCGCTGAGGGTTTGCTCGAAGGTCCTTCGCAGATGCGCCATCAACTCCTCCGTCTTGCCCTGTTTTTCGAGGCATTCTTCATAGACTGCGTCGAGATCGTAACGGAACATCCGGATGGACTTGCCGTCCTCGGCGGTGCGGGCACGGGTGACGATGTCGAACGCCTCATCAACGCGCCCCGCATCCAGCAATCTGCGCGCGACGTCGGGGGCGATGGTGCCATAGGTCAGCTGTTCTTCGGAATAGCGTGCCATGTAGGCATCGACATCCCCCTGGGCGTCCGCCACATCCGCAAGGATGATCGACCGCGTCACCTGCTTGTTGCGCCGCACGCTGTCTTCGGCAGAAGACATGAGGCCGTAGCCCCGGTATTGCTCGAGTTCCTGCTCGGTCGGCGGAGCGTCCGCCCATACTTGCGTGATCTGCTTGAGATGCTCGAGCCCCTCCTGCCCCAGCGCCTCCGCCGTCGCGGGGATAATCCCGTCGAACTCGCCGTAGCCCGCATCTGCGACAGCGTCGAGAACGCGTTCCGCCAGGGTGGTGCGGTCCTGGGAAACGGTGGGCGATAGTTTCGCGATCAGGTCCACCGCCTCACACATGACGCCGCCAATCGCGCCGTTGCTGTCATCCGTGCGCTCGTGGACCGAGGGAGCCAGGTGCAGGAACGACCAGAGCAGTTCGAACGCTTCGTTCGGGTCATCGGGGGCGATGGTGTTTTCGATCATTGCCAGGAGCCCCTCCAGATCCTTGACCAGCGCCCTTTGCTTACGCCAATCGACGAAGCTGGTCGCGCGGCGCAGAGAGGCAAAGCGTTTGCGGAGATCAGCGGCAACTTCCTTAGGACCTTGGGCCGCACTGAGCTCCATTCTCGCGCGGCGCTGTAAAGCGGCGCTACCCTGGACAAGATCCATGACCAGTGCGGCGAGGTTCTCCGCGCCCAGCTTTTCAAGGTTGGCTTGGTTCAGGGTTTTCTTGGACATGGTGAGGCGCCGGGCTCCATTGCAATGAATGCCGCGGACAATGTCGTACAGGTCTTGCTGCGGCAAGCACCAATGACCGCTTCCAGGAAGCTGCCCGAGACTATCGAACGGCAGGTCTGGGCCGTCCTCAACGCTTAGCCGGAACCTAATCGGCTGGATGCTGCGCTGCTTCCGATGACCTTGAAGAGCCCAAGGACGAAGCTGCTCCACGGCATTGGCGCGGGTGGCTTCTTCCTTGGGTCCTGAGGCCACTGTTCACGCCAGCCGGATGCAATATCTCCCTCCGGTATTGCGGTTCACTATACAAGACAAACCAATTCGTTCGCTGGTACCGGCAATAAGATATTGTCGACATTCAGGTCGCTGCAGAGCAAGACAAACCTATTGGAATTTGCAAGCTGCCCTAATGTCAGCCTCACCCGAAATTGGCGCACCGCCGCTGCCCCGCACTACCCAAGGGATCGCCTGTGTGCTTTCCGGGATGGTCCTGTTTGTCGGGCAGGACGTTCTGATGAAGGACATGTTAAGCCATTACCCGGTTTGGATGCTGATATTTGTCCGGTCCATCGTAGCCTTGATCACTCTACTGCCGCTCGTCCTTTGGCTAGGCGCACCGCATCGCATCTTCACCCCTCTCTGGCCGTGGTATCTGGCGCGGGCCATGCTTTTCGCCTCCGGATTCGCGATGTTCTATTCAGCATTTCCCTTCATGGGACTGGCTGAGGTCACTACGCTGTTTTTCTCGGCACCTTTAATGACAGCGGCACTTGCGGCTCTTTTTCTACACGAAAAAATCGGGCTTCACCGTGCAGCAGCACTGCTTGTTGGCTTCACAGGTGTCGTAATTGCAATGAACCCGGCAGGCAACAGTTTTGGCTGGATTGCCATCCTTCCGCTCCTTTGCGCTCTCACTTATGCCATCAGTCAGACGATTGTGCGCAAGATCGGTGAGCAAGATACCTCGCTGACCATCGGTCTTTACACAATCTCATTTTCAGGTGTTCTGATCGTACCGATGGGATACGCGGTGTCGCAGATGATCGTGATCACACCTGAATTAGGCCACCTCCGCATGGGCTGGCCGCTGCCTCAGGCGGAGGGCGTTGCCATGCTCGCTTTGCTGGGGAGTATCGGAACAGTGGCCTACACGCTGGTTTCCCGCGCCTATCAAATCGCTAACGCCAGCGTGATTGCACCTTTTGACTACAGTTATTTGCCTCTGGCTGCGGCCCTCGGATATCTGCTGTGGGGAGAGGTGCCGCGTTACACGACTTTCGCCGGAATGGTTCTGATCGTAGCGAGCGGACTGTATACCGCATACCGGGAACTGCGCGTCAACCGGACCGAGGCCGACAATCCCCCCATCGCCCAGACCGTCTTTACGCCAGGTGCTCCCGCGGTGGTACTGGCGGATGCGCTGGATGCGGAGGCGGTGGAACTTGATGAATCTGAAGAGCAGCTGAACTGATCGACGGGCCGCTGGGGCTCAGGATTACATATCCAAGAAGCGAGTGCGTGCCTACGAGCTAATTAGCAATGGATTCGATGCCTGGTTGCAGTACGTCGATGCCGAATTTGCGAACAGAGCTTTTTGCGATACTTAACCCATTTTCTCTCATCAAGCGAGCATGGTTAAGCAGACAACTAGGAGCAGCCCGATGCCCCTCCGGCGTTCGGCCTCTGCCGCTCCGACTGTGTTCTATAACGTTTCACAGCTTAGCGCAGCACGTGACCGGCACTCTGCTGTCGCCCCAAAACCCGCTACACTTGGCAGCTTGTTCTTTTCAGCCTACCAGCCACATTCCGCATTTTGGTCCAAAGAGGCTTCAAGAAGACAAGTGCCACCAGGTCCTACGGCTCTAGTACAGTATTTGCCGGACTGGTTAGGACCTGCCTGTCCTGCGAAACAAAATCCGCGTCGGCATCTTTTCTTTCCCGGCGTCGATGCCATCTAATTCCATGTCTGCTCTGTGCTGCCGCTCTGCGGGACCGCGGCACGCGCAGCCGGACCGCTGGACAGACGGAAAGTCTCACGCCGCAGCGTACAACCCGCCCCGCGTGATCAGCCCATGCCCATCGAACTTTTCCGCAACGCAGTTCTGCAGATTGCAGCCGCGTGCGTGCTAGCCTTCCCCATTGCCGTCCAGGCGCAATCCGCCCCGCCGCCGTCCAAATTGGATTCCACCGGTTCCTTTGCGCCGATCGTAGAGGATCTGCTGCCTGCCACCGTGATGATCAGGACCTTTGGTGGCTATGCCGCAGCCGGCAAGATCACCTCCGGCCGCGCTCTGGCACAGGACGACCCATCGTCTCCGGAGCCAGGCGGCACCACGGCAAGCGGCTTCATCATCAGTGCTGACGGTCTGATTGTAACTAATGCCCATGTCGTGAATGGTGCAGTTTCCATAACTGTCAGCCTTCTAAACGGCCGTTCTTATGAAGGAAGCCTGATCGGGCAGGATGAGCACACCGATATTGCGCTGCTGGCAATATCAGCAGATGAGCCGCTGCCGGTTCTTGGCTGGGGCGATCCCGGCAGCCTCAAACCCGGACACCGGGTGGTGGTGCTGGGCAATCCCTTCGGCCTTGGCCTGTCTGCGACCGAGGGCATTGTCGCCGGGCTGGACCGCGATCTGCTGACCAGCCCTTATGACCGGTTCATCCAGATCGACGCTTCGGTGGTCAGCGGCGACTCCGGTGGCCCGCTGGTCGATACAGGCGGCCGTGTGGTGGGCGTCAACACTGCCATGATGTCCTGGTGCGAGGGCTGCACGGGGATGGGATTCGCGGTACCGGCCGACCTCGCGATGGAGGTCGCCGCCCAGTTGCTGGAAAACGGCCGGGTGCCGCGCGGTTATATTGGCGCCCAGAGCCAGCCGCTTACGCCAGGGCTGGCCACGCTCACAGATGCGCAGGGGCAGGCAGGCGAGATCATCACCAGGGTTGAGCCCGCTTCTCCGGCCATGGCCGCCGGGCTGCAGCCAGGAGATATCGTTCTGGCGGTGAACGGCACCCACGTTACCGCCACACAGCATTTGGTTGAGTTAATCGCCGGACTGCCGGAAGGCAGCGTCGCAGAGCTATCGCTGTGGCGCAACGGCACGCCGTCACAACAGGCGATCAGGATCGCCTCTGCCCCGGCAGGGATGGCAATGCAGGAACCGCAGAGCGAGGTGGAACTTTCTCTTTTTGGTCTAGTGCTGGCCGCGGTTCCAGCGGATGACGAAACACGGCGCGAACTGGCTATCCCAGCTGATGAGAAGGGCTGGCTGCTGGTGTGGACCGGTGGCGCGGAACGGCCCGGCAGCCTCGCCCCCGGCGATGTGATCACCCACCTGGACGGAATACCGCTGCCCGATCTGGCTGCTTTCCGCACTGCCGAAGCCAGGCTGGCCTCTAGCCGCAAGGATGCCGTCCTAGCCCGGGTTTGGCGCAACGGATCCGCCCTGTTTGTTCCGGTCTGGAGCAAGTCAGTGCATCGTTCAGTCAAGTCTGGCAGCTTCACGGAAGAGTAAAAATGCAGCCCATTTCAGCCGCCTCACCTGCGGGTTTTCCACGGTCGGCCCGCGGACGGAAGCCCTTGGCAAAAAACCGCCAAAATTCTGTGTAAGCGCCTGCAAAACTTCTTGATTTTATCCTGAATTGGCCACAGGTTTTTCTTGTCCCAGAGCTGCGACAGCAACGACGATTGGCGCGCGACGGCACTCTGGGCGCAAGGAAAACCATGGATGGACCATCCCCTTGCTGCAGGTCCCGGCGTTCAGGAAAGCCAGGACCCACCAGAGACCGCCGCGGACCACGCTGATCTGCAATTGCCAGACCACGCTAAGGCCCGCATCTCCCCGCCCCTCCTTAGAAACCGCCGGGCACGGCCACCGAAATTCCCGGCCGGGGAAAGGACAAAAGCTTTCCGCAAGATCTACTTCCCGAAGGCCGCCGCGGAAGACTGGAACGACTGGCGCTGGCAGATGCGCAACCGCATCCGCAGCCAGGAGGTGCTCAGCCGGATCTTTGACCTGAGCGATGAGGAACAGGAGGCACTGGCCCAGCATCAGGGCGGGCTGCCGGTCGGCATCACCCCCTATTACGCCAGCCTGATGGGGCTGGATGATCCGGATGAGCCGCTGCGGCGCACCCATATTCCCGTCGGACAGGAATACTTGCAACTCCCGGGAGAAGCAGGTGACCCGCTGGGCGAGGACCACGACACCCCGGTGCCGGGACTGGTCCACCGTTACCCGGACCGGGTGCTGTTTCTGACCACCGGCACCTGCTCGACCTACTGCCGGTATTGCACCCGGTCACGGATGGTGGGCCAGGCGGGCGGTGAATACCAGTTTTCGGTCTCCCAGTGGAACCGGGCGCTGGACTACATCGCTGCGCACCCCGAGGTCCGCGATGTGCTGCTGTCCGGCGGCGACCCGCTGACCATCGCGGATGACAAGCTTGATTACCTTCTGGGACGCCTGCGCGCGATCCCGCATGTGGAGTTCATCCGGCTTGGCACTAAAATGCCGATCGTCTTGCCGATGCGGGTCACCCGCGAGCTTGTGCGGATGCTAAAACGGCACCACCCGCTGTGGATGTCGATCCATGTCACCCACCCCAACGAGCTGACACCAGAGGCCACAGAGGCCTGCAAGCGGCTGGCGGACGCGGGCATCCCGCTCGGCTCGCAAACCGTACTGCTGAAAGGGATCAATGACAGCGTCGATATCCTCAAGCCGATGTACCAGGCGCTGCTGATGCGGCGGGTCAGGCCCTTTTACCTCTACCAATGCGACCCGATCACCGGCTCCGCCCATTTCCGCACGCCGGTAGCCAAGGGGCTGGAGATCATCGAGGGCCTGCGTGGCCATACCACAGGCTATGCGGTGCCGCAGTTCGTCATCGACGCCCCCGGCGGCGGCGGCAAGATCCCGCTGCTGCCGGATTATGTTGCGGGGCGCGACGGCGGCGACCTGATCCTGCGCAACTTCGAAAACAATCTTTACCGTTACCCCGATCCGGGCGGCAGCCTGGGCGCATCAAAGGGACACCGGCCATGCTGATCGGCCTGACATACGATTTACGCGACGACCACCGGGGCAGCGGCCTCAGCGTTGAGGCGATGGCCGAGTTCGACAGCCCGGAAACTATTGCCGCCATCGAAACCGCCCTGCGCGCAGCAGGACATCAGACCCAGCGGGTCGGCCATGTCCGTATACTGGCGCAGCGGCTGGCGGCAGGCGACCGCTGGGATCTGGTCTTCAATATCGCAGAGGGGCTGCAAGGCCGCGCCCGTGAAGCGCAGGTCCCTGCCCTGCTGGAAGCCTTCGGTATCCCCTATACCTTTTCCGACCCGCTGACCCAGGCGCTGGGGCTGGACAAGGCGATGGCCAAGCGGGTTGTACGCGATGCGGGCATCCCGACAGCCCCATTTGCGGTGCTGGAGACTCCGGTGGACGATAGCGGACTGGACCTGCCGTTCCCGGTCTTTCTGAAACCGCTGGCCGAAGGCACCGGCAAGGGGTGCGAACATGCCTCCAAGGCGAACGGTGTGGACCAGGCCGCTGCCGCTGCCCGCTCCTTGCGCCAGCGCTTCTGCCAGCCGGTTCTGGCTGAGAGCTTCCTGCCCGGGCGCGAATTCACCGTCGGCATTCTCGGCAACGGGGCAGATGCGCGGGTGATTGCGGTGATGGAAATCCTTCTGCTCGACTCGGCAGAGGCGGAAATCTACAGCTTCCAGAACAAAGAGCATTGGGAAACCCGGGTCATCTACCGCCTTGCCGAAGACCTGGAGGCACGCGCCGCTGGCGCCTCCGCACTGGCCGCCTACCACGCGCTCGGCTGCCGCGACGCGGCGCGGATCGATTTGCGCTCTGACGCTGGCGGCACGCCGCATTTCCTGGAGGTGAACACCCTGCCGGGCCTGCACCCCAGCCACTCCGACCTGCCGATCCTGTCGGCCAAGGCTGGGCTTGATTACCAGGGGTTGATCGGCGGCATTCTGGATGCCGCCATCCGCCGCTGCCGCCTGGCGGACAGCACAGAGGCACTCAGCGCAGCGCAATGAAACCGCTGTCCATCATCGTTCTGCACGGGGCGAGCGGAGACGATCCCGACGAACGTGACACCCGTGATACTGCGGAGGCAATCCGCGCTGCGTTGTGCCGGCAAGGTTTTGACGCCCGGCTCGCACATGTCTCGGGCCGTCCTGCTAAGCTACCCTGGGCGGCAAAAGACCGCCCAGGGCTGGTTTTCAACATGGTGGAAGCCATCGACCGCGACATGCAGCGCGCGGCTGAGGTGCTGCCGCTGCTGGAAGAAGCCGGTATTCCCTATACCGGCTGCTCAGCGGCGGCACAGTTGGCCGCCCTCAAAAAGACTGCGCAGAAGCGGCTAATGACCCGGCATGGCCTGCCGACACCGGCCTGGCCGCAATCCGGCCCTGCCCTCGCGAAGCTCGACCGGGTAATTGTCAAATCCGTCACGGAACATGCCTCGCTGGGGATCGATGCTCAATCAGTTGTGTCCGGCGCCCACGCAACTGAGGAGATTGTCCGCCGCGAGGCCCGTTTTGGCGGCAGGTTCTTTGCAGAGGAATATATTCCCGGGCGCGAATTCAACCTGTCGCTGCTGGAATGCGGCGAAGACATAAAAGTGCTGCCGCCCGCCGAAATCCTGTTTCAGGATATCACCTCCGATGCCCCCTGCATCGTCGATTACGCCGCCAAATGGGATGAAACCGCACACAGCTACCATCACACACCCCGGCGGTTCACCTTTCCGGAGCGCGACAATGCTCTGCTGGGCCTGCTTTCGGATCTCGCCCGGCGCACCTGGCAGATCTTTGGTCTTTCTGGCTACGCGCGTGTGGATTTTCGGGTCGATGAGGGCGGCCGGCCCTGGATCCTGGAAGTGAACACCAATCCCTGCCTGGCGCCGGATGCCGGTTTCGCCGCCGCCGCTGAGCAGGCCGGGATGGGCTATGACGCCCTGATCGCGCATCTCGCAGCGCTCCCCCTCGCCGCAGCTGAAAGGGACCCGCGCCATGTTCCGCATCCGCAAGATTGCTGATGCCCATGCCCCCGCCAGCCAGGCCGCAATCGGCAAGGCCCTGGCGATCTTGCGCGCCCAGTTTCCGGGCAAACGGTCCGCCGATATCGACGCGCTGCCGGAGCATCTGAACAATCCGTTTGCCAAACGGTTCATCCCGTCGCTTTTTGTCGCGGAGAACGGGCGCGGCGACGTTCGTGGCACTGCCCTGCTGCTGTTCGACCCGGAGCTCGATTTCGCCTTCCTGGACATTCTGGCGGCGACCCCGGTAGAGACCGCAGGATCCGGCACCGGCGGAGCACTCTATCAGCGGATCCGGCAGGAGGCAGCCGCGCTGGGGGCTGCGGGGCTTTACTTCGAATGCCTGCCCGATAATCCTGAAAGCGTCCACGATAGCGCAGCCCTGGCCCAAAACGCGGCCCGGCTCAAATTCTACGAACGCTACGGTGCCCGGCCCATTACCGGCACCGGCTATGAGTTGCCGCTCTCGCCAGAGGACACCGATATACCGCATCTGGTGTTCGATGGTCTGGGCCAGTTTGACCTGCCGCAAGCGGAACGGCTCAAGGAGATCTTCCGTGCCATCCTGGAACGGAAATACTCGGACCTCTGCCCGCCGGAATATGTCCGAAAAGTAGTGGCTTCTGTCACCTCGGGGGGCTACGGGTTGCGGCCGCCGCGCTATGCCGTCCGCGCGGTCAGCATGCAGCCGCCGACCGGGCTGCAGATTCCGATGGTTATCAACGATCGCCACGACATCCACCATATCCATACCCGCGGCTATGTCGAAAGCCCGGTGCGAATTGCTGCCGTTACCGCAGCGCTGGACGCCACCGGTCTGTTCGCCCGCCTGCCGCCACGGCATTTCCCGGACCGCTGGATCAAGGCGGCGCATGACCCGAAACTGGTGGAGTACCTTCGCAGCGCCTGCGCCGAGGCGCCGGAAAAAGGCGCGGTTTACCCCTATGTCTTTCCGGTCCGCAATACGGCCCGCCGTCCGCGCGAACGCACCGTGCTGGCTGGATACTGGTGCATCGACACATTCACCCCGATCAACCGGAATGCCTGGCCTGCCGCCCGCCGCGCTGTCGATTGCACACTCACCGCTGCAGAGGAGGTGCTGAACGGCGCCCCTGCCGCCTATGCACTGGTCCGCCCGCCCGGCCACCACGCCGAATACAAGACCTTCGGCGGTTTCTGTTACCTCTCCAACGCCGCTATTGCCGCCAACTTCCTGTCCCGGCACGGGCGGGTCGCGATGCTCGACATTGACTACCACCACGGCAACGGCCAGCAGGATATCTTCTACACCCGCGCCGACGTGCTGACGGTCTCCATCCACGGCGACCCCAGCTTTGCCTACCCTTATTTCACCGGCTTTCGCGATGAAACAGGACAGGGCAGCGGCGCCGGGTACAACCTCAACCTGCCTCTGGCCGAGCAGGCAACGCCTGGAGACTTCCACACCGCGTTGCAAGGAGCACTGGCACGGATCGCGGAACATGATCCGGGTTTTCTGGTCCTTTGCCTTGGGTTTGACACTGGCCGCGGCGACCCGACCGGCACCTGGAAGCTGAAGCCGCAGGACTTCCGCCAGACTGGCGCCTGCATCGGGCGGCAGCCGTTTCCCATTCTTGTGGTTCAGGAAGGCGGCTACCTGGTGCGCACCCTGGGCGACAATGCTGCTGCCTTTTTCAGCGGACTGGCAGAGGGGATTGCGCAGCGCGCGAAACCGGCGGCATCGCCCCGCCCCGCCCTGTCCCCGAAACGCCGCTGGCGCAAGACCCTGCGGGCCGGAGACGCCGCCCGGATCACGCAGCTGGTTGCGGAAACCGGCAAATTCTCCACGGAGGAAGTCGAAATCGCTGGCGAGCTGGCGCAGGAGCGGCTCAGCGCCGGAGCTGCCTCCGGCTACCACTTCCTGCTGGCCGAATCCGGCACCGAACTGCAAGGCTACGCTTGCTTCGGCCCGGTGCCGGGCAGCGATCACAGCTGGGATCTTTACTGGATCGCGGTAGCCCCGTCCCAACAGGGCACGGGCCTGGGGCGGCTGCTTATGCAACGCGCCGAGGCTGCGATCCGTCAGGCACAGGGCCGCAAGGTCTACATCGACACCTCCAGCAGCCCGCTTTATGCGGCAACGCGCCGGTTCTATGAACGGATGGGTTATGTGCTGCGTGCCGAGTTTCCAGATTTCTACCGCGACGGCGACGGTAAAGCAGTCTTCGAGAAAACCCTGGACCGCTGAAAGGAAGCCGCGTGAGGTTCTTCTCCAAGCTGTTCAGCCGCGGTACCGGCCGCCGCCATAGCGTCCAGGCGTATCGCCGTTTTCCACTTCGTTGGCGTCGCAATCCGGCGGCAGGTACCGCCGCTCTGCCGCTTCCTGCTGGAGCGTTTCCGCCGGTTCCCACCCATCCTCCATGAGGGTTTCCGGACGCGGCGGCGGCGTATCCCCTTGGCGCAACTCAGTGCGCGAACCGGTTCGCGGAATCAGGCGCAGAAGCTCCCCCGCCAGAGCATGTGCCGCCTGTCTGGCGGCTGCCAATGTGGTATGGCCTGCCAAAACCATAAGCGTAGTCCTCAGATGCGCCACGCCAGGCGGGCGCGGTTTCGATCCCTTTTAGTTCTGCCGGGGCGGGCGCGGGCTGACCCGCCAGGATGCCCCAGCAACATAGTCCCGAAGTTCAGCTGCCTCCTGTTCCGCGGTCAGCAGCCGGTAGCGGGTGACGTCCAGAATGCTGATCACCGCAACAGGTTCCCCATCTTCAGTAACTGGAATATGGCGCACATGGTGCTTTGACATCAGCCATTCCAGCCGCTGCACAGATTGGCGGGCATCGCAGGAAATGACGGGGTGCGTCATCACGCTCCGCACCCGCAAATGACCGGGCAGCTTCTGGTGGGCCTCAAGATAACGCACGATATCACTGCTGGTCAGAATGCCGGCCATCGACCGCTTGTCCGAGGACACCAGCAGCGCTGATGTATCCTCCTGCGCAAGCAGAGCGATGGCCACATCCATGGGTGAGACTGGAGCAATCCACTGGATGTCTGTTTCCAGTTCATCAAGCAGTCTGCGAATTGTCATGGTGATACCCCTTTCCGAAACAAGGGTTCAGCCGGAACAAGCTGCAGGAACGCCGCCGCTCCAGCTGCTACAACTCTGTCACCGGGTCTTCCAGAACTCCGGCGGCGACCGCATCCGCCATTTCCTCGTCATCCACGAAACCGTCCGCATCTGCATCAATTTCCGCAAACAGTTCGCTGGTCACGCCGGAATAGACAGCCTGCAGTTCCTCCAAGGACGCCTTGCCGTCGCCGTCTGTATCAATTCCGGCACTCATTGCATTGGCCGAAACTGCCGCCAGGGCCGCGAGAAGAGCGCCAAAAGCTACTCTGCTCATGTGTTTCTCCATCAGAAACCCGGCAACCCGTCATGAGCTGCCTATCGTTGACATGGGAGCGGCAAGCGGTAAAGGCAAGGGACCAAAGTAAACTTTTAAAAAAGCAAATTCAGTTACTTACCCAACCCCGCGCAAACCCGCCCCTTTCCGCATCCCCTAGCTGCCCACCAGACTCAAGCCAGCGGCCACAACAGCGGGATCAAGAGCACGGTAACCGCGCCTGTGACTATGTTCATTGGCACGCCGATACGCAGGAAATCCGCGAACTTGTAGCCGCCTGCTCCATAAACCAGAGTGTTTGTCTGATAACCAATCGGGGTGGCGAAACTGGCGGATGCCGCAAACATCACCGCCACGACAAATGGACGCGGATCCACTCCCAGGGCTGCCGCAAGCCCCGCTGCCAGCGGCGTCATGATCACCGCAATCGCGCTGTTGGTCAGAACTTCGGTCAGCACCGAAGTTACGGCATAGACAATGGCCAGCGCCACCCATGGCCCTGCCAAGGCCATCAACGGTTTCAGCGCTCCAACAATCAACTCGACGGCGCCGCTACGGTCCAATGCGCGGCCGATAACAAGCATTGAAACAATAAGGATCAGCAGACGACCGTCCACCGCCGAAAACGCCTCGTCCGGCTCGATGCAGCGTGTCAGCATCACCAGTGCCGCTCCAATCAGCGCCAACGCTAGGATCGGCGCCGCATTAAACCCAGCCAGCACCACAACTCCCAGCAGGATCGCCACTGCCAGCGGCGCCTTGCGGTGCCGGAAGGCGCGGGCCTTCCGCTGCTCCAGCCTCACTAGGCTTTGCTCCAGAGCTAGCCGCTGAATGTCAGCAAGCGTTCCCTCCACCAGCAACGTGTCCCCTACCCGCAACACGGTATTTTCCAGACGCCCCCCGGCAGAGGCGCCTTTTCGGTGCAGCGCCAGGGGATAGACCCCAAACCGCCGCCGCCAGCGCAGCCGCCCCAAGGTGCGACCCACGGCCTTTGACCCCGGCCCCACCAGCAGTTCAGCAGCTTGTGACAATCGGGTGCGGCCGCTCTCTAAGTCCGGAATCCCGGCTCCCCGCGCGGTTCCTTCGCTGAAGGCCATCAGTGCGCTGTCACGGGCTTTCAGCACCACAATATCTCCGGCCTCCAGCCGTACCGCCGCCAGATCGCCGCGCAGTGACGCATCACCGCGCACCACGTCTATCACTCGCGTACCGCCCCGTGTCAGCTCCAGCGCCGTAAGCGGTGGCGCGCCAATCAGCGGCGAGCCCGCTGGGATGAAGACATCCACCAGCCAGCTCTTCACCTCCCGCTCAGCCGTCTGGGCAGTAACCGTTACCCTCTCCGGAAGCAGATGCCGCCCGGCCAGAGTCAGGAACCCGCCCCCCGCCAATGCAACCGCAAGCCCCAGCGGCGCAATCTCGAACAGCCCGAACGGAACCATCCCCAGGCCACGGGCGACCCCGTCCACCAAGAGGTTGGTTGAGGTGCCGATCATAGTGACCGTGCCGCCCAGAATCACAGAATAAGACAAGGGGATCAGCAGCTTGGACGGGACCGTGCCGGCCTGCCGGGCGAGGCCGATAGCAACCGGGATCAGAACCATTACCACCGGCGTGTTGTTCAGTACCGCCGAAGCCGCAGCCGCCACGGAGAAAAAGGCAGCTACCGCCAAAACGGCATGGCGTTTTGCCATCCGCGCCATAAAGCTGGTCAGCCCTTCCAGCACCCCGGTCCGCACCAGCGCGGCACTCAGAATGAACATCACGCCAATTGTTGCGGGCGCTGGATTCGCCAGTGCCGCTAGCACTTCCTCCGTGCTTACCAGTCCCAGCGCCAGCGCGGCGCAGGCACCGGTGAAGGCCACCAGATCCGCAGGCCGCCGCTCGCTGGCAAAGGCCGCAAAGACCATTGCCGTCAATGCCAGCGCCAGCGCCGGAGCAAAGTTGCCCGGATCTATGAACACCGCTCAGCTCCCCTCATGCCTGCGCCCTCCAGACATAAACCGCAAACCCTGCGAGCAGGCACAGCCCGGCAATGCGGCCCAGACGCTGCCCGCACATTAAAAGCAGCATCAGGAGGACCGATACCGCTGCCATTACCGGCAGGTCGAAGACCAGGAACCGCCGGTCTACCGGTATCGGCACGATAACAGCGGTCAGTCCCAGGATGCCGAGCACATTGAAAATGTTCGACCCGGCAATATTGCCCAAGGCAATTTCCGGTCGGCGCCGGTAGGCCGCTACCAGTGTTGCTGCCAGCTCCGGCAACGAAGTGCCCACAGCAACTACAGTAAGGCCGATAAAAGCCTCTGGTACGTCAAGGCCTCGCGCAACCGCCACCGCTCCGTCGACCAGCAGCCGGGCACCGGGCAGCAGCAGCGCCAGACCTGCGGCAGCAGCCAGCAGCGGCCGCCATAGTCCAGTCGCGGTTTCCGGCTTCCCATCCACGAGAGCTGCGCCTGCACGCGCGCTCTGGTACGCCAAGCCTAGATATGCCGCCAATGCAGCACACAGGACCGCCCCCGCAGCGCGGTCCACCTGTCCTTGCCAGAAAGGCAGAAACAGCACCTGAGCAGCAGCAGCCATGACAACTGCATCCCTCTTGGGTACGGCACGTGCCAGCGGGATCGGCCGAACCAAAGCTGCAAGCCCCAGGATCAGCAGAATATTGCTGATATTGGATCCCACTACATTGCCAATGGCAATGTCCGGTATGCCGCGCAGAGCGGCATCCAGAGACACCAGAAGTTCCGGCATAGAAGTGCCAAACCCAACCACAGTAAGCCCAATGAGAAACATCGGCAGGCCTAGCTTCTCTGCAACTCCTGCCGCTCCACGCACCAGCAATTCGCCGCCAAGAAACAGGCCCGCCAGACCCGCGGCCAGGCTTGTAATATCCATCCCGTTCATATTCTTGAACTCCGGGAAACAAGCCCCATGCCCAGCCACGGGCGCACCCGGATGCAGAGCGCCTGCGCTGGAAGCCGCAAAACTGATCCCATATCCATTGTCCTGAACATCCGCATCCCGAATCCGGGCTCATTGAACCGGCGCTGCCACGGCAGTCCGCATGCCCAGGCCGGTTTACCTTCCGCAAATGGGATGCGGCAGCCGGTCCTGCAAGAGAACCTGCTAAAGGCCAGCGTCGCGTTCTCGAAAATCCGGCCAACAGCTGAACCTCTGTTTAACCCCGCAAATTTGGGTCTCGGATTCTTATAGATCTTTGGCCCTTTGCGCCGGTCCCCCGCCTTGGCTTACCTGAAGCTGATTTCCGCCCAGGCAGCCAGTCTGGCTTACAAGCAAACCTGTCGCGCAAACCCTTTTGTTCCTAAAGCGGGCACCAGCAGCAACTAGCCGATGGCGCCCAGGCCATTGCCCGCCGTCAATGAATCTTCCGCTGCGATCCGCCACCGTCACGTTGCGGGAAATTGGTCCCGCAGAGACAAGGTGAACATCATGACCGATCCAAGATCCACACCGAAGAAGCCCAAGCCGGCGCCGGCAAAGCCGGCGTCTGCCTCCGGAAAGCCTGCCCAGTCCGCATCGGACTCCGGAAAGAAATAACCTGCAGTCCTGGGTGTCAAAAAATGAGTACAGTAACCAGTGCAGGGATATTGGCCGCAATGTCCCTGGTTTTTGCCAGCGGCGCAAACGCGCTTACGATCACCAACACCAGGAGCGACTCAGTAACTGTCACTTTCAGTTCCGGCAGCGATAGTTTTGAGATCGCGCTGGACCCGGGTGAATCCGCAACTGAAGCTTGCGGCGAAGACTGCCTGCTAAAGCTTGCAGACGGAACCGGGCAAACGTTCCATCCCGATGATCATGTTCTGATCGAAGAAGACGGGTTCGCAACCGCTGAATGACAACGACTGATGAAGTCCTAGGGCTTTAAAAATATCCGGGCGCCTAATCTGTCGGCGCCCGGACCTCTGTTCGGAACTAATTTGCCGCCTATCCAGCCGCTGCACCCTTTCGGTCCGCAGCGCGCTGCAGCGCTTTGCGCAGCGCCTCGCTGGCAGTGTCGAGCCAGATGAAATCCAGCTGCTTACGGGTGCTCTCGGGAATGTCCTCCAGATCGCGCCGGTTGCGCGCGGGCAGCATCACCCGGGTAATCCCCGCTGCAGCGGCGGCCAGCACTTTTTCCTTGATCCCGCCGACAGGCAGCACAACCCCGCGCAGCGATATCTCTCCAGTCATCGCGGTATCGCTGCGCACAGTACGATCCAGAAACAGGGAAGCCAGCGCGGTGTAAATCGCCACCCCGGCGCTGGGGCCGTCCTTTGGCGTGGCGCCGGCGGGCACGTGGACGTGAATGTCAACGCTGTCAAAGCTATTGGCCTCCAGGCCCAGACTCCCGGCCTGGGCCTTCAAAAGCGACAACGCGGTCTGGGCGCTTTCCCGCATCACCTCACCCAACTGGCCGGTGAGGATCAGCCGCCCCTTGCCCGGCGCTCGGCTGGCCTCGATAAACAGGATGTCGCCTCCGGCAGGCGTCCAGGCTAGCCCGGTGGCAACACCTGGCGTACTGATGCGCAGCGCGGTCTCATTTTCAAACAGCGGCGCACCCAGCGCGGCCTCCACTTGATCCACCCCAAGCTTGTTTTTCGCTGGCTTGCCTTCAGCATAGCGCACAGCTGCAGCCCGCAGGACGGCGCCGATCTGACGTTCCAGCTGGCGCACCCCGGCTTCCCTGGTATAGCTGCGGATTATCAGCCGCAGCGCCGGCGGTGTGAACCGGAGGCGCTCGTACATCAGACCGTTGGCCCTCAGTTGCCGCGGCACCAGATAGCGCTTGGCGATCTCCAGCTTTTCTTCTTCGGTGTAACCCGGCAGGCTGATTACCTCCATCCTGTCCAGGAGCGGCCGCGGAATGCCTTCCAGCATGTTGGCCGTGGTCAGGAACACCACTCGAGACAGGTCGAAATCCACCCCAAGGTAATTGTCGCGGAATGTGCTGTTCTGTTCCGGGTCCAGCACTTCCAGAAGCGCTGCGGAGGGATCGCCCTGGATACCGTGGCCCAGCTTGTCGATTTCATCCAGCATCAGCACGCAATCCCGGCTGCCGGCCCGCCGCACCGCCTGAATAATACTGCCGGGCAGCGCCCCGATATAGGTGCGCCGGTGGCCGCGGATCTCGGCCTCGTCATGCACTCCGCCCAGGCTGACCCGGCCAAAGGCCCGCCCCAGGGCGCGCGCAATCGACTGGCCCAGGGAGGTTTTTCCAACCCCTGGCGGCCCGGCAAAGCACAGGATCGGCGCCCGGCTTTCAGGTGACAACTTGCGCACAGCCAGGAACTCGATGATCCGCGCTTTGACTTTTTCCAGCCCATAGTGGTCGGCGTTCAGAATGCCCCGCGCTTGGATCAGACTAACCGGTCGACCGCTTGGCGCCTGCCAGGGCAATTCCACCATCCAGTCGAGCCAGTTTCGCAGAACCGCCCCTTCCCCCGCAGCGTCAGACAGGCGCGCATAGCGGGCCAGTTCCTTGCGTGCCATTGCCTCGGCTTCCGGTGGCATGCCGGCCCGAGTGATTGCCTCACCCAGTTGAGCAATCTCCTCCGCATTGCCGCCGTCCTCGCCCAGCTCATGCTGGATTGCCGCCAGCTGCTCGCGCAGGATTGCCTCGCGGTGGCGTTCGTCAAAAGCGGCGCGCGTCTGTTCGCTGATCTCTCGGGTGATGCGCAGCACTTCCAGCCGCCGCGCCAGGATCTTCGACACCTTGTCCAACCGGGCAGCGATATCGACGGTTTCAAGGATCTCTTGCCGATCCTCAATTGGAATGTCGGAATAGGCCGCTGCCAGATCCGCCAACGCCCCCGGCTCGGTGGCTGCTTGGGCCGCCTCCTCCAACCCAGCGGGGCTCTGCGGCAACAGCGACAGCAGCTCTGCCGCTTGGCTTCTGAGATGCAAAAACCGGGCCTCGACCTGCGGCAGATGGCTGGTTACATCTGGCAGGTTCAGCACCCGGCCCACCGGAAACGGCGGCCCCTTCAGCAACTCGACCAGCCTAAACCGGGCCACTCCCTGGCAGATTATGTGATGCGCGCCGTCGGGCGAAGTCATCAGCCGAAGGATATTCGCCGTGCAGCCAATGCGAAACAGATCCTCCGCCCTGGGATCGCTGACCGCCGGGTTGCGCTGCAGCAGCAGCCCTACAGGCCGCGACTGGCGGATCGCCTGCTGGATTGCCGCAATGGATTTGGCTCGCCCGGTAGAGACCGGGAAGACAGTACCGGGAAAGGCGACCACGTCGCGCACCGGCAGCAGAATCAACCCGTCTTCCGGCAACGGAACGTTCTGCATGTCCTGCAGCTGGGCCATATCTGAAGCGCTGGCTTGGTTCATGCCGTCTCTCCCTCTCCGCTCTTGCACAGCCGGATCAGCAAATGCCCCCGCACCGTCTGCCGCTTGACGGCATAGGTGCCCGGCGGGATCGGAATGCGCCGTTCGAACCGGCCAAAGGGCAGCTCTAGCCGGATCACTGTGGCATGGCACAGCTCCGGCGGCGGCTCCCGCCGCCCCCGGATGATCAGTTCGTTGTTTCTGATGCGCACCTCAACCTCATCGGCCTTGGCGCCTGGCAACACCACATAGACAAGCAGCTCGCCGTCGGTTTCCAAGAGATCCACCGGTGGTTCCCAGCAGGGCTGCCCGTCCTGCAAGGATGTGAGCAGAAACAGCTGGCGGCAGAACTTCTCTGTCGCCGCAAGCTGCGCCATCGCTTCGGAAAGCAACATGTTCTCAGGAGGCTGACGGTCCATGCTTCACCAAAGTTTATCCTAGTATCCCTTACCCGGAGTTTCTGCCGCAGGCCTCAGAGCATCCGCCTGCCAAGCGCTGGGTCAGGTTTTCCTCCGCCAGGGGCCCTGCGCGATGCACCAACCGGCCAGCACCATGATAACCCCACCGCTTAGAACCGCCGTCCATGCAACCGGCTCATTGTCAGTAAATCCAAGTGTCCAGGGCGAGAGGACCAGCCAAAGACCAATTGCCACGCAGCCCCATTCCTCCCAGCTGTTTCCTGTGTACTGGGCTGCGGCCGCCAGGACTGCGGCTGCCGATCCGGCTGCGATGAAGCTCCAGCTGACCGGGATGGCCAAACCGCCGTCGGCTAGCCCTGAATTATGAAGCCAAGGCGTGACGGCGAGCCAGCAACCCAGGGCGGTGATGATCCAATTCTGCCAATGCTTGCGTATCATCGGCACGTCCTTTCCCGAAACGGCAGAAAACTGCCTTACCTCCAGTTTGCCGCATCGGCACAGGATTTCATTGACAGCAGTCAACCCGCCGGGCCGCAGGCCCTACGCTGCCTGACTGCCAGCCGGGTGCTCTGGAGCCTTTCCAGCGCGTTGCCCTGCCGGCTGATGCCCCCACGGCGCAGGCTGAAACCGCGGAGTTTCCGGCAATCCCTGCCAGTACCGGGCCATTCGCCCGGCTTCTTCGTGGTAATCATCCATCATCTTCTGGACATGGCGCCACTGCACCATCTGGATCTCGTCAAGACTGATGCAGCCCAGTATGCAGTGCTGCGTTTTGACGTTTTCGTCGAGACGGGCCATGGTGAAACTGCAGGCCTCTCCCCAGACTTCTGCACAGACCTGCATTGCCTGCGCTACTGGCAAAGGGACCGTTCGTTCCGCAGCCATGGCTGGTCGCTCATTCTGAATTTGCTGACTGGACACTTTCATAACACCCTCCGGGAGTTTGCTCCGCAACAGTTTGAACAAGGCCACCCAAAACACACCCCTGCCGGAGGGGCATTGACAGCGGTCATAAGCCGACTGGTTCCTGCCCTGCCCGCTCGGGTCCCGGCAGGTTTTGGCTGATCAAGCGCCGCGAAAGAAAGCTTCGCCGATGGCAGACGGCGGCTGCGTCACAATGTGAGAATTATTCGACCGCAGTACTCTCGATGCTGCCTTTCCCTCCCCTGCGCCACGCTCGCCCTTGGCGATCTGCTGCAACACCCCCATATTGCTTACCGCCGCCTGTTTAGGCGTCGGCATGACAATGGCTTGGCGCTGCTCCAGCTGGCTCAGCCCCCGGCACAGGGTCTCCGCCGTCATATCCAGCAACGAGGCCAAATCCCGGCGCCGCAGGTCGATAACCACAACGGCACCTTCGCTACAGTTGCCCTGACCAGCGCCTGCCCCCCCAGCCTCGCGCAGCAGCCAGCTGGCTATCCTACCCAATGTGCCGCCGCTGCGCAGCAGCACTGCCCAGTCCCACTGTGCATTCAACTGGCGGGTGACGGATGCAAGCAACTCCCGGCTCAGCTTGGGTTCCATCTGCATTAGCGTCTCCAGCGCAGGCAGCGCGATCCAGCATAGCATGACATCGCTCGCGGCCTCCCAGGCAACGCCCGGCCGCTCCGGAAACACCGGACCAACCCATTCACCTGGTAGCAGCAGCTGCAGCACATGCGCCGCGCCGGCTTCCGTAATGCTTACGATTTTCACCGCGCCTTCCACGATGATGCCGCCGTACCCGGCCTCTTCGCCCTGCGGCACAATCGTTTCCCCCGCCCGGAACCCGGCCAGACGGGCCCGGCTTGAAAATGAAGCAGAGGCCTGCTCCCCCGCTGCTGCGCAAATACCCAGGTGGCTAACCGGGCACGCCCGGCAGCGCCCTGCAGAAACAGTGGCTGTGAATTTCCCGTAATGCATTCCGGCTCTCCCCCCAGACAGGATGAACCAGGCAGGCACGGCGCGACTCACCAGCGCAGCGCTGCCAGCGGAGTGCCAGTCTGCGCCTGCCAGCCGCTTTGAGGAAGAGACTGTTTTGTAAAGAATTGTGCGCAACGCGTTCCCGGAACAACGGAACATTCACCGCAATTTTCGTGATCCGCGGCGGGCAGCAGCCCGCCTTTCCCCCTTACGGCCTGCTATCCCCAATGCCCGCCGCGGACCATTGCCGTGCTCAGGCTGGTTCAGCCGGCACTGACTTCAATTGTCCGTTCTGCGGCAAGCGCTGTTTCTGATTTGGGAAGCGTCACCAGCAGTATCCCATTGGCATAGCGCGCCTCAATACGGCCTTCATCCACATTGTCCGGCACCCTCAGTCGCCGCTGGAATTTCCCCCAGCGCCGTTCGCTCAGGTGATACCCTTTGCCGGCATCATCCTTTTGCTCAGTCTTTTCGCCCTGAATAGTCAGGGTTCCGTTGGCCAGTTTGATGTCGATATCTTCCAATGCAACACCAGGCAGCTCTGCCGAAACCTTGTAGCCATCTTCTGCTTCAGTCACGTCAATGGCAGGGAACGGCTGCATCACGCGGCCCACAGGTTCCCCGTCAGGAAAGCCGCGTTGTAGCATATTCATCGGCTCAAGGGCCGCAAACATCCGGTCAATCTCGTCCCGCAGGCTGCTGAAGCCCATCCAACTTGCTGGTAAGGAGGCGTCTGACCTGCCGGCTGGAAGTTTCGATGTCTTGGACATACCCAAAGCTCCTCTGTCCGATTGATCCTTCAGCCGGTTGTCCTGGCCGGATTTCCCGGCTGAAGGAGGTTCCGCGGCAGCCGGAAAGCTCCGGCTGCATCTAGCCGTCATGGGGACAAGCTGCGTACCGCACATATGTCGCAGATTCCCGGCTGTACGGCATTGATGGCCGTCAATCGCCCCCCGGCCCCGGTGTGGCACAGTTGCGGAAGGACCGGAGCAGCGGAGGCGCTGGCATGGAGTTCAAGGATTATTACCAGGCGTTGGAGTTGGAGAAGGACGCCGGCAGCGAAGAGATCAAGCGAGCCTACCGCAGACTGGCGCGCCAGTTTCATCCCGACATCAACGCCTCTCCCGAGGCCGAGACGCGGTTCCGGGCGATTACCGAAGCCTACGAGGTGCTGAAGGACCCAGAGCGGCGCGCCGCCTATGACCGGCTTTGGAACCAGCAGCAACAATCCTCCGGCGGGGCCTTCACACCGCCGCCAGGCTGGCAGCAGGGGTTCAGCTTTACCAGCGGCGGCACTGATCGGGGCGAAGTTTTCAGCGACTTCTTCGAAACCCTGTTCCGTCGGCCCTCGCCCTTTGCCAAGGCAAGGCACGAACGCAGCAGCAGCCAGCATGCCCGCATCCGGATCGATATCCCGGACGCCTACACTGGCGGCAGCCGTGTGCTGACGCTGCAGACCCCTGTAGCAGCCGAAGATGGGACCGTACAGCTGAAGTCCCGCGATATCCCGGTCTATATCCCCAAGGGGATTGTGGAAGGCCAGCACATCCGTCTGCCCGGCCAAGGTCCGCAGTCTCCCGGCGGCGGTCCGCCCGGCGACCTTCTGCTGGAAGTGTTTTTTGCACCCCACCCGGTTTACCGGGCCGACGGCAAGGATCTGTATCTCGATCTGCCGCTAGCGCCTTGGGAGGCGGCTCTCGGCGGCAAAATCCGGATGCCCGCGCCAGTTGGCAGCCTCGCGGTGAAAGTGCCGCCCAACGCCCGCAATGGCCAGATCCTTCGCCTTAAGGGCAAGGGGCTGCCAGGATCGCCCTCCGGCGACATCTACGCCACTCTCAAGATAGTAAACCCAAAGGTCACGACCGATGCCGCTCGCAGACTGTTTGAGCAAATGGCCCGGGAAATCCAGTTCAACCCGCGCGCCAGCATAGGGGGATAAGCGCATGAAAACCACCGCACCGGAAAGCCAGATTCTCGACAGTCTTACCCTGCAGGAATTATGCCGTTTCTGCCGCGCCGAAGAGAGCTGGGTCGTGGAACTGGTGCAGCAAGGCGTCTTGGAACCCGAAGGCACCGGAGCGGCGAGCTGGCGCTTCCACGGCCTATCCATAACCCGCGCCAAGAAGGCGCGGCGGCTCAGCTGCGATCTGGGTATCAATGCCGCCGGCGTGGCACTGGTGCTGGACCTTCTGGAGCAGCGGGAACATCTCTTGCGGCGGCTCGGCCGGTACGAAAACCTCTGACTGGCGGTTCGCGGGCTGTTGACGGCGGTCAATGCCGTTTCGGCCCGGAAGGCTATCCTCCCAACGTTCAGCACAGGAGTGCAGCTATGATAGTCAGGCAGGCCATGTCACGTGCAACTGCGACCGCTGGGACGAATACTCCCATCCGCAATATCGCGCGTATCATGCAGCAGCAGAACACGGGTGCGGTTGTCATCGGCAGCAGGGACTGCCTGCTAGGCATTCTCACTGACCGGGATATAGTGATCCGGGTGCTGGCAGCCGGCGGCGACCCCGCCACGGTGACCGCCGGTGAAGTTATGACCCGCAACCCGGTCTATTGCAGTGCCGATGAACCTTTGGATGATGCGGTCTTTCTGATGGAGATCGGGCGGTTCCGGCAAATGCCGGTGCTGGACGGAAAAGGGCGGCTTTGCGGAATGCTCAGCCTAGGAGGCGTGCCACAGCGGGCGGCGCAGGGCCAAGGGAGTGAATCCGCGGCATGATTTGCCGGGAGACGCAGGTGTCATACCAGGAACGGCATCATCGCGCTGGCAAAGCTGAGGACCAGGAAAAACCCGGCCATGTCGGTGATCGTGGTCAGCAACGGCCCGCTGGCGGCAGCAGGGTCCTGGCCGGCACGTTTCAGCACCAAGGGGACGATACCGCCGATTGACACAGCCACAAATGTGTTCAGAGCCAGCGCCCCGCCGATCACCAGCCCCAAAAACGGATTGCCCTTCCAGCCCCAGGCCACAAGCCCGATCAGGATACCTAGAACAATCCCGTTGATCACACCAACTGCCGCTTCTTTCTTCCAAATACGCCAGACATCAGCGGGACGTGCCAAACCCAGAGAAAGCTCGCGCATGCTGACCGCAACCGCCTGATTGCCGGAGCAGCCGCTCATGTCCGAAACCATTGGCAGAAAGACGGCAATAGCTATCACCGCCGCCAAGGTCTCCTCGTAGGCTGCAATAACGCTCGCAGCGATGACGTTGAGAACGATATTTGCCGACAGCCATTGCAGTCGCCGGCGGGCGCGCAGTTTCAACGGCATCGTCCGCAGTTCGTCTCCAAACACCCCTTGCCGCCGCAGGTTCTCCGTCTCAGCCCGCGAAAGCAGCGCCTCATCCACGGCAGAGCGCGAGACCACACCAGCCAGCACCCCGCCCGCCTCCACAACCGGAAGCCCCAGAAACGGATGTTCATTGAAAATATCCTGAAGCTCCTCCAGCGGCGTGGTGGCCGGAACAGTCAGCGGCGCTGTCATGATCTCCGTCAGGCTGGCCCCCCGGCGGGTAGTCAGCAGCCGTCGCAGCGAAACCACTCCTACAGGAACGCCGCTGGAATTGACCACATAGGGGTGCTGACCACGATACCGTTCGAAATCCTCGGAATCCGAAACGAAACGCCGCAAGACATCGCCGACCTTGTCAGATTCCTGAAACGTGAAGGCCTCTGCTGCCATAAGACCGCCGGCGAGGTGGCCTTCGTAACTTGAAAGACGCCTGACGTCAGCTGCATCAGCCGGCGTCAAACGAGCCAGAATAGCCTCCGCCTCCGTATCATCAAGACCGCCGATCACATCGGCCCTGATGTTCGAACCCAGCTCATCAATGATCCCGGCGGCGGTCCCGGATTCCAACCCCACCACGAGGCTGGCAGCCAGCTCGTTCGGGGCTTCCTCGACGATTTCCGCAGCCCGCGCAGCAGGAAGAAGCGACAGCGCAAGGCTCCGGTCCTCTGGCGGAAGGTTGGTCAGCTCTCGCAGCGCATCACTAAGTGCAAGCGGCTCCAGCACCTCTGCCAGCGCCGCACCGTCCCGCTCCGCCAGTGCCCGGTTGAGCCGATCTTCGGCCTCGTTCACGTTACCGGGGTCTGTCCTGGTATCGGCCATGTTTTTCTCATTCTGTCTGTGCGGCAGCGGAAACAAACCATCGAAAGGCAGTGCCGCCCGGCTGCAACTTCACCACAAGGCTTCAGTCTGCTGCACCGGAAGCCGCAAGGCCGCGTTAGAAATCCATACCGTCCAAGCCACCCGGATAAGCGGAGTGCGCTGCCGCCTTGGGATGGTCCACCACCACCGCTTCGGTGGTCATCATTAGACCGGCAACCGACACTGCGTTTTGCAAGGCGATCCGCACCACCTTGGCAGGATCCACGATCCCCGCCTCGAACATGTCGACCAAACAGTCATTCTGCGCATCGTAGCCCCAGGCGGTGTCGTTCTTCTCCAGCAGCTTGCCTGCGATCAGCGCTTCGTCCTTGCCCGCATTACGGATAATCCGGCGCACCGGCTCTGCCGCCGCTTTGCGGACGATGGCAATGCCGGCCCGCATATCGCCGTTTGCGGCTTCCAGCCCATCCAGCGCCCGCGCCGCATAGAGCAGCGCTGCGCCGCCGCCCGGCACAATCCCTTCCTCGGTCGCCGCGCGGGTGGCATGCAGCGCATCCTCGATCCGGTCCTTGCGCTCCTTAACCTCCGCTTCGCTGGCACCGCCGACCTGAACAATCGCGACACCGCCGCTCAGTTTCGCCAGCCGCTCCTCCAGCTTTTCTCGGTCATAGTCAGACTTTGTTTCTTCGATCTGCTGCCGGATCGCTTTGCAGCGCGCCTCTATTTCCGGTTTGGCACCGCCGCCGCCGATCAGCGTGGTGTCATCCTTGCTGACCATAACCCGCGCCGCCTGCCCCAGCATGTCCAGCGTGACATTCTCTAGCTTCATACCCAAATCGGCGGAAATAACTGTGGCTCCGGTCAGCACCGCAATGTCCTGCAGCATCTCCTTGCGGCGGTCGCCAAAACCGGGCGCCTTTACCGCAGCACATTGCAGGCTGCCGCGCAGCTTGTTGACGACCAGCGCCGCCAGCGCCTCCCCGTCCACATCCTCGGCAACCACCAGTACCGGCTTACCGTGTTTGATCACCGACTCCAGCACCGGAATAAACGGCGCCAGATTCGAGATTTTCTTGTCAAACAGAAGGATGAACGGCGCTTCCAGCTCCACGCTGAGGCTGTCCGCCTCGGTGATGAAATAAGGGGAAAGGTAACCGCGGTCGAACTGCATACCCTCCACGGTTTCCAACCGGGTTTCGCGCGACTTGGCCTCCTCGATGGTGATCACCCCGGTTCGCCCTACCCGCTCCATCGCTTCGGTCAGAATTTGCCCGGCCTCGGTGTCGCCATTGGAAGCAATGGTTGCAACCTGTGTGATTTGCGCGCTGGTGTTCACCGGGCGCGAAAGACCCGTCAAAGCTTCCACCAAGGCTTCGGCGCCGCGGTCAATCCCGCGCTTCAGGTCCATCGGGTTCATCCCTGCTGCAACCGCCTTGCAGCCTTCGCGCAGGATGGAGCGGGCCAGGACAGTGGCAGTGGACGTGCCGTCGCCTGCCAGCTTGGCAGTGCGCTCCGCCACTTCGCGGATCAGCCGGATTCCAGTGTTTTCCACCGGGTCCGGCAACTCAATGGACTTGGCAACGGACACGCCGTCTTTGGTCGAGCGCGGCGCTCCAAAGCTTTTTTCGATCAGCACGTTACGGCCGCGAGGACCCAGCGTCGCGTTCACCGCATCGGCAAGAACATTTACACCGCCCAGCATACGGTGCCGGGCGTTCTCGGAAAAAATGATGTCTTTCGCACTCATAGGACTGATCCAGCCAAAAGTTGTCTCGTCCCGCGAAAATGTGCCATGCGCCTGATCTGTAAAAGCGCTTCAGTGATGATTTTTTCTCACCGGTGTTATCGAGTATTCGAATACATCATATTTTTCAGTGCCCTACACGCCACCTACCGCCTCATCCCGCTCCACGGTTCCGCCACCGAGGGCATACTGCCGCAAAAACTGCACCGCCTGCCCCGCATACTCACCGCGTTGACCTTCACTGATCACGGCATAGGCCGAATAGCCAAACCGCGGCGCCCCTTCGATCCGGCGCAGCCAGCCCGCCCTCAGATCCGCCGCAACCAGCCGTTTAGGAAAGTAGGCGGAGGCCGGCACGTTCCTCAGGTGCTGCAAGGCCAGCGTTCCGATGTCCAGCTGCAGCCCTGGCGTGCGAATGTCCGGCAAGACCAGCAGGTGATCGGCGCGAAATTCCGGTCCCCAGTCGACCAGCACATACTCGGTGCCGAACGGATCCGTGCTGGTGTCCGGGTCGCTGCTGACCAGCACAAATTCATCCTCGAACAGCTGCTCCACCGCCAGCCCCGCCGCCGCTTGAGGTCGGTAGGCGACCATCAGGTCCAGTCCGCCTTGGCTGAACAGTTGGACCAGAGCGTCAGACGCCATGGTTGATGCCCGCACTGCCACTTCCGGGAACGCCCGCCGCAGACCCGGCAAGGCCCCAGTCAGGAACCCGTCCCACAGACTGGAGGGCGCCCCGACTGCCAGCACCGTCTCCATCCCAGCAGGCAGCGCCGCATCCAGTTTGGCCTGCATCCAGGTCCGCGCCAATGTCTGCGCATGGCGCTGAAAATGCCGCCCAGCCTCTGTCAGCGCTGCCCCAGTCTTGCTGCGGTCAAACAGGCTCCGCCCCAGCTGCTGTTCCAGCGCACGGATGCGCAGGCTGACGGTCGACTGAGCCACATGCACCCGCTTGGCGGCCTCCAGAAAGCTGCCGGTTTCGGCAACTGCCAGAAAGGTCCGTGCCAGCTCGATATCCATGGCTCATCTCCATTGCCGGGCGGCACAGTCTAGCAGAAGCTGCCCGCGTCCCGAAGCGCGGATGTGCAACTCTTGCCCGCCGTCAATGAAACTTCCGGCAATTGGTTCAAACTGGTGCCACCGTGGCGAAAGGCGCTGCGGCGCGTTCGGGAAGCCAGCTATGAAAGACACCACTCTCAGACGGGAAATCATCGAGGAACTGGACCTCGTCCCCAGCATAGACGCAGCCTCAATCGGCGTCTCAGTGGAGGATGGGATCGCGACTCTCACCGGCCATGTTCCCACCAGCGCGCAGAAACAGGCAATCGGCAAGACGGTCAAACGCGTCAGCGGCGTGCGCGCTGTCGTGATGGAAATTGAGGTGCGGCCCATCGGCGAGCATCTGGACGCTGACGATGAAATCGCCAGGCGTGCGGTTGAGGCACTGCGCTGGGGCGACTCGGTCCCCAAGGACACGGTCAAGGTCGAGGTCGAGCACGGCGTCTTGACTCTCACCGGACAGGCTGGCTGGAGCTACGAGAAAGCCGCGGCCGAACGGGCTGTGCAGAAGGTTTCAGGTGTAAAACAAATCATCAACCAAATCGGGATCACCTCGGCTGTCAGCCACACAAACGTTCGGATGAGCATTGAAACCGCCCTGCGGCGCGACGCGGCCAGGGAGGCCAAGGGCATTCAGATCAAAGTCGACGACCGCGCGGTCACTTTGACCGGTCGGGTCCGCACCGAGGCTGAACGGGATGCTGCCCGCCGCGCTGCCTGGGCGGTGCCTGGCGTCAGCAGCGTAGTCGATGGTCTCAGCGTGGAACCGTGATCTGTCCAACTCAGAGAAGGTTCGCACAATGAACCGCGCCCATTGGCAGGACTGCGTGAGTTTCACTGCTGGCCTCTGGCTTTTACTGGCACCGCTTGCCTTCCGCATCGACTGGCCTGTCGGCCTTGACCTCACGCATATCGCCATGAACTCCCTGGCATCCGGTCTAGCGGCAGCGGCACTGGCCATGCTGGAAATGTTTGTCTTTCTCAGATGGCTGGAACTGGCCATCACGCTGCTTGGGCTTTGGGTAATCTGGGCGCCTTGGATGCTCGGTTTCTATCTGGTTCCCGCCGCACTGGCCCAATCACTGGTCTGCGGCTCTGTGCTGGCGCTGATGGGAGGCTTATCACTGCTGCAACCTACTTGGGACGACATGCCCTGACCCTTTTCTCCATCGGGTAGCGGGCCATGGGAGACAATAGCCCCATCAGTCTTGTCAGCCGTCAATGCGCGCTTCGCAAAACCGTTCAAGATAGTTCTGGAGCGGCGAACAGCGAGGATGCCATGCCCGCACCGGACACGATACGTAAAGCAGCTTGCCAACCCCAGGGCCCCCTTCAGAAGCCTACCGCATCCTGTTCCACGCTTTTTTGCCGCCTGCCCGCATCGGATCAGAGAGTTTGCAGCATGGCACGACAGCCCCAGCACCGCTGAATGCGCAGGTTCCGGAGAACCTCATGAACTCGGACCGCAACTGGTATGTCATCATCAATTCGCACCGTGCGCGGATCCTGCAGGGGTTGCCCAAACCCCATAGCCCCGTAGGGCTGGAGATTGTGCTGCAGGCTCCAGAACGGCACGTCCGCGGTATCATCGCAGGCAAACCCGGGCACGCCTTTGCCCCCAACGGCAGCGGGCGCCGTCCGGCCGCGCAATCGCACCACTCGCCGCAGCGGGCCGACCAGTGCGAATTCTTGCGCGATGTGTCCGAATTCCTGAAGTCGGCGCTACGTGATCAGAACTACGACAAGCTTGTATTGTTTGCTTCGCCCAGCATTCTGGGTGTCTGGCGCGATGAAGTGCCAGTCAGTCTGCAGGCAAAAGTGACACGGGAATTTGCAAAGAACCTGGTCCGCCTGCCCTACCATTCGCTGGCTGACGCAATTCGCGAAGCACTCTCCTCCTGAAACACTGCACCTCTCTTCACGGCCGTTGACGGCTGTCAATGCACTTTGCGGTGCAAACTGCCAGACTGCTGCCGCCGCCGCCCGCTGAACGGGCTGCGCGGCAGAGCGAATGCCCTTGCAACCCTGTTCCTAGCGAGGCCGCGGGCATTCCGGCAGGCCGGATCCGCCCCGGCGTTCCGGCCTGCGTCCTACCCCTAAGCTTTTCCTGCTGCCAATAGGGCCCGGCGGACCGCCCGCGCCAGCACCTGCAACGAATAAGGCTTAGCGATCAGCTCGGAGCGAGCCATAATCCGCCGCCGCCGTGGCACCATGCGCGAAGCATAGCCCGAGGTCAGCAGAACCCCGACCCCCGGAAACCTGCGGCGCAGCAGCAGCGCCAGGTCATAGCCCGAAAGCCTGCCCGGCATCACAACATCGGAAAACACCAAGTCTACCGGCTCCCCCTGTTTCAGCAGCGCTAGTGCTGCCTCGCCGTCGGCGGCCTCCAGAACGGCATAGCCTAACACTTCCAGCCGCTGCAGGACCGCTTCCCGCACCAGCGCGTCGTCCTCTACCACCAGGACCAACTGACCGTCGCCAAAGGGCAGATCCGCATCCACCCCGTTGGCCAATTCCTGGGAGTTTTCAAGGGTGCGCGGCAGATAAATGCTGACCGTGGTGCCTTCCCCCGGTATGCTGTCGAGCAGCAGGAAACCGCCCTCCCGGGCCACTGTCATTCCGACGCTCGTCAGCCCCAGGCCACTGCCTGCACCAGCGGGTTTAGTGGTAAAAAAAGGCTCCATCGCCTGCGCGGCGACATCGGACGGCATTCCGCTGCCGGTGTCAGCGACGGAGATACGCACATAATCACCAGGCATCGCACCGGTTATTCGGGCAGCCTCCGCAGTCGTCAGTTGAACATTCTTCGTGGCTATCGTGACCGCACCGCTGCCGTCAATCGCATCACGCGCATTCGCCACTAAGTTTAAGATAGCACCGTCCAACTCGCTTGGGTCGGCTTTTACCGACCAGACATCCGCGCCGGGATGGAACTGCAGCCGGGTATCCTCACTCAGGATTCTTTCCACGACCTGCCAAGTGTCGGTGATATGCCGGTTCACTTTAATCACAGCCGGTTCGGACCTCCGGCCGCCCGCCAGTGACAGAAGCCGCTTATTGAAGCTGGCTCCCATCTCGGCTGCCTCGCTCGCCCGCCGCAGCAATCCGCGCGCGTCCTCATTCCGGATACGGAACGCCGCCAGTTCCAGATTGGCGAGGATCACCGTCAGCAGGTTGTTGAAGTCATGAGCGATAACACCAGCCAGCCGCCCGATGGTTTCCAGGCGCTGGCGCTTGGATTGCTCCATCTCATGGGCACCGTCCGCCTCCGCCGCCTCGCAATACAGGCTGAGCCCCGCCACGGCTCCGTCCAGGTCTGCTACAGGCTCTATCCGCCACCGCAGTACTACCGTCCGGTGACCGCCCGTCGCAAAACTGTCCATTCCTGCGCTGCCACTGCCCGTCTCCAGCGCCCGGTGCAGAGCCGCGCACCAGGCCGCGGGGCTATCTGGACGCAGTTGCTGATGCCGCACCCCAGCGAGATCGCGGGCCCCGAACCCGTGCAACCCTGCCCAGGCCTTCGACCACGCGGTATAGCGAAGATCCGCGTCCAGAAACGCCAGTGCCGCCGGTGCAGCTGTGATGAACCGCACCAGCCCGCCGTCGCGGGATGCGGCTTCCTGTCCGGTAGATGGCTGTCTCTGCTTGGCCACCAACAGCGCTCCGTTCTGTGCCTCCGGATATTACCACAGCAATCCGTCTCGAGGGAGCAGCACAGTCGCAAGGGGTCAGATTGACGGCAGTCAATGCAGAAACACACCAAAGTGGCAATATCACTAGGGCGGCAGAAGGCCGCGGTTCAAGACATGAGGATGAACCAATGAAACGGCAATTGAGTAAACAGCACTGGCAAGACTGGATCACGCTGATTGTCGGGGTCTGGCTGATACTTTCCCCCCGGCTGCTCGGCTTGCCAGATGGTGGTGCAGAACCAGCTGCTGGTGTTTCAGCCGCCACCTGGAATTTCATGATCATTGGCGCCGTCGTCGCGGTTCTTGCAGCCTTTGAGCTGTTCGCCTTCCGCGAATGGGAAGAATGGATTGGCGCAGCGCTCGGCGCCTGGCTGGTGATCTCACCATGGGTGCTCGGGTTCCAAGCTTCCTTCCCCGCAACGGCGAATGCCGTGGTCAGCGGTCTGATAGTCGCCGCTCTCAGTGGCTGGACCGCCATCGAAGTTTACCGCGGCGGCCACGCTTAACACATCCCAGCGCCAGCCTGCCGGACAAAATGTCGGCGGGCTGGCTTCTGCGTACCTGCCGATATTGAAGGGGCCCGCTATGGCTCAGAAAATCCTTGTGGCAACAGACGGCTCCAAAGCTGCGAAGCGGGCAGTTCAATTTGCTGCAGGCCTGGCTGCGGGTCTGGAGGCAGAGCTGATCATCCTGCACGTCCTGCTGCACGGCCGACGCGCAGAAGAACTTATGAATCTGGCAGCGGCCGAGCACATCGTGGACCACGTAGCGGGAGAATTGGCGCTCACCAATGTGCCTGAAAACATCAGCCAGCTACTTTGTGAAACCAGCCGTGCCGGCACCATTGCGCAGGCCGTGACCGCAATCGGACGGCTGATCCAGCGATGGGCCGAGAAAACCGCCCGCGCCGCAGGGGCCAGCAACATTCGAACCCTGACCCTGCCCGGTGATTACGCCGAAGAAATCCTGAACGTCGCCGAACTGGAAGGGTGCGACATAGTCGTGGTCGGGCAGAAAGGGCTGGGGCCGACGCGGCGATTTCTGCACGACAGCGTCTCAGATCAGGTGCTGCGCCGTGCGCAATGCACAGTAATCTTCGCCCGCTAAAGCTAGACAATGCAGAAAGATCTGCCATGGCAAGTTTAGACCACAGTACCGTGCAGCCTGAAGTCGCACCACTGGACTTAGAGGTGCCACTGGACACAGTGTGTTACATCATCGCCCTCGCCAGAGACTATGACGGATAATCGGACTGCACCGACCCCTCTGCCAGCGGCATGGACGAGGACGACATGGCGCTTGGAATTCTTGAGGACCGCCCCTCCGATCCTGTGGAGGAGGAACTGATCTCTATCATATCCGACCTCAGCCTGGATGCGCAGATGGACCTGGTTGCCCTGATGTGGCTGGGGCGTGACGGCACCAGCATTGACGACTGGCCGGAATTGCGCGCCATGGCAGAAGACCATCAGAATGGCAGTACCGCCGGATACCTCTGTGGCACCCCCATGTTATGTGACCACCTGGCAGCTGGCCTGGATCTGATTGGCCTCAGCTGCGGTACATTCGACGCGCGGTACGGATAGGGGCCCGCACCGCGCAATCGCCTTGATGGTTGGGGTTCACCGCAAACGGGGAAACAGCTTGGCTCGCATCAACCTTGCGAACGCGCTCAGCTTGGTCTTTTCCGGCCTCACCTGCCGCCGCCCCAGCAAATGCTGAACACACCTTTGCTCCACCGAGTAATAGCTTGCGATTTCGGCACAGCTCAGCCCCAAGTCGGCCAGCGCAGCGACGGATTTCTCCGGTTCCGCCCCAAGCTTTTCGCAATCGCAAAGCAGTCCCCCGGCGGTCCCTCCAGTTCCGATTGTCTCGAAAGTCCAGGGAGTGCTCTCTGGCGCGATCTCATGGTCATCACCAGCAGCCTGCAGCGGCAGTTTATCTGGGTGGGGCATTGGACCGGCACTCTTCACAGACAACTCCCGTAGCAGATACAGGACGCATAACCGCACAACATTGACGGGCGTCAACGGCGGCAGCTTCCCGCCTAGAAATATCCCCCTTTCCGCTTATAGCCTCGGCTCAGCCGCGCCGCCATTGACGGCTATCAATGGCCGGTCGCGGGGCGCTTTCTAACCTGAACCCGCTGGCGCGTATCTGTAAGGCGCCTTTTGGTTTTGGAGGTGAGAGTGAGAGTATTCACATATGCAGTCCCAGGTTTGGCCGCTGCCGTTGCAGCCGCCTTTGCCCTGCTCGCAGTGCCGGTTGAACCGCTCGGCAATGTCGATTCCAACAACGACAGAAAACTCAGTTATCAGGAGCTGACCCAAGCCTACCCGGATGTCAGCAGAACCCTTTTTGCCTCAATGGACTTCAGCCGGGACAGTTTCCTGGACGGGGCGGAATATGACGCCGCCGCCACAGCGGGCTGCCTGGAGACACGCAGGCTGGCGGCGTCGGTGCTACAGCATTGCCTGGCTCCAGCGCGGTGCGCTCTGGACCACCACGCCGGTCAAGTGAACGCTTTTGAAAGCCGGCCCAGCTTGTGGGCGGAAGAGAACCGTGAAGCGTAAACCCGCCGATCAGGACTGCCGCCCTAATAGCGTTGACGCCCGTCAATGAAACCCGTTTGACCGTGACTATCCTGCTGTTGCCGGTCCGTAAAAAGTACGCACCGTTTTGCAGTGGAGATTACCATGAAAGTTTACGCACTTACAGCTGCTGCTATGGCCATGGCGGCAAGTGCTGCCCTGGCAGCGATGTCGGACGTTGATGCCGACGAAGACGGCATGGCGAGCTACGAGGAACTGACAGCGGTCTACCCCGATGTCACTGAAGACCAGTTCACCGCAATGGACGCCAATGAGGACGGCAGCCTCGATCAGGAGGAAATGGACGCCGCGACTGAAGCGGGAACTTTGGCTGCGCTGGACTGAATCTGCGGCTGAAGCCATCGCAACAGGGCGGCCCTGCTGGGCGGTTACCACCCGCCAGCAGGGCCGTTTCGCGTCTGACACCAGAAGACTGGTTACCCCGATTGGCAGCAGATCCCCCATTTCACCACGCCAATCAAAAAGCCGGCCCTAGGAAAGCGCCAGGGCCAGCAAGATGAGCAGTCCAAGGACCACCGGTTTTGCCGATGTCATACGCGTTCCGGATTCAGCACGGCGAAATCGATCACTGGCACGATCAGGCGCGAGACCAAGCCGGCTGTACTTTCTCCGTTCTGACACATCCGCTGCAAGCCGGCCGCTGTTTCCGAACCGATAAACTCCTCACCGCAGGCCGGGCAAACTAGGGCCGGAATGTTCTCCACGACCATCAGTTCCGCTTCTCGCCAGACCGCGGTCTTGACGTGCTGCCGCTCTAGCTGGTTTTGACCGCAGCGGCCGCACAGCGGCAGCTGCCCGGTTCCTTCAAGGCGGTGCTGAAGTTCATCAACATTGGCGATGTTCGTTTTCATGACTCGTACTGTCCCATTTTGGCGCACCGAAGGCCGGTTGGACCCTGGCCAGGTGCAAAAACTTCATTGAGCCGCTGCCCCATGTGAAACCCCTGGCCCTAGGGCCATGGAATCGGCAGGGACGGCAGCGGGGATTTGCATGGTGCGCCGTGCCGCAAAACCTGCAATGACAGCCGTCAATGAGGACCGCACTTGCGGGTCGCAGAGGGTTTTGGCAGCTAACAGTTGAACCGCCCCGCGTGGCTTCCCCCGCAAGTGGGAAATGGCTACAATGGGCCAGAACTGGACATATGCTCTCATGGCTCAGATTTCTGTCCTTGCCGTTGAAGACGAACCCGATGTGAGGGAAACGCTGCGCATTGGGCTGGAGGGACAGGGCTGGACTGTGGTTGAGGCCTGGGACCGGGAATCCCTGTTCGCGGCCATCAGGGACCACCATATAGACATTGTCACCCTGGACCTGAAACTGGGCCAGGAGGACGGGCTGGACCTGGCCCGGGAACTGCGCCAGCAACGCAACCTTCCAATCCTGATAATTTCCGGCAGGACCGAACCATTTGATCGGGTTCAGGGCCTGGAAAACGGCGCCGACGATTACGTGGTCAAACCTTTCCTCGTCCGGGAGGTTATCCTGAGGATTGCAGCCATCCTTGAACGGTATCGGACGCCATCAGTAGCCGGTAGCAGGATCACACTGGGCCGCAATGTGCTGGATATAAAGCGTGGAATAATCCTCCGTCCGAATGGACAGACCATTGATCTGACAAACATGGAACAGCAATTGCTGGAACTTTTTCTACGCTATCCTGGCCGGGTACTGAGCCGCGATGACATCTCAATGGCTTTGCACGGCCGCGACTGGGCACCATTGGACCGAACCATTGACGGCCATGTCGCACGGCTTCGGCGAAAGATCGAGGAACCTGGAGAAGCCCCGGTTCTGATCCGCTCAGTTCGCGGGATAGGCTATGTCTGGAACAGTAACTCCCTTCCACAACAACATGACAACCCGGCACAATAGATACACGGAAGGTTGGAAGGCTCTGCAGTTCGGGACGTTATTTCTGGTCGCCAGGAAAACACTAACTATGGATTTTCGCAAACTAGCACAGCGTGTTGTAAACCTTGCAACCGGTCAGTTGGAGTGTCCCACTATCCAGCACATCTCCACAGCGAATAGGCCTTCACAAGCGCTGGTCCAACAACACATTCGGCTCAACGACGGCCAAGATTTCCCGAGTTTCAACACCGATGGCGCGCGCGATGACAATAAGCTCTACAACGTCAATGCGACGCTGACCGCTTTCGACCCTAGCGACCATAGACTGGTGACAGTTTAGCTTTTTCGCAAGGTCCGCCTGCGACAGGCCAGCCGCCTTTCTTGCTTCGACCAAGACTTGGCAGAGCACTTCCTGACCTTTGCTGTGAATAGTGTTGCTCATTGCCGCTTCGCCTTGCTCAGCGGCACAATGATCTATAAACCAGATTATCTAAAATTTAGATATTTCACGGCATTGGAGCGAGCGTGATCGACTACCCTACTGGTTTTGAACCGAAATTTTTGTTGAAAAGCGGACTGCATCTCAGCACCGCACGAGAGGAATCGCTTTGAAACGACAAACTCAGGAATTCGATCAACGTTCGCGCCTGGCGCTAGTTGTCCGACCCGTTTTTGCGTCCGATCTGTGAACTGAAGTGCAATGGAGCAACCGATTTCCGTCAGCACCGATGATTTGCCAATGCAGCTCATGGGCATGCTGCTGCACTTTCTGATCGAATCTGAGAGCCCGGACGAGGCACTTCGGTTCCAGCAGCTGATGCATGAGCACCGGGACTTTTTCACTACCGATGATCCCGGTGTCCGCGAAGCACTGAACTGCGTGGCGCGGCAAGTCGACGCCGTGGTGGAGATGGCAGGGACAGCCCCGGAATTCGCGCCGGTCTGATTCGCCCAATCCCCCGTGACATAACCAGACCCGGCCCGCGGCGGTTCTCCCCGCCTGCGCCCGGCCGCTTCATGCCCAATTCCAGATTTTCCCGGCAGGTGCCCCATATGCGGTGCCTGCCCTCTCTCCCGCCTTGCGCAAATGGAGCTCTCAATGAACAATTCATCAACCGCCACGCCTGCCGCCTTCCCGCTCACCATTCACCCCCACTGGCGCGCCGCCGCCGAAGCCAAGGGCTTCGGCATCCTGCAGCGGGTCAAGGACCGCTATCACCTGCTCCTGTCCTGCCACACCTGCCGACGGACACACGCCAGCAAGATCTTTGTTCTTATGAACAGCCAGCCGCAGTGCCCGCACTGCATTCACGACCGATGGCAGGCCGATGCCGAAGCCGCCGGGCTGCAGTGGGCAGGCCGCGACCCGCAAAGCCGCCATCACGGCTTCTACATCGCGGACTGCCGACACCGTTTGCGCCGCCAGTTTGAGCTGATCAAAAGAGCTGCCGCCGGGACCTGCGACGTACGCTGCGAACTCTGCCAGCAGCAGAAGGAGCAAGAAGAAGCCGAAGCCCAGGGCTGGGAGCTGATCGGACCGGACCCGGACGGCGGCCCGAACTATCGCCTGTACCGGCATCCAGAATGCGGCCATGAACAAAGGGTGGCCCGTGCCAACATGCAAACTGGCCGGTTCGGGTGCGGCTTATGCGGAGAGGACTGGCCCGCAGCACCAAGCTACCTCTACGCGATGCAATTCCGGCTGGCCTCCGGGTTGCGCCTTGTCAAGCTTGGCTTTTCACGGAACCCGGATTCCCGCCTGCGCCACCAGCTGCTGAAGCACCGTGACCTGGACGCGAAGATCCTGAAGACCGTTCCGATGGCAACCGGGCAGCTGGCCTTGCAGGCCGAGAAGCGGCTGCACGCGAAGCTGCAGGCGGGGTTTTCCGATCAAGTCGCACCGCCAGAGCTCTACAGTGACGCCCTGCGGGTCCGCAGCGAGGTCTATTTCGCCGATGCGGCCCAGGTGATCTTCGCGATGCTCGACGCCATCGAGGCAGAAGAAGACAGCTAAGCGCCCCCCTCCTCTTCAATTTCCAACATCTCCCGCCCGGTTTCACCGGGCGCCCGATCCCTTTTGCCCGTTCACAGGAGGCTTGCCATGAGCCAGCTTGATCTCTCCAACCCCGCGCGTCCCGATTGGTGGCAGTTCGCCGAAGACTGCGCCCGCCGCTATCATCTCTATCACAGAGAGCTGCAGCAAACTCGGCGCAAGACACTCAAAGAAGACGCACCAGACGACAGTGCTGGCGCCGAGGAGCCGCTTGTGCCCCCAGCACCGGATCAACCCCATTCTTTGCTGCACCATCTGAGCAAGCACCCCGACGCGCGGCATCTGCCGCCGGATCTGTGGGAAGCGCTTGAGCAGCAAGGCGCCGACCCATATGCCTGTGACGACACAGGCCAATGGTTGCCGGGCACAGACCTGCCGCCAGACAAGCTGCTGCTTCTTCTGCAGATCGCCGCGGCCTTCGGCTCCCCGGCTGCAGTGGACGCGCAGCTTGCCCGTGGCGCCGTACTGATCCTGCACAACATTCCAGTTCCCGGGTTTTCCGGCGTGGAAAATCTCCTCAACCACGCCCTGCTGCCGCCGGGCTGGCAGGCCTATGACGCCCGGCGGCAGGTGCAGCTGCCTCAGCGCGTGACCCTCGCTGTCCCCAGCGTCCGCGAGGGCGAGATTGAGCAGCGGCACTTCGATGAACTGCAGGATCTCATCATCAAAGGCTTGGCGCACAGCCAGCCTTTGTGGATCTGCTTGCCGGATGAGATGGCACTGCCGGCGCCGCTGGTGGCGGAGCACTGTCATCAGCTGACACTGCCGCAGGTGGACGCGGATTTTCTGATCGCCCTGCTGCGTCAGACCCACAGCCGCACGGGCCGCATTGATGAAGCCGCCGCCCGCGCGGCGCTGCCCCCGAACGGCCAGCTGCAAGAGCTCTCCACCCCCGCACTCTCTTTTGCCCTGCGCGCGCCCACAGCGAAGAAGATGGCGCAGCGCCTGTCCCAGGCACTTACCGCCCCGGCAACGCCGGAACCCGAAGCCGGAACACCACCAAGAGAGATCACCGGCATCGGCCCGTCCTATGACACCGCCCGGCAACTGGTTGCAGACCTGCGGCTCTGGGCCGAAGGCGACGTGGCCTGGAATGAGATCCCGCACTCCTTGCTGCTTTTTGGCCTGCCAGGGACCGGCAAGAGCCACCTCGCGCGCGCGATGGGCCGGAGCGCCGCTGTCAATTGCGTCGAGACCAGCTGCGCCGAGTGGCAAAGCGCCGGTCATTTGGGCAACCTGCTGCTCGCGATGCGAAGAAGCTTCGATGAAGCCCGGAAGAATGCGCCCTGTATCCTTTTCATCGATGAGATCGACGCGATCGGTTCCCGCGACAGCGCCGGCGACAACAGTGCCAGCTATAGAAGGCAAGTGGTTGCTGGTTTTTTGGAGCAGATGGACCGCATCAGCCGGGAGGCAGGGATCATGGTCGTCGGTGCCTGCAACCACCCGCAGCACATCGACCCCGCGATTCTGAGAGCCGGACGGTTTGACATCAAGATCGAGATGCCGCTGCCAAGCATGGCGATGCTGCAGCACCTCCTTGCTGAGCGGCTGCAGGACGCAGTCCCCGAGGATGCGATGTTGGAGCTGGCGCGGGACTGCATTGGCAAAACCGCTGCCGACGTGGACGCGGCGGTGCGCTCTGCCCGCAGTGAGGCCCGGCACAGCGGCTGCGCGCTCGATCTGCAGCTTCTGCGCCGCCATTTGCAAGTCATGGCACAGGAGGAGAACCACGACCTGCTTTACCGCATCGCCATTCATGAAGTCGGTCACGCCATCACCTCGTGGAGCTACGGCGAGACGATCACGCGGATCAGCCTGTCTCCATCTGGCGGCACAATTGAGCGGGATGTTCCCCCGAACGCGGGTCTGCCGGCAGACTTTGAACGCCAGCTGTATATCCACTTGTCAGGGCGGGCGGCGGAGCGGCTCGTCTGCAATACTGTTTCTGCCGGGGCCGGCGGGGGCGCCACGTCCGACTTGGCACAGGCTGCGCGGATGGTCCTGGCGATGGATTTTGAACTGGGTTTAGGGGCCTTCGGCAACGGCTGGTTTGGACCGCAGGATCCCTCCCGCTTGACGGACAGCGAACGCCAGCGCCTGCGGGAGCGGCTCGACTACGCCGAGGACCAAGCGCGCGCGCTGCTGTACCCCCATCAGCAGTTGCTGCAGGACATGGCTGTAGACTTGGTGCAGAAACGAGAGTTCGATGCCAAAGCGGTCCGGTCCTGGCTGCATGACGTGCCGCGCAAAAATGGTCCGGAGCCGGTCCAGGACCAGTAGATGCGCCCGCCAACCAAGCCGCTCCGCCGCGAGGTTTGCACAATTCTTATGTGCAAACTTCCGCGGTGCAGGCCCGGTTGGTCCAAAATCCGGAACTCATCCGCGGGGAGCGCGAGATCAATCGTTGGCGTCAAAACCAACTGAGGGTCAAACCTGAGTGTGCGGCAGAAAAGGAATAGACTATGAACGCCGAAGTCCCCTCCCAGCAAATTGCCCCTGAAGTTACCGGCAAAATCGCCTTGTTGCGAGCGCATACAACGTCCCGATTACCATGCATTATCCCGATGGCGTCACCAGCCCGTCATCGTGACAGAGCCGGAAAATCCAGCTTCTGGCGGTCCAAGGTTGGGGCTCAGAGCACAAACCCGAATACTCACGTTATGAACGAGGGACCAGTGGGGGGCAGGTCAAAGGGTGAGCAGACGGTCCCGGTCAATCTCCTAACATCTTCATCAGAACTGACACCGCATCCTCCGCACCCAAATAACCTAGAGCAGGATGCATCAAGTCTCCTGCATTTGGATCAAGTGTAATATCGAAATCTCGGCTTAGAACGTCGAATAGACTTTTGAGCCTTCTGCGCTCCATCAAATCCAAACCTGTCACCAAGGGCTTCACCAATTCTCGTTTTTCTAGACTGTGCTTTTCTCCCAATTTTAGCGTCGCATTTTTGATGTCACGCTGAGTTAGATTGGCATAGGCCCCCCGGAGAATCTTGTTTTCTTTCCGTAACTGATCGTTCTCACGAAACACCTCTTCGAGCAGTGCGCGGCTCTTTTCAGAGGTCATTTTCTCCATGAGCGTCTCATGGAGTTTTTCCCGCTCAGTTAATTTCTTTCGAGCCTGCTTCCTGGTTCCGCGGCCTGCATCCCTGCAAGCTTGGATCGCCAACTTGACAAGCTCGTTCATTCCATCTGTGTCATTTGTGATCGTGCTTAAAGCCGGTGAACCGTGATAGTGTTCTTTCAGGTACTGGCCGACGTCCGGAATTACATTCAGGGATACTCCACGGTCTACCATTTCGTTAAGCGCCGCCCACAGGCGTTCCAAGCTCCTCAATTTCTTAGGGCTCTTCGCATTAGCCCTAAGTGCTTGATAGAAACTTTCTACTTCCGCTAAATTAACCAAGGGCATTGCGCTTCTCCAAACATCTCCCGATGTGGTAGTCCATTGCTGTTTCTCCACGGTTTGCTGCTGTTTGACCTCCCACAGCAGTTTTCAGAGCCTCAAAGTCGCCGACCAAAAACTACTTGTTCGGATCCACGCGTAAATACCGTATAAATCATTGACCTGTCGATGAAGTCACTCTTCGTCGTATTGAATATGGGCATGATGATAAGACGCCATTGAGACCCCTGAGACTTATGGACGGTCAAGCAATAGGCGAGGTCAATATTGCTCGAGTCCGCTCTTGTCAGCTTGACTTTTTCTCCCTCAAACTCGGTCAACTAAGCTTCTAGGATACGTCCCAGAGTACCATTTTTAGTCCTCTTCTTAAGCCTGTTGCCAAATAGACCAACGGGTCTCCGACTCTGATATCAGGTCTACCCAACATGGCTGGGCGGTTTGGTTTCGCGTAGTAGCCTGATCTCCTTATCTCGGTGGTTGTTGGCGATGGGGATTTGTTTATCTTGATGATCTCTAAGCTCAGTCAAATCTGAAAGCGGGGAAAGAATGCCGCCTGCAGTAAATTCCTCCTCAGCCTCTCAAATATTCTATAAGAAGTTTATTGGTTGAGAATGCCGATCTAGCAAAGCCACATTCAGTGGAGATTTCACTTCTGTTAAGCTGACCTCGGCGAATGTAGTCAGACCGATCATCCCGCGCTTTTGCTCTGCGATCCAATTGTTGAAACAATCAACACTCTTTACTTAATTTTCGCGGTACTCCTATTCACTTTCTAAACCCTCCAAGACACCATCACTGATAGTTGACCCGTCGCTCATTGCTAGGATGCCATCGCCAACTTTAATCTCCCTAAAATTTTGAACCTCCTTCTCAAAGTCATTGATCAAGCCGAACTCGGCCAAACTTGTTATTCCGGAGAAGAGATCATTCACACCTTTCTCACCAACGTTTCGGCGCAGGAATTGTGTGAGTTTTACCGATGCCTCATGCTGTATATCTTCCGGTAGTCGGATCAGGAGATCGTCGAAACCATTTTCTGAAAGTAGTTTTTGGATAAGTAAGCGATGGCGCGACGGGGCGGAACCTTGGCCGACTTCGGGGTGAAGAAACTGTGCTTCGGATACCATAGCTGTCAACGCCTCCTCGGACGTCTCTACCAGAACTGCATCTAGGTCGGCTTCCTCCAACCCAGTGATCAACGCATTGCCTTTTCCTCCACTCTTCGCTTTTTGCAATAGCACGATGGATTGGTTAATCCGTTGAGTGCGGAAGCTGAGATCAACCATGAGCTCGTCGATCTCATCACTTAACTTATTGATATTTTTCTGGCTTTGCGCCGTTTTAAACTTGCTACCAGATGCCAACAAATTGGCGTGCCGTTTAATCAATTCGGAACGAGCCCGAGCCTTTTCCCGCAACGTGTAGACCAAATTCGTATGGACGATTACCTGTCCAGAAAGGAACATCGGCCCGGTCAAGTTGAACCTACATCTTCCGCAGGAGAATTCGTTTCGAGTGATTGCAGTGTATTCTGCTTTTTTCGTCCATTTCTTGTCCTCTTGCTGAACCACCATTCCTTCGTGGCAACGAGTACACGCGACAGGGCAAATGCCGTCAATCCGCGTATGCCACAGACCTGGCTCCAATTCTCGGAACGCATTATTGTGGTCAGATGGAAACACAAAGGCATCCCTGAAGCTGTCATCAGACTGCTCATACAGAAGCGTTAGATATTCGTCCGTTTCCAACCTTTCCAATTTTGCTGCTGCATCATTCAAAAGGTCACTGATAGTCGCTGGGTTTGTTTTATTGTAATACAACGTCATAATAAGGTTCGCGTGTCCTGCGACGAACTCCGACACGATGTGAACTGGCAGACCCGCTTCAATAAAGTGTGTAATTAGCGAAGCTCTAAGTGCGTGAATGGTGAAGTTGGATGATATTTTACCTTTCTCGTCTACCTCCACCAACTGAATTTCACGCTGCTCCTCCGACAAGATTCTGTCTTGTATTTCCCGAAGAAGCAAAAGAAATAGGCTCACAATTTTACTTGATCTCAACGGCGCCAAAGTCCTGATATCGGCAAATTTATTTATTGTCCTCTGTCTTCCGGCATCGCGAAAAAGGAAAACAAACTCTGTAGCCAGTTCGCTGTCAGGTGTGTTGTCGCAAGGCAGTTGGCAGCGCTTCAACAATTTATCCGCAGGATTAAACTTGGTTTGCCAATCTCGAAGATCGCACAATTTTCCAAGAAGATCTTTCTTGTGCCACGGGATATCATAAGAGTCTTCAACGCCTGGAGCCTTCTTCACGCTAGATTTGTTGGTATTAATCCGAAAACCTGGGAATGCTTGCTCGCCGAGCGCGGTTGACATAATCTGACAAAACCCACTTTGGCGGCCTTTCATAGCTTTGGCATTGGTGTTGAAAGTCTGATTTCCCGACGCATCTACCAAGAATTCATCAAACTCACCGCTATCTAAGTAGCGAGCTTGAAGACCGCGCAAAGGAAGAGAGAAAAGAGTCTCGAGAAGAACCGCTGGACCAGGGAAGTACTTTTCCATCCAACATTGTTCTTCTGGATCATAAACTTCCGCGCGGCACATTCGTTGTTTCCTGGGCCAAGCGGCGTCATTTTCTGACAAGATTTTCAGCGCCATTTCCACGATAGTTACCGGCAAGATCGACTTCTGCGTCTTCGATGGCCTTTCACCAATGGACGTCACACCGGTCGGGTATTGCCCGAGCCTACTTGGAACGTGATTTCTCGAATGCCCATACAGATGGGGTCGGTTTTTTATGATATAGTCGAACATCTGCCCAGGAGTCGCAGCGATTCTTGCCAACGCTTCCGGTCCACCTCCCCCCTTTCTCATCAACTCCTCATTTTGATTGAGAATGAACTCCTCGAAGGTCAGGCCGCCGGCCAAATTGTTGCTTCCTCCCGTTTGAACAAAGTCAGCTGCAGTCAAATCTTCTGGGCTTGACAAAATATCTCCATAAGTTCGCAGCCATTTCAGTAGCCCTTCTCTTAGGTATTTGGCCTTGTGAACTCGAGTTGTATTTGTCCGTTCTTGATTCTCCAGATACGCCGAAAAGATATGCTGCCATCTTTCAAACGAAGGGTGACCAATCTCAGGATCTAGAACCCACCACGAATTTGCTTCGCTGCATGCATCACGTCGTTGTCCGGGTGTAATGTGTGCTCGCCAGTCTTTTGAAAAATCACTTGGAGGACCGGCGAGGTCTTTCAACATTTTTGAGGTGGCTATTCTAAAGTTCTCTCGGGTCTTCTCGGTTTTACCCAAAGCGTTTGCATAGGCTAACTCTACAAAATCGCGACAGAACTTGAGAGATACTTCGGAATAGTGACGGCAATTCGTTGAGCGAAGAAGTCTGGCGTGAGTGAAATAGTATCGACTTTCAGCCGCAGAAATCAATTGCCTTTGACCCTCGGAATTTGGATGAATCTCCAATACAATTCTGCTCGAGAAATCCGATCCAGCCTTTTTTACCTTTGTTTTCTCGTTCAACCAGTGAGATTTGTGTTCCATCACCCAGGGAAATAACGCGACTCGCTGCTCCGTCAGAATATTCAGAACAACATTCTGCCCATCTAAGTGCTGCCTATGCCACACCCCCGGAATGAATGTTTTCAAGTACTCATCGAATGCCCGCGCTACGTCATCAAGTGTTTCAGCTCCGTTCAAGCCTTCATTCAGTCGTTTTACAGTGATGTGGAAACGCCTGTTTTTTGGAGAATGCCGAATCCAGGACTGAACCTCTTCATCAATCGCTAAGGCGATACTCTTCCATTTGCCCACCGAGTGCTCAATCAAAGCAAGGCGAATTGGGTCCAGGTTGATAAAAAGGCCGTTAGGGTATCTATTAGCGGAAGTAGTCACATAGTCGGTACGGATCGGATCATCTGAGCTTGTCACTGCTTGCCCCAATTTTTGCTGTAGTGAATAATCCTGCGGGGTCGCTCTTGTATTTGAAAACGAGAAGATCGATTGGTTCCCCTTGAGGCATGTAAGTTTCTCCACGCTTCAACGTAGCTTCCAATGCCGTTAACTCTCGGTTGACTTCAACCTCGGTCGCCGAGGTGTAAGCTAACTGGGCCTCCAAGGTTTTGTGGTGCATGCAGGTCTGGATAACCAAAGGGCTGACATTTAGGGATTTCAGCGATTGGCCATAGAAGTGCCTGAGACCGTGCGGATGCACGCCTTTAGATCTGTCGGGGTTAAGCCCAATTTTTCTGACCGCGACGTTGAAAGCGTCACGCATTGCGGTTTTGGTCCATGGATCACCAAAACCATCGGAGTTGGAGGAATTAACAAACAAGTATGGGTGATTGGCCCCTTCAGGTAAGATATTCAGAATGTATTCCCGGTGTGCAGAGTAGAACCACTCTTGAAACGGAATTCCATGTATGGATTCCGGCAAGAAATGTGCGACAGAGTATGGTCCTTCTTGATCACTGTCTTTTTCCGTCATCGCCATCGATTTGAACCCAGCAAACTGAGCTCCAGATAACCGAGTCCGTGGTAATCGGTAATAGACCTCACGTAGAAATTGTTGTCGTGAAACAAATGAACCTTGGTGTTTCACCCTCCCATGCTCTGGGTGCAACAAACGGACGTGTTTTCGAGTCACATCGCGCACAAACATATGGAATATTTCGCTGGAACGGAGCCCTGCACCAGCACACAAGAGAACCGCCATTAACAGATTGAGGTTGTATTCACTTGCCAGCCCAGTATACTCAGACCTCCTGCGTTTACGACGACAACCTTCGACTATCAATTCGCCGACTGCGTCAAACGGAAAGTGTCTTGCTCTTACCGTGGCAGATTTGTAAGCCGCCCTATCAGGAAATGGGTACCGACCCTTTCGATCTTCTTGCGCAGTTTCAGAAATGTGATACAAAAGAGATCTATTGTCGCCCTCCCTCCTGCGGGCGCTCACAGCCCTGTATGTCGACAAAGCGAAGCTCTTAAATCCTGCGTTCGAGAGTGCGTTGTCTTTAACCTCAGCAATAGTCTCCAAGAATTTACTTAGGTACTGCTTTGTCTTTCCCAAATCGGCCGGAGAGAGTGCCTTCCAATACAGATTAGAATTGTCCAGCTCTGGCACCCAACTTGACCCATACTTTTGGCTTTCGACAAACTTCGCAATTAAAGTTCCCGCCATTTGTTCGGATGCAATGACACAATCAGGAACAACCACCCGATAGAAATCATAAAACCTTGCTATTGCACGGACAGCTTCCCCTTGCCAGGTTCTAGATTTATCTCGATGTGGAACTCTAGTGATGAAATAGAACGCTTCAAACAGAATGCGCCCACCGTCTTCGTCCGTGACAATAACCGGCACACCAGGCTGCCGTGCGTCGAAACCGATCTGAACGATAGTGTAGTGATGCCCGGTGGTGCGCCGCATATAGCTACTCGTTACTAGTAATAAGTAACCTGTACTACCAAACACCACTTTTCATCAACAGTTTTGATCAAGTGAAAGCAAGAACTAAATCGACCCACGCCCCAACTAAGCCATTATAAAACTTGTAATTTTCATGCTAACGAGCAACGTGACTGAAATATCTCTGGTAACCCCGGCCATACTACTAACTTGAATCCTGCCGGGCCTACCACATCAGCTGCCACAACAAAGTATGCGGGAGAACAACGCCGCGGCGCCGGCGTGTCCGGTCCAGCGGTAAAACGCCTTGGCAAAGAGGAGCCAGCGCCAGCGTGCTACCGGACCAGGCTCACTCTCAGTACCATCCTGCAACGGTTGCGGTGGTGTTTGAGGCTTCCACACCGACAGCAGAAAACACGAATGTCTCCCCGGCCGTCACAGAATAGGTAATGACCGTTCCAGCCTCGTCACGCAGGCTGAGATCACCGGACGCAAGTACTCGCAGCACCCGTGGCCGGACAGGCAGATCCACCCCGTCCTGCGGGGTAATGGCCAGGTGATGCGTGGCCGGGCTTTCCAGACCGCGGCGATGGCTGGTGAACGGGTCGATCTGAGGCATGAGAGAACTCCAAACTAAGTTTCGCTCCGGGGCAGGTTGGCCCGGGTCCAGAGTGATACCTGCAAAACAACAACATCGGGGAAAGCCGGCGTGCGGTGCGCCGCGGTCTCGCGCAACACCCGGATAGACAGAGTACTGCCAGGGCGGCCTCAGGATCAGCGGGCGATGACGATATCCGCCTTCAGCCCGCCAAGGTCGGCGCTTTCCCCCAGCCGAAGCGTCCCGCCGTGCGCGCGCGCAGTATCCGCTACGATCGCCAGTCCGAGGCCGACACCGGAACCCCGGTTCTGGTTGCGCGCCGGATCCAGTCGGGTAAAGGGCCGGACCGCATCGCCGCGCTGTTCCGCAGGGATGCCCGGGCCGTCGTCCTCGACCCGGATGCGCAGTGACCGCTCCGTCAGCGCCACCGAAACCCGGGCCTTGGTACCGTAACGCACGGCATTGGATATCAGGTTCTCCACCGCCCGCCGCACCGGCTGGCGCCGCAGCATCACCTCTCCTGCCCCGCTCATCTCGCCCAGCGACACCTGGTTCTCCTGGCGCTGCCAGTCGCTGATAATGGTGCGCACCAGCTCATGCGGATCCACCGGTTCCGGCTCGCTCACAGCTGCCCCGCGGGAGAAATCCAGGAAAGCGTCCAGCAGAGCCTGCATCTCATCCACGTCACGCAGCATCGGCGCCGCGTCCTCCTCGTCCAGCATCGCCAGTTCCAGCTTCATCCGGGTCAGTGGAGTGCGCAAATCATGACTCACACCCGACAGCATCAGGGTGCGCTGTTCGATCTGCCGTTCGATCCGCGCCCGCATATCCAAAAACGCACTGCCGGCAGCGCGCACCTCGGTTGCTCCGCCGGGCGAATACGGCTCCACCCGGCCGCGGCCAAAGGCTTCGGCGGCATTTGCCAGACGCTTGATCGGGCGCAGCTGGTTGCGCATATAAAGAAAAGAGATCAGCATCATGAGGAAGCCGAACAGCATCATGGTGACGATCAACTGATGGGGCGCTGCCGCGGTCAGGCGGCGGCGGTCAAAGCTCAGCTCCACCAGCCCGTGCGCGGTGTTGAAGTAGACCAGCACCTTACGATCAGCCGGAAAGCGTGCGGCCAGGAACCCTGGCAAAGTCTTCTCCAGCTCGTCACGGACCACCCGGCCGGAGAATTCGATCAGGCTGAACTGGTCCTCAGGCAGCGGCGCACCGGGCGCCAGGTACCGGGCTTCCATTTTCAGCGGCTGCAGCAGCGGCGCCATTTGCGTCAACGCCGTCTCCTGATCCGGCGCCGAATCCGCCACCTGGCGCAAAAGTTCAAACTCGCGCTGTATGGTGGCGGTCATCTGCACCGTCACATCTTCCAGATCGCGCTTGATGAACACCACGGAGACCACGATCTGCAGCGCCACGATCGGCACCACCAGGATCAGGGCCGCCCGGGCATATAGGCTGCGCGGCATATATTGTTTGAGCCAATTGAAGGACATGGGCTAAGCCTATAGGGCGCCAGGAAAAGAGGAAAGACGATCCACCGGCGCATCAGTGCAGGAAAACAGCAGCGGGGCAAGACCATGCAGGCACAAGATGATTTCAACCCGCAGCCTGGCCTCGCCGTTGAGCTGGAGCCGGGCCTGCGCCGCATTCTGGCGCCGAACCCCTCTCCGATGACCTACCGCGGCACCAACACCTATCTGATCGGAACCGGCAGCCTGGCGGTGATCGACCCGGGCCCCGACTCCGCGCCGCATCTGGAGGCGATTCTCGCCGCGGTCCGGCCAGGCCAGCAGATCACCCATATCATCGTGACCCACTGCCATCTGGATCACTCCCCCCTTGCGCGCGGCCTGAGCCAAGCCACCAGCGCGCCGGTTTTTGCCTTTGGGGGCGCGGACGCGGGACGCAGCGAGGTGATGTCCCGGCTGGCAGGCAGCGGGCTGGCCGGCGGCGGCGAAGGCATCGACACAGGGTTTGCGCCGGATATCACCGTTGGCGACGGTGAGGTCATCACCGGCGACGGCTGGGAGCTGGAAGTGATTCACACGCCCGGTCACCTCGGCAACCACATCGCGCTGGCATGGGAGGACGCCTGCTTTACCGCCGATCACGTGATGGGCTGGGCCAGTTCGCTGGTGTCGCCGCCGGATGGCGACCTCACCGATTTCATGGCCTCCTGCCGCCGCCTGCGCCAGCGCCGCTGGCGGGTGTTTCACCCCGGCCACGGCGCGCCGGTTACGGACCCTGCCGGGCGGCTCGACTGGTTGATCGCGCACCGGGAATCGCGCGAGGCCGCGATTCTGCAAGCGCTCGCCGAGACCCCTGCCACTGCCCGCACGCTGGCGGAGCAGATCTATACCGAGACACCGCCCGCCCTGCTGAAGGCGGCCGAGCGCAACGTGTTTGCCCATCTCGTGGACCTCAGCGGCCGCGGCCTGGCGGCGCCGCAAGGCCCCCTGTCCGCGGCTGCAGTATTCGAACGGCGCGGCGGCTGATTTTTTTTCAAAAAATGCCCTGCGCCCTCTGGACGCCCAATACGGGGGGCGCTATACGGCACGAACCGTTCCGGCGTAGCTCAGCGGTAGAGCAGTTGACTGTTAATCAATTGGTCGTAGGTTCGATCCCTACCGCCGGAGCCATTCACATAATCACGTGATAACAGGCTGTTAGGCCCGACCACGCGCAGCGTGCCGCACGTGTATTTCCAGCCCCATCCCAGCGGCCTTTCCGCACTGTTTCACCGCAAAATCCGGCACCTCCACTGCCAAGTGCGCAGTGCCGCCGCAACCGGTTTCCCGCCCTCCGACGCCAGGCTCAACCGATTGGAAACCGGGGGCAAAAAAATCTGCCGAAATGCCGATTTTCCTCTGGACGCCACAGGTTGGAACTCTTATACGACGCCTCACATTCCGGCGTAGCTCAGCGGTAGAGCAGTTGACTGTTAATCAATTGGTCGTAGGTTCGATCCCTACCGCCGGAGCCAACAAACCCTTGAAGTGCTTCAACAAATCGGGGTTTGTTACATCCTAGATGATTTTGGTGGGCAAGTTCTTGACCATTTCCTGCCCACCAAATCTCAACCCTCACCACGTTCATCGCCCTCATCCTTCCGCTTAAGCATGTCGATCCGGCGCTTGTCCGCCATCGCATTGGCCACGTCGTTCGATGTTTTGTCCGAGTGGATGTCTCCCTTGGCCAAGAACTCGTAGGCGTCTTCGTCGTTCTTAAACCTGCGCATCTTGTAGCGATTGCTCAGTGCCAAGCCCTGCCCGGCAGGCAGTTGGCGCATCAGTGTCATGCTCATGTTCTCGTCCTTCTCTCGCAAAAGAAAAGACCCGCCGAATGGCGAGCCTTGGTGTCGTCTGTGCTGTGCTCTGGCCTAGATCAGTAGCTTTGCAACGGCGGTCGCAACAGCGGTTGCTGCGCCCATGAGGACAGCGCCCACCGTCAGCGGGTAAAGCCATGTCTCAAGCCTGAGCTTCCCAGCCTCAGCCACGAGCTTGTGGGTCTCGGCCCTGTCTCGCTCGATCTGGGTGAGCACTCGCTCAAGGTCTATGTCGGTCACATCACTCACTCGTATGGTTCTCCTGTAATGTGGCCTTGCGGCTGGCCCCGGTCAAGCCAGCCACCTTGTCTCACGTATGCCGGTGCCCATCGGCTTCGATGCACACCCACATGCCAGCCCACTTGACGCTGATGCATCCGTCCCAGCCCATGATGGGCACGACACTGCGGCGGAAGGTCAGATAGCTCTGGCCCTCGCTTTGACGCAGCCACAGGACGCGCAGGCTCTGCTGCTGTTGGCGCAGCTGCGCCGTATAGGTTTCTGGTGCTGTCCCGCGACACCACAGCAGAGCGGTTGGCCCAGTTTCAGGAATGCAGATGCGGCACCAGGATCATTGCGGCACTGGCCCAGGCCTGCTGGAATGGAGCCAGCGGAAGGTTTTCTCCCAGTTCGGTTTTCTCAATGGCCAGCATTGCCGAGCGCAGATCCGACAGCCCCAGGACCGCGGCTGAACCTGCCAGCCGGTGTGCTTCCTTGCGCTGGAGATCCTCCAGCTCCGCAGACCCCTGGAGCATATCCTGAAACTGATTCACCTCCTCACAGAAGGACACCAGGAAACTGCGTGCGCGGTCCTGCCCCAAAGCCTCGAAGAACTGGTGAATGTCAGACTCGGTTCTGGGGAGCGCCTTGACCCCGCCCCCAGCCCGGCGGGCAATCACACCGGCAAGCTCCGCCTTGTTGACCGGCTTGGTCAGCACCTCGGCAAAGCCGGCCTCCAGAATGCGGGTGTGATCCTCTGCTGCTGCATGGGCGGTCAGCGCCACGATGTCTGTGCCTTCGGCCAGCTGCCCGGCACGGATGCGGCGCAGCGCCTCTATCCCGTCGACCTCGGGCATGCTGATGTCCATCAGAACCAGGTCGAACCTGCCTTCACTGGCGGCTTGCACCGCCTCGGCACCGCCCGGCACTGCGGTGACTTGGTGCCCTTCCTGGCCGAGCATGATGGCCAGCAGCTCGCGATTGATGTCATTGTCTTCCGCGACCAGCAGCCGGCGACCGCCTTTATGCTGCGGCTTGTCCTGATCGGTCTGGCGCGGCAGCGCTTTGGCCGCTGGCAGGGCAAGGGAAATCGTGAACAGGCTGCCCTCTCCCGGCTCGCTTTCGCAGGTGACAGTTCCTCCCATCGCCTCCACCAGGCGCTTGGTGATCGACAGCCCCAGCCCGGTGCCCTCGCTGCCCCGGCCATAGCTGGCATCCAGCGTGATGAAATCCTCGAAGATCCGGTCAAGATCCTCCGCTGCGATGCCCTGGCCGGTGTCCGCCACACTGAGTTCCACCGTTTCACCGTCCGGCAGGCGCATCACATCGACGCTGACCGCGCCTTCGCTGGTGAATTTCAAGGCGTTGCCGATCAGGTTCAGAAGCACTTGCTGCACGGCGCGGGGGCGGCCGGCGACCACCGGTTTGCCGCCCAAGCTGCAATGCAGAGACAAGTCGATTCCCCGCCCCTTGGCGCTGGCTTGCTGGCTTTCCACCAAACCGCCGGCCAATTCTTCCAGATCAAAGATCTGCAGCTTTTCCGAGTCGGCGCCGGATTCCAGCCGCGACAATTCCAACACGTCGTTGACATGATGCAGCAGCAGTTCACCCGAGACCCGCATGGCCTGGAGATAGCGGCGCTGCTCTTGCGTCGGGCCGGTCCCCTCGATCAGATCGAGGGCCCCCAGCACCCCTGTCAGCGGTGTCCGCATCTCGTGGCTCATCACTGTCAGCAAGTTGTGCTTGGCCCGTTCGCCTGCCAATGCGTCGTCGCGGGCGCGCCGCAACTCTTCCTCCACCGCAATCCGCTCAGAGATATCCCGCAGGAAACTGACAAACACCATGTCGGTGCCCGATTGGCTGACCGAGACCGAAAGCTCCACCGGGAATAGTTCGCCGGACTTGCGGCGCGCTTCCAGCTGGAGCCGGCCTTTTCCAACAACCTGCGTTTTGCCGGTTTGAAGGAAACGCTTCATACCGGCCTCATGCGCCTCCTGCAGATGATCCGGCACGATCAGGTTGACCATCGGCTGGCCGACAGCCTCCTCCCCGCTGTAGCCGAACACCGACTCCGCGGCACCGTTGAAAGCCTGGATCCGCCCGTCGGCGCCAACAACCAGGATGGCGTCAAGCGACGAGGCAATCATTGCCTCCATCCGCGCTGCGGCGCGGCTGCGTTCGATCGCCATTTGACGGCCCTTGCGGTACAGCCGCCCAAGAAGCAGCGCCGCCAGCGCCAACGCCAGCACCAGGGCCAGCACAACCCAGCCCAAGCGGGACAGAATGGTGAAGAGTTTCAGCCGTTTGTCCTTGGAATCGTCGACCTGCAGGACAACGCCGAACAGAGCCAGTTCGCGCACGTTAGCGCTATTATCCTCCAGTTCCTCCGCAAGGTCCGGCAGACCGCGTAAAAGCGCCTGATCGCCGCTGTCCACCACCGACGCCATCCTGTCCAGCCGGTCCTGCATCTGCTGCAGCAGGCCTGTCCCAGCGGGGCTGCGGCGAAGATCTTCGAACAACGGGCTTTCGCGAAAGGTGGAGATCCGGCTGTAGTATATATCGAACTGGCGCCGTAGCCGGGGCAAATCCTCGGGTGCGCTGGCGGTCAGTACCGCAGTCTGCAGCTTGAGATGCTCTACCTCGGCCTGCGACAGGTTCCACTGCATGTTGTCGGTGGCCGCAGTCGACAGGCCGTCCAGTTCCTGCAGCACCTGATGGCCCAGCCGCACCGATTGCGCCGCCAGCGCTGCGGCAATCGCCAGCACCAGAGCCAGCACCCAGCGCGGCACCGATGGAAACCCGTGCAGCATCAGCAGCCTGCCCCCTGCCTGCCGGTCATTGCCGGATTACGATACGGTCCAGTTGCCAGATACTGCGCGAATAAACTTCCTCGGTCCGGTAATCCGGGTTACTGTCATAGGGGTACACCACCCAAAGCGGCCCTTTGCTGCGCAGCGACATTTCCGCGCCATTGCGCTCAAAAGCAACAATAGGCCCGCCTTCAACCGCGTCCGACACCGGAATTTCCACCGAATAATCGTTCACCGCATGCGCCACCATCTGGCCGCCGCTGACCCCCATCCGCTCCATCAGAACCGCCAGCGGAACGCCGGTGAACTGCTGCGGGCCGGTGGTCCAGATGGTCTCCGTCTCAAAGGTGACGGGCTCCAGCTCGCGCAGGTCCTCGATTGTGTATTGCGCCGCATAGTCTGACTGGCCGTCCATGCGTACTGACAGCAGCACCTGCGGATCATCACCTGCGGAAACCGCAGCCGCAAAAGCCAAAACCAGCATGGCAGCAAGCGCACCTGCCCGCGATATCATCTCTCTCATCTGCAGCTCTCCTCTTGCCTCAACAGATCTGCCGGAAGCATGCCACATTGGCGCGGCCCCGAAACCGGCACCGGAGGATAGGATCCTGACCTTCCTTAAAGGGTGCCCAGCCTCAAGCGTAGCGCCAGCACCCTAATGTTGGCTTACCGGTCACCGCCCGGCTGGCCTAATATCAATAATATTCCGCCAAGTTCACAGGAGCTGCAGCACAGTCTTCATTTCAGACGCCCCGCGTTCCAAGGTTGACAGTTTTGAAACACTTGCGGCTGTAGACTGGGACCGTGGGTTGCAGAACAGGTCCAGGGGCTTCATGCGAATTTTGCTGGCAGACGATCACGACATGGTTCGGGAAACGATCTCCGCCTACCTCCGGTCAGAGGGCGGCGCCGAGGTCGCGCTGGCCACTGATCTGCCGGGTGCAATCGAACAGATCTCCGGCGAGGGTCCGTTCGACCTGGTGCTGCTTGACTACAATATGCCGGGTATGATGGGGCTCGACGGGCTGGCCAGGGCGCTGGCGGCTAACGGCGGCAAGGGCGTGGCCATTCTGTCTGGAAGCGCGCCCGCAAGAACCGCGCAAGAGGCGCTGGGCGCCGGGGCAATCGGCTTCATCCCCAAGACGATGGGGGCGCAATCGCTGCTGAATGCGGTCCGGTTCATGAGCGCCGGCGAAATCTATGTGCCGGTCGACCTGATGCGCGAAGAATCCGCGGCAAGCACCCACCCGCTGGCCCAGAAGCTCAGCCCGCGGGAGCTGGAGGTGCTGAACGGGCTATGCCGCGGCTTGTCCAACAAGGAAATCGCCCGCGAACTGGACCTGCAGGAAGTGACCATCAAGCTGCATGTGCGCACCCTGTGCCGCAAGCTGGATGCCAAGAACCGCACCCAGGCAGCGCTCACCGCCAAGGAGGCCGGGCTGTTCTGACCCAAGCCATCGCCTGCCGAACCGTATTCAGAGCAAACTGGCCGGCAGAGCCGCGTAGCCCCTGAACCGGATACGTCCGCCGGGCTCCCGGCCAGGCAGCAGGCGATACTCCGGGAAACGGCGCAGGAACCGTTCGATTGCGACCTTCCCCTCCAGGCGCGCCAGCGTCAGCCCGACGCAGACATGCGGGCCGCCAGCAAAGGCAAGATGCCGGTTCGGGCTTCGGGAAATGTCGAAAGTTTCAGGGTTTTCAAAAACTTCAGGGTCGCGGTTGGCAGCGCCGATCACCAGATGCAGGTTGGTGCCCGCAGGCACGCGGTGTCCGCCGATTTCAACTTCTGCGGTCGTTTCCCGGTTGCCCAACTGGTTAGGGGAGCGGAACCGCAGCATCTCTTCTATCGCGGGTTTGATCAGCTCCGGCGCCTCCATCAGCCGACGCTTCTGCTCCGGATTGTCATGCAGCAGTGCCAGCCCGTTGCCGATCAGGTTGGTGGTGGTCTCATGGCCGGCATTCAGGATGAAAATGCAATTCTGAATAAGTTCGATCTCGCTCAAGGTGCCCTCTGCCCCCTCGCCGCGGATCAGCCGAGTCAGCACATCGGTTTCGATATCGCCAGGGCGGGCCCGGCGCCGGGCAATCAAACCGCTGAGGTAGTCCTTGAACTCCTCCACCGCCCGGTGCCTCGCCGCCAGTTGCTCCGCGCTCAGCACTGGCTCCAGCGCGCCGAGGATGGCCAGCGACCAGTCTCTGAGCGGTTCGCGTTCCGCCATCGGCACATCCAGCAGGTTGCCTATGATCTGGATCGGGATGGAGGCGGCAAAATCCTCAATGAGATCCGCCTGATCCCTTCCGGCCATCTCCTCCAGCAAGTGATCCACCGTGGCAATCAGCCCCGGCTCCATCTTCGCAATCGCCCGCGGGGTCAGGGCCGAAGTCATGATCTTGCGCACCCGTGTGTGCAGCGGCGGATCGGAGAACACCAGCGAGGTGGTATGATGCTCAAACAGCGGCGAGCCTGCGCCGTACTTGGGGGCAAACACCTTCTTCTTATCCGAAGAAAACAGCGTGGTATCTCGGTAAATCCGGTCCAGATCGGCATGGCGGCAAATCAGAAGCGACCCGTCCGGCTGCGGCAGCACCGGAGCGTCACGCAGCAAGGCGTCGTAGAAGGGAAACGGATCCTCCGCAAATCCGGCTGGCGGGGCCGCCAGATCAAAACCCTCCACGTTCACAGATGCTTGCTGGCTTTTCCTTCATCGCCGTTCTCCCCCGGTTCCGCTTGCCCTGCCCGCAAGGCTTGCGGCGGGAAATGCGACTGTCAATCAGGCGCGTCACCAAGGGACCCAGCGTCAGACAAATCCTGCGCGGTTAACGAACAACGCGCTTTCCATCGTGACAACGCGGCCCGCACCCGATAGAAACAAACCATGAACACAGCAATTTCCTCCATCCGTAATCTTGGCCCTGCCTACGAGGAAGCCTGCCACCGGGCTGGAATCGCCTCTGCCGAAGAGCTGCGCGCCATCGGTCCCGATGCAGCCTATGCACGGCTGCTGCAATCCGGCACCCGGCCGCATTTCATCGGCTACTATGTTCTGGTGATGGCTCTGCAGGGACGCCCTTGGAACGACTGCAAGGGCAAGGAAAAGGAGGAGCTGCGCAAGCGCTTTGACGCGATCAAGGCCGACGCCCGGCCGCAGCACAGCTCGAAGCTGCTGGCGGAACTGGACGCCATCGGCGTGCGCGCTGTGCCTGCTGATCTGAAGCCCGTGTAAGCTGCGACGGCCCCATCTCGCCAGCCTCCAAGAGAGGCCCCCTGTCTTGCCGCTCCCACCCTTCATGCAACTTTTTCCCGGGTTCAGCCGTTAACCATGCAGGAATGAGTGCAACAGAAGGAGTTCCGGCATGGACCTGATCCGCATCATCTTCGCAGTTCTGCTGCCGCCGCTTGGCGTTTTTCTCCAGGTTGGTCTTGGCAAGCACTTCTGGCTGAACATTCTGCTGACCCTCCTGGGCTACATCCCCGGCATCGTGCACGCGGTCTGGGTCATCGCAAGGACGCCGAGCCATGCCTGATCTGCCGCAACACCACGAACAAAAGCTGCAATCGCTTGAGCGCCTGGCGCAGCGCATGGACCGGGCGTTCCGGATCCCTGGGCTCGGGTTGAGGGTCGGCTGGGACAGCATTGCCGGCCTGGTTCCGGGCATCGGGGACGCTCTGGCGCTGGCGCCCGCCGGCTACATCATCTACTCGGGCTACCAGATGGGCGCCTCCACCGGCACATTGGCCCGGATGGCGGCGAACACCGGCGTCGATGCCTTGATCGGCTCCGTGCCGCTGGTGGGTGACCTGTTCGACGTCGCGTGGAAATCTAACACGCGCAACACTGACCTGCTCCGCCGCCACCTGGAGGACCGCGCATCAAAGGGTGAGCCCCTGCCCAAGCGCCTTGGGCGCCGGGCGTTTTCGAAACTGACCGCAACGCGGGAACTGGGGCGCTCGCTGTCTTACGTGAAGAGCAGGCCCGTGCCGCCGCAGGATCAGCCCGCGATACGGCAGCATCCGCTGAACCGCTACCTCGATCCATGAAAAAAGGGGCTGCAAGCCTGAAGCTGCAGCCCCTTCCGGTGTCAGACGGTGATCCGATAGATCAGCCGACCAGCTCGATGCCGGAGAAGAAGTAAGCGATTTCCACGGCGGCGGTTTCCGGAGCGTCGGAACCGTGCACGGAGTTTTCGCCAACCGATTCAGCGAATTCGGCGCGGATGGTGCCAGCTGCTGCGTCTGCCGGGTTGGTGGCACCCATCACTTCGCGGTTTTTGGCAATGGCGTTTTCGCCTTCCAGCACCTGCACAACCACCGGCGCGGAGGACATGAACTCGCACAGTTCATCGTAGAACGGACGCTCGGCGTGCACTTCGTAGAACTTGCCAGCCTGTTCCTTGGTCATGTGGATGCGCTTCTGCGCCACGATGCGCAGGCCGGCTTCTTCAAACTTGGCATTGATCTTGCCGGTCAGGTTGCGGCGGGTTGCATCGGGCTTGATGATCGAGAAAGTGCGTTCCAGAGCCATTTGGCATTCTCCTGATTGATGGGCCGCGGGGCGTATCCCCGGGCCGGAAACTCCGCGCGCCGCGTAACATGGCTGGAGGCGCTTGGGAAGACGTTTTCAGACCGCGCGCAGGCGCGCGTGCCTCCAGCGGGGGTATTTTCGGCAAGAGGAAGGCGGCAGGCCGATTGACAGCCTCCGGCACCTGCGCCACACCGCTGATCATGTTACGCATTCAGGACATCACCTATTCGGTCGAAGGCCGCCCGCTGATCGACAGTGCCTCTGCCACCATTCCCACCGGCCACAAGGTTGGCCTGGTCGGGCGCAACGGCACCGGCAAGACCACGCTTTTCCGGCTGATCCGGGGCGAACTGGCGCTGGAGGGCGGCAGCATTTCCCTGCCTTCCAAGGCCCGCATCGGCGGTGTCGCGCAGGAGGTGCCCTCCTCCAATGTCTCGCTGACCGACACGGTGCTGGCCGCCGATACCGAACGGGCCGCCCTGCTGGCCGAAGCTGACAGCGCCACCGACCCTGCGCGGATCGCCGAGATCCAGACCCGTTTGTCGGACATCGACGCCTGGTCGGCGGAGGCGCGCGCTGCCTCGATCCTCAAGGGCCTGGGCTTTGACGACGCCGACCAGAAACGCCCCTGCTCCGACTTTTCCGGCGGCTGGCGGATGCGGGTGGCGCTGGCGGCGGTGCTGTTTGCGCAGCCTGACCTGCTGCTGCTGGACGAGCCGACCAACTATCTCGACCTTGAGGGCGCGCTTTGGCTGGAAAGCTACCTGGCGAAATACCCGCACACGGTGTTGATCGTCAGCCACGACCGCGGACTGCTGAACCGGGCGGTGGGCTCGATCCTGCACCTGGAGGACAGGAAGCTCACACTTTACCAGGGCAACTACGATACGTTCGCCGAAACCCGCACGGCGCGTCTGGCGGTTGCCGCGGCTGAGGCCAAGAAGCAGGAAGCCCGCCGCGCCCATCTGCAAAGCTTTGTCGACCGGTTCCGCTACAAGGCGTCCAAGGCGGTTCAGGCCCAGTCGCGGCTCAAGATGATCGCCAAGATTAAGCCGATCACCACGCCGCAGGAGGCCGCCCTGCGCGCATTCACCTTCCCCGAGCCGGAGGAGATGTCCCCGCCGATCATCCATATCGAGGGCGGCGTCACCGGCTATGGCGACACGGAAATCCTGAAACGGCTGAACCTGCGCATCGACCAGGACGACCGCATCGCGCTGCTGGGCAAGAACGGCCAGGGCAAGTCGACGCTGTCGAAACTGCTGGCGGACCGGCTTGCGCTGATGGCAGGCAAGATGACCCGGTCCTCCAAACTGCGCATCGGCTATTTCGCCCAGCATCAGGTGGATGAGCTTTACGTCGATGAAACCCCGCTCGACCACCTGCGCCGCCTGCGCCCGGATGAGGCGCCCGCAAAGTGGCGTGCGCGGCTGGCAGGGTTCGGCCTTGGCGCTGCGCAGGCGGAAACCGAGGTCGGGCGGCTGTCCGGCGGCCAGAAGGCGCGGCTCAGCCTGCTTATCGCCACTATCGACGCGCCGCATATGCTGATCCTCGACGAGCCGACCAACCACCTGGACATCGAAAGCCGCGAGGCGCTGGTGGAGGCGCTGACGGCCTATTCCGGCGCGGTCATCCTGGTCAGCCACGATATGCACCTGCTGAGCCTCGTGGCGGACCGGCTTTGGCTGGTCTCGGAGGGCACCGTGAAACCCTATGATGGCGACCTGGAAAGCTACCGCACGCTGCTGCTGGCGCGGGAGAAACCGGCAGCAAAGACCGATACGTCAAAGCCCGCCAAGCCCAAACGCGCCCCCCGCGATGTTCTGATCGCACTGCGCGCAGACGTTCGAAAGTCCGAGGCGCGGGTGGAAAAGCTCAGCGAAATGCGTGAAAAGCTTGACGAAAAGCTTGCCGACCCTAGCCTGTACGAACCGGGAAAAGCGTCGGATATGGCGGTCTGGCAGAAAAAGCACGCTGAATGCATCGAGGCGCTGGAGCGGGCTGAGGGCCTGTGGATGGACGCACTGGAGAAACTGGAGCAGGCCGAAGCGCAATGATCGACACCGCATTCCTGATCACTTCATTCGTCACCCTGTTCGTCATCGTCGACCCGATCGGCCTGACCCCGGTATTCCTGGCCCTGACCCAGGGCATGTCCACGTCGCAGCGGCGCACCATTGCGATCCGTGCCACGATCGTCGCAGCGATCCTGCTGGCGCTGTTTGCCGCGCTGGGAGAAGCGGTGCTGGGTTTCATCGGCATTTCCATGCCCGCTTTCCGCATTGCCGGCGGCGTGCTGTTGTTCCTGACGGCGCTGGACATGCTGTTCGAACGCCGCAACAAACGCCGCGAGGACCGCAGCGAAGAGGATGACTTCGACGACCCGTCGGTCTTTCCGCTGGCGATCCCGCTGATGGCCGGACCCGGCTCGATCGCCACGGTGATCCTTCTGACCGGCCAGCAGCCCGGCTTCACCGGCTTTGCGATGGTCATGGGCACGGTGCTGGCGGTGCTGGCGATCCTTCTGGTGATGTGCCTGTTTTCCGGCCTCTTCGAACGGCTGCTGGGTAAGACCGGCATCACGGTCGTCACCCGTCTCCTGGGGATGCTGCTGGCGGCGCTGTCGGTGCAATTTGTGCTCGACGGGCTGCGCGCCTTCGGCTTTGCCGCCTAGCATACCGCCCTGGACCGCCTACATTCTGTTCAGGAGGTGCGCGAATGGGCGACTATGAGATCGGGCGGTTCATCTATCTGGCGATCCTGCTGGTGGCAGTGGGGTCCTGGGTTTTCGTGCAGAACCGCCAAAGCCTTGGCAAGACACTGCAGATGTTTGCCGTCTGGGGCTTCATTTTCCTTGGCGTGATCGCCTCTTACGGGCTGTGGCATGACATCCGCCAGACTGTGCGCCCCCAGCAGAACGTTGCGGTGGATGCCGGCCGTGTCGAGGTGCCGCGCGCACCGGACGGGCACTATTACCTGACCCTGGATGTGAACGGCGCTGCCATTGAGTTTCTGGTGGACACTGGCGCCAGCCAGGTCGTTTTGAATGAGCGAGACGCCCGGCGCGCCGGAATCGATACGGAAAACCTCGCCTATCTCGGCCGGGCGCAAACCGCAAATGGCGAGGTGCGCACCGCCTCAGTCTGGATTGATGAAATGTCCCTGGGGGGCATTACCGACACCGGCGTGCGGGTTTGGGTCAACCAGGGGGCGCTGGATCAATCGCTGCTTGGAATGGGCTATCTCCAGCGCTGGTCCAGCATCGAGATCCGCAACGGCGCCCTGGTCCTGACGCGGTAGCCGCAGCAGACAGTCCAGCCCCGCAATTCGGGTTATTGAGCCGGATCAAGGAATTCCGGCTGCTTAGCTTCTAAGCTGGAGGGGAACTTCGGCACCAGAAAGGAGCAAGATATCCCCGTGACAGAAGAAGAACTGGTACAACTGAGAAATAGTTACAGCAAGCTGAAAGACGAGGCCGTCAGGGACCCCGCGTTCTTCTACGACGCATTGTTCCGTCACGCGCCTGAGCTGCGGCAGCTCTTTCGGGAAGACCTCGAAGGCCAAGGCATGAAATTCATGACAACGCTGGGCGTCATTCTTGCCAAGCTTGACGATGAAACAGCGGTCGATCCGCATTTCCAGGAGCTCGGCAAAAGGCACGCAAGCCTGGGGGTTCATGTCTCTCACTTTGCACCGATGGAGGAAGCACTGGTGGATTCCCTGCGCAACGCGCTGGAAGAGGACTTCACTCCGGAACTCGAAACCCTGTGGCGAAAAGCCTTTGAGAAAATTTCCGGCCGCATGATCCAACGCGGCGGCATTCAGAACAGCTGACAGCAGTCCGCCCCTTGCCTCATCCGGCGTCAGGATCCGCCGAGATGAAACCGAGGATGGGGTAAACCCGCCCGAAAGCGCCTGGGTTGCTTTCCAGCCGCACGGCGGACCAGTCATTGGCGGCCGACACATCAATGACTGCCATTCCCAGCGAGACCTTGTTGCGGTGCCAATTCGCGTGGTTAACCTCGATCCTGCGGGAATCTTCGACCTTGGACACTACCGCGACATGGCCCAGCGGGTTGGAGCGGGTTGCCTGAAAGGCCATCACTGCACCGGTCTGCGGTTGCTTTCCGCGGCTGAATTGACCCTTGGCCTGTGACCACCAGGTCTTGGCATTGCCGTAAATCTCGATGCCGCTGGCGTTGCGCGCAAATGGAACGCACCAGACACGCTTGCCCTTGGACCGCAGGGACTTCACTTCCTGAACCGCAAAATCCAGGCGCTCGACATCAACTTCGGTCCGGCTTACGGACCCGCCCTGAGGGCCGCCGCAATTTGCCAGCACAAGCAGCGCCGCCCCAACAACAGGCAGCAGCCGCGGCCGCAGAAACACACGCTTGAAAGTCATCTGTCCCCCCAGTGTTCTGGTACTTTTGACCGGGAGGATTACTGTGCCACCCGCGATCACGCGAGTATTTCCTGCACAAATGAAATAAAACTGAACAAAACTGGCGGAATCCCGCCGATCGCTTGGGCGGGGCGGCCTATTTTTCGGCCTTCTTTTCCCAGCGCCCGCTTTCTTCGGACCAGTACTGGGCGGAGCAACCGGCGTCCGTCAGGCTTTTCCATTGGGAGCGGGCATGCTGGACGGCCTCCGGGTCGGTGCCGTCGAACAGGATGCAGACGCGGCTCAGCGCCTGCACTTCTTCGGCGCTGACGGCGGCTCCATCCACCGCCATTACGCAATCAGGGGCGTTGGCCGCCTCCGGTCCCGCGGTCAGCAGAACCGGCTGCAACGCATCATGTGGGCCGCCCGCCAGGCCATGGGCCAGAAAGCTCTCCTCCGGCCCCAGCCACAGACGGTCATCCAGCCAGGCCATGCGCTCGGGGTCGCGCCCGCGCACCGCAATGCGCCAGCCCGCCCCGCGCGCCTTGTCCAGAAGCACCGGAAGGGTCTCTTCCAGCGGCCTGCGGGTCAGATGATAGAAATAGGCAGCCCCCATCTGTGTTTATTCCGCCTCGAACTTATCCGCGACCAGCCGGTTCAGAGCCATCACGCCCCAGCCTGTGGCCCCTTTGGGCGCATAAGACGTGTCCGATTTGACCGAGGCCACGCCCGCAATGTCCAGATGGATCCACGGCATATCGTCCTTGATGAACCGCTGCAGGAACTGCGCCGCGGTAATCGACCCTGCGGGCCGGCCGCCCACGTTCTTCATGTCAGCGATACGCGACTTCAGCTGGTCGTCATAGGCCTTGCCCAAGGGCATCCGCCAGGCGCCCTCATCCTCAGCGCTGGCTGCTTTCAAAAAGGCATTGCACAGATCATCGTCATTGGAAAACACACCGGCATTCTCATGCCCCAGGCCGATGATGATGGCGCCGGTCAGCGTCGCGAGATCAATCACTCCCGCCGGTTTGAACTGTTCCTGCGCGTACCAAAGCACATCGCACAGCACCAAACGGCCTTCGGCGTCGGTGTTGATGATCTCCACCGTGTCGCCCTTCATAGACTTTACCACGTCGCCCGGACGGGTGGCATTGCCCGACGGCATGTTTTCCACCAAACCCACCAGACCGACAACATTGGCCTTGGCCTTGCGCAGGGCCAGCGCTTTCATGGTGCCGGTCACCACGCCTGCGCCGCCCATGTCCATGGTCATCTCTTCCATGCCGCCGGCGGGCTTCAGGGAGATGCCGCCGGTGTCGAACACCACGCCCTTGCCGACCAGCGCCAGCGGCGCGGCATCGTCTGCACCGCCCTTCCACTGCATCACAGCCACCTTGGAGGGGCTGTCGGAGCCTTGCCCGACGCTCAAGAGCGTGCGCATGCCCAGCTTTTCCAGGTCCGCCTCTTCCAGAATCTCGACCTCCAGGCCGATCTCTTTCATCTCCTCGATACGGCGGGCGAACTCCGTAGTGGTCAGCACATTGGCCGGTTCATTGATCAGATCGCGGGTCATGTGCACGCCCTCGGCGACCGCCAGAAGCGGTGCAGAAGCGGCTTCCACATCCGCCGGCGCCTTGCAGGCAATCACCACCTCGCCTTCAGGCTTGTCGTCTTTCGGCGACTTGTGGTTGTCAAACTCATAGCCCCGCAGCGCGATCCCCTGGGTCAGGTCGGCAGCCTTGTTCATGCCGCCGGCCATTACCGTCAGACGCTTGCCTGCGGCTCCCTTGGCCAGATTGGCGCCTGCCTTGCGCGCCTCCACCGGCGTCAGCTTGCGCGGCAGCACCAGCACGTCCAGCGCTTCCGCCTGCATCCCCGCAGGCCAGCTCACAGAGATCACGTCGCCGTTCTTGGCCTTCTTGAACCCCTCGGACTCGATCAGCCGGGCAATGGCGCCTTTGCTCAGCCGGTTGGCGCTGCGCGCCGCCTGATCCATGCTGCCCTCAGGCGTGACCATCACCGCCACGCGGCCGGTCATCTCTGCCAGCGCCTTGGGATCGTATTCGGCAAAACGGATCGGGGTAAGACTGCTCATTTTTCGCGAACTCCTGCTGGTGTAATCTGATTGTTGGCTCAAGAGGTATCCTGCGCAGCGGCGCTTGGCCAGACCCGGCCGTGCGGTCCGCTGGTCCGCAATCCGCCGCCGATCCTGACGCCCGGCGAGAATGCAGTTTTCCCCGCCACGCAAATCCACTAAGGTCCGGCAAAATAACAATGGCAAGATCTGGGGGGATCGGGTGTCACGCTACGACAGATATGTGCTGTCACAGTATCTGCTCTTCTTCGGCTTCTTTGCCCTGATTCTGGTTGCCGTGTTCTGGGTCAACCGGGCCGTGGTGCTGTTCGACCGGCTGATCGGCAACGGCCAATCTGCGCTGGTGTTTCTGGAATTCACCGCCCTGACCCTGCCGAACCTGATCCGCATGGTGCTTCCGATTGCCGCCTTTGGCGCCTCGGTCTGGGTCACCAACCGGCTTAACAGCGAGAGCGAGCTGACCGTGCTGCGCGCCACTGGCACCAGTCCCTGGCAGATGGCGCGGCCCGCCCTGGCCTTTGGCATCATCACCGCATTGATGATGTCAGCACTGACCCACTACCTGCTGCCTGCCTCGATCAGCCAGCTCGAGGTGCGCGAAAGCGAGGTCTCCCGAAATATCACCGCCAAGCTGCTGAGCGAGGGCGACTTCCTGCACCCGGCGGACGGGGTCACCTTTTACATCCGCCAGATCGACCCGGACGGCACCCTGAACGATGTCTTCCTGTCGGACCGCCGTGACCCGGAACTGACCGTGACCTACACCGGCGCCCGCGCCTTTCTGGTGCGTGACGAGAGCAGCGCGCATCTGATCATGGTGGAAGGCATGGCGCAGCGGCTGGACCACACGACGCAGCGGATGTCGACCACGTTCTTTTCGGATTTCTCTTACGATATCAGCACTCTAGCGCGGCAAGCTGAGAACCCGGCCCGCAACATCCGTGCCATCCCAAGCCTTGAGCTGATGACCGGCACAGAGGCCATCGCCCGCACCGATGGCTATTCCGCAGGCGCCCAGGCGGAGGAGCTGCACCTGCGCTTTGCCCGCGCGCTGGTCTGCGTGGCGGTGGCGCTGATCGGGTTTTCAACCCTGATGCTGGGCACCTTCTCCCGCTTCGGCGTCTGGCGTCAGGCCTTCCTGGCCTTTGTCGTGCTGATCTTTGTCGAGGGCCTGCGCGGGGTGGTGTCGGAGCCTGTATTGGATAACCCCAGCCTGTGGCCGCTGATCTACCTGCCGACCTTTCTGGGGATCGCGGTGGCGCTGGTCTTCCTGATCCTGGCGTCCCGCCCCAAGCGCATCCGGCAGGAGGCCCCCGCATGAAGCTGGATCTTTATTACGCGCGCCGCTTCCTGCAATGGTTCTTGGTGATCTGCGCGGTTCTGATGACGCTGGTGGTGCTGATCGACCTGAACGAGCAGATCCGCCGCTTCGAAGGCGCAGAGCTCGGCCTGCCGCAGCTGGTTGGCCTCAGCCTGCTGAACATCCCGGCCGCGCTCAGCGAGTTCCTGCCGCTGATCATGATCCTTACCACCATTGTGCTGTTTGTCGGCCTCGCCCGCAGCAGCGAGCTGGTGGTGACCCGCGCCATTGGCCGCTCCGGCATCCGGGCACTGGCGGCGCCGGTGCTGGCGGCAGCCGCGATCGGCGGACTGGCGGTCACCATGCTGAACCCCATCGCGGCAGCCACTGCCAACCGCTATCAGGATCTGGCTGAGACCTACCACAATGGCGGACCCTCGGCGCTGTCGCTCAGCGGCGAGGGCCTGTGGCTGCGACAGGGCGGCGCCCGCGGACAGTCGGTCATCCATGCAAAAGGATACAGCGGCGATGCCGCCGACATCACCCTGCATGACGTGTCTATCCACGCCTATACCAACGCCGGGGGCCCGGTGCGCCGCATCATTGCCGAAAGTGCCCGGCTGGATGGCAGCAACTGGGTTCTGTTCAACGCCAAATCCTGGCCGCTTGCCGCTGGCATCAACCCGGAATCCGGTGCCGCTGCGCATGACGAACTGCAGCTGCCGACCACGCTGACCACCGACCGCATCCGTGACACGCTGGGCACTTCCAGCGGTATTTCGATCTACGACCTGCCCGCCACGATCCGCGAACTCTCCGCCGCGGGCTTCACCACCAAACGCTATGAGGTCCGGTATCAGGCGGAACTGGCCCGGCCGCTGTTCCTGATCGCCATGGTGCTGGTCGGCGCGTCCTTCACGATGCGGCACGCCCGCTTCGGTGGCACCGGCCTGGCGGTTCTGATGGCGGTGCTGTTGGGATTCGGGCTTTATTTTATCCGCAATTTCGCGCAAATCCTTGGCGAGAACGGGCAAATTCCGGTGGCGCTGGCCGCTTGGGCGCCGCCTGCCGCTGCAATATTGTTGACCTTGGGACTGCTTCTCCATGCCGAAGACGGGTAACCTGCGCCGGGCGCTGCTTCTTTCCGCCGTGCTGCCCTGGCTGGCGCTGACAGCCCCTGACCTGCAGGCGCAGACAGCAACGCCCCCTGATCCGGCGCAGCCCGCGATGCTGGTGGCCGATCAGGTCTTCATCACTCCGGACCGCACGTTGGTGGCTGAGGGCAACGTCGAGGCGTTCCAGGGCAATATCCGGCTGCGCGCCCGCAAAATCACCTTTGACCAGAGCACCGGCACCCTGCAGATCGAAGGCCCGATCCGCATCGACCAGGATGGCGACATCACCATCCTGGCCAACGCCGCCGAGCTGGACCGCGACCTGCGCAACGGCCTGCTGACCGGAGCCCGCATGGTCTTCCAGCAGCAGCTGCAGCTGGCCTCGCTGCAAATGACCCGGGTCAGCGGCCGCTATACGCAGCTGTACAAGACCGCTGTTACCTCCTGCCACGTCTGCGACGACGGCCGCCCGCCGCTGTGGCAGATCCGGGCCGAGCGGGTCATCCACGACCAGCAGGAACGCCAGCTCTATTTCGAGAGCGCCCAGCTCAGGGTGCTGGATGTGCCGGTATTCTATTTCCCAGCGATCCGCCTGCCGGATCCCTCGCTGGAGCGCGCCAGCGGGTTTCTGGTGCCGTCTGTGCGCTCGACCTCGAACCTCGGGACCGGGGTTAAGGTGCCGTATTTCTTCACTCTCGGCCCGCACCGCGATCTGACACTGGCCCCCTATATCTCTTCCAGCACCCAGACGCTGGATGTGCGCTACCGCCAGGCGTTCCGCCGCGGCAGGATCGAGTTCAACGCTGCCTACACGCGAGACGACCTGTTCTCCGGGGAGGACCGCGGGTACATCTTTGGCGATGGCCAGTTCGACCTGCCGCGCGACTTCCGCTTTACCTTCGACGTCAAGGCGGTCTCGGACGACGCCTACGTCGCCGACTACGGCTTGCCTGATCTGGACCGTTTGCGGTCCGAGGCGGTCCTGACCCGGTCCAAGCGCGACAGCCTGTTCCGCACCTCGCTCACCCACTACAAAACACTGCGCGAGAGCGAAGAGCAAAGCGATATCCCCTCCGGCATCGCAGAAGCCTTCTACCAGACCCGCTATTTCCCGGCCCTCACTGGCGGTGAACTGCGGCTGACGCTGCAGGGCCACGGCCACCACCGCAGCTCCAGCATTGAAGGCACCGCCACCGACAGCAACGGCCGAGACCTGTCCCGGCTCAGCGCCGATATCGACTGGCGCCGCAGCTGGCGTTTGGGCAACGGTGTCCTCGCGGAATGGGAAATCGGCGCCGCCGGCGATGCTTTCCGCGCCTACGACGACGCCTTCTTCACCGACGAGGTCACCCGCCTCACCCCGCGCAGTGCGCTGACCCTGCGCCTGCCGATGATCCGCCGCGAAGCCAGCGGGGCCAGCCAGTACCTGGAGCCGATCCTGCAGCTGGGATGGCGTGACGAGGGCGGCGGCAACGTGGTCAGCGAGGAAAGCCGCTTTGTCGAATTCGACCAGGGCAACCTTCTGTCGCTGTCGCGCTTCCCCTCGACCGATGCCCGCGAAGACGGGCTGACCCTTGTCTACGGCGCCAACTGGGCCCGCTATGCGCCCACCGGCTGGCAGGCCTATGCCACTGCGGGCCAGGTACTGCGCAGCGACGCCGACGGCCGGTTCACAAAAAGCTCCGGCCTGGGCGGCACCACATCGGATATCCTACTGGCGGGCCAGATCAAATACGGCGACAGCCTGGCCATCTCAACCCGCGGCCTGCTCAATGGTTCGCTGAACTTCTCCAAGGCCGAATTCCGCGGCGAATGGCACACCAGCCGCTCCAGCCTCTCCGGCACCTATCTGTGGCTCGGCACCGACCCGGAGGAAGACCGGGCCGAGGAAAGCTCCGAACTGTGGGTTGACGGACGCTATGACATCAACCCCAACTGGTCCGCCAGTGCCCGGCTGCGCTATGACATAGCCGGTGCCCAAGCTACCCGCGCGGGCCTTGGCGTGGCGTACAGCAATGAATGTGTGACGGTCGACCTTTCGGTCAACCGCCGCTATACCTCAACAACAAGTGTTGAGCCGACAACGGATTTCGGCTTTACCATCTCGCTGAGCGGATTTTCCGTAAAAAGCGGCAGCAAACAGTACAGGCGGTCATGCAGCAAGACGTGAATACCCGGTTCCCGGCTCCTTTCCTTTCCCGTGCTCTCAAAACTGCCGCCGCGCTGGCGCTGGCAGCAGGGCTGGCCTGGAGCGGCCTGCCCGCGGGCGCACAGAACCTCTTTGCCCCGGCGGTCACCGTGAATGATCAAGTCATCACCCGGTATGAGCTGGAACAGCGCGCCCGCTTCCAGGCCGCACTGCGAGTGCCGGGCGATCCGCTGGAAACCGCCCGCGAAGAACTGATCAACGACCGTCTCAAACTGGATGTGCTGGAACAAGCAGGGATCGAACTCAGCGACGAAGACATCACTGCGGGCATGGAAGAACTGGCAGGACGCGCCAACCTGTCGCTCAACGACTTCGTCACCGCGTTGCAGCAGCAGGGTGTTTCGCCGCAGACACTGCGCGATTTCACCAAGGTCGGGCTCGGCTGGCGCGAGTACACCCGCGCCCGCTTTCTGTCCCGCGCCCGCCCCACGCCGGAAGAGATCGACCGCGCCATGGGCACGGCGGGCAGTGGCAGTGTCCAGGTGCTGCTGAGCGAATTCATCGTGCCGGTCAACGACCAGAACGCCGCCCAGGTCGAGGAACTGGTGGAGCAGGTCGCCCAGCTCAAGGGCTATGACAGTTTCTCCGCCGCTGCCGCCCAGTATTCAGCCGCCGGCAGCCGCAGCGACGGCGGCCGCCTGCCTTGGATGCCGCTGACCAAGCTGCCGCCGCAGCTGCAGGAGGTTGTGCTGGCGCTGCAGCCCGGTGAAATCTCCGAGCCGCTGCCGCTGCAGGGCGCCGTGGCGCTGTTCCAGATGCGCGGCCTGCGAGAGGTGGAAGGCGCTGCCCCGCGCTACACCGCGATTGAATATGCCACCTATTTCCTGCCCGGCGGGCGCACACCCGAGACCCTGGCCGCCGCGCAGCGTGTGGTGAACAGCGTCGACACCTGCCAAGACTTCTATGGTCTTGCGCAAGGGCAGGATCCATCTGTTCTGGCGGTTGAAAGCCTGCCGCCCTCTGTGATCCCCAGCGATGTCGCACTGGAACTGGCCAAGCTGGACCCGGGTGAAACCTCCACCGCACTGACCCGCAACAACGGCCAGACCCTGATGGTGCTGATGCTCTGCGGCCGCACCGCCGACCTCGGTGAAGGCGCCAACCGTGAAACCGTAGCCAATGCGCTCGTGGCACAGCGGATGACCTCTCTGGTCGACAGCTATCTGGAACAGCTGCGCGCGGATGCGCGGATCGACATCAAATGAGCCGGCCCGGGCCCATTGCACTGAGCTGCGGCGAGCCAGCAGGCATCGGCCCGGAAATTGCCGTCAAGGCCTGGGACGCCCTGCGCGCCGCCTGCCCGTTCTTCTGGATCGGCGACCCGCGCCACCTTCCCGCAGGCACCCCCGTTCAGGAAATCGCCGCCCCGGCAGAGGCTGCGGCAGTCTGCGCCGACCACTTTCCAGTGCTGTCCCTCCCCTTCGGCGGCAGCGCGGCCAAGGGCACAGCCGACCCGGCCAACGCCGCCGGAGTGGTCCAATCCGTTGAGACCGCCGTGCGGCTGGTCCAGCAGGGGGAAGCCTCTGCCATCTGTACCGCCCCCATCCACAAGAAGGCGCTGATCGACGGCGCAGGCTTTGCCTACCCCGGCCATACCGAATTCCTCGCGGCGCTGGCGGGCCGGGACCGCGTGGTGATGATGCTGGCCAGCGAGCAATTGCGTGTGGTGCCCGCCACCATCCACATCGCGCTTGCCGACGTGCCAAAGGTGCTGACCCCGGGCCTGCTGCGCGAAACCGTTGAGATCACCGCCGCCGGGCTGCGCGATCAATTCGGCATCAACTCCCCCCGCATCGCGGTCGCGGGACTGAACCCGCACGCGGGCGAAGGCGGCGCCATGGGATCTGAGGAACTGGACTGGATCAACGGCCTGATCGGCGAAATGCAGAAGGAGGGGCTGGACATCACCGGCCCGCACCCCGCCGACACGATGTTCCATGCCGCCGCCCGCGCCCGGTATGACGCGGCAGTCTGCATGTATCACGACCAGGCACTGATCCCGATCAAGACGCTGGACTTCGACCGCGGCGTCAACGTGACGCTGGGCCTGCCTTTCATCCGCACCTCACCCGATCACGGCACCGCTTTTGACATCGCGGGCACCGGCCGGGCCAACCCCTCCAGCCTGATCGAGGCCCTGAAGCTGGCGCAAGCCATGGCCGCCAGCACTTGATTCTTCTTCTGGCGGGAAATATCCCCGCCGGAGGCATGAAAATTCTGGCGCACGGCCCGCGCCATGTCCCAAGGTACAGATGACATGAGCGCCATCGACTCCCTCCCCCCTCTGCGCGAAGTGATCGCAAAGCATCAGCTGTCCGCCCGCAAATCGCTGGGCCAGAACTTCCTCCTGGACCTGAACCTGACCGCCAAGATCGCCCGCCAGGCAGGCGACCTCACCGGCTGCGACGTGCTGGAGATCGGTCCCGGCCCCGGCGGCCTGACCCGCGGGCTGCTTGCCGAGGGCGCCCGCCGGGTGCTGGCGGTGGAGAAGGACAGCCGCTGTCTGCCCGCGTTGCAGGAGATCGCCGTCGCCTACCCAGGCCGCTTTGAGGTGATCAACGGCGACGCGTTGGAGATCGACCCGCTCGAACACCTGACGCCCCCGATCCGCATCGCCGCCAACCTGCCCTATAACGTCGGCACCGAACTGCTGGTGCGCTGGCTCACGCCCAAGGAATGGCCGCCGTTCTGGCAAAGCCTCACCCTGATGTTCCAGCGCGAGGTGGCTGAGCGCATCGTGGCGCAGCCCGGCTCCAAGGCCTATGGCCGCTTGGCGATCCTGGCCCAGTGGCGTGCCGATGCCCGCATCGTGCTGTCGCTGCCGCCCGGCGCCTTCACCCCGCCGCCCAAGGTCTCCAGCGCTGTGGTGCATCTGGACGCCCTGCCGGAACCGCGCTTCCCGGCCGATGCCGCGATCCTGTCGCGTGTTGTCGCCGCCGCCTTCAACCAGCGCCGCAAAATGCTGCGCGCCTCATTGAAGGGCATCTCTCCCGATATAGAGGCGCATCTGACCGCCGCCGGTATCCCGCCGACCGAGCGTGCAGAACAGGTGAGCCTTGAGGCCTTCTGCGCGCTGGCCCGCGAGCTGGCCAAGGCCTGAGCCTTCTTCCCCGATTTCTTTGCCGGAGCCTGATTTCCCGATGACCCAACCGGTTACGCCCCGCCCGACCTTGCTGTCCGTGAACGTCAATGCTGTTGCCTACCTGCGTAACCGGCGCGAGGTGCCCTGGCCCAACCTGATCGACATCGCCCGCGCCATCCTGCAGGCCGGTGCCCATGGCATCACTGTGCATCCGCGCCCGGATGAGCGGCATATCCGGTTTTCCGACCTGCCGGACCTCGCCCGCCTGATCGCCGATGAATTCCCGCAGGCGGAGTTCAACATCGAGGGCTACCCGACCCGCCATTTCATTGACCTGGTGCTGGAAAACAAACCGCATCAGGTGACGCTGGTACCCGACACTCCCGAACAATCCACCTCTGATCACGGCTGGGACTTTGCCGCCGATGGCGAAATGCTTATGCCCATAGCTGAGGAGTTCAAGGCCGCGGGCATCCGGGTTTCCTATTTCGTGGACGCCAATCCGGCTGAGCCGGCGCTGGCGCAGCAGGCTGGCGCAGACCGGATCGAATTCTACACCGGGCCTTACGCCAACCAGACCGCGCCTGACGCCATTCAGCAGGAACTGGCCGGGATCAAGGCCACCGCGGACGCCGCCCGCCAGCTTGGCGCAGAGGGCAGCAGCCCTGCGCTGATGATGAACGCAGGCCACGACCTGACCGTGGACAACCTGCCCGCCCTGCGCCAGGCCATTCCTGATCTGGCCGAGGTGTCCATCGGACACGCCCTCACCGCCGATGCGCTGATGCTGGGTTTCCCCGAAGCAGTACGCCGCTACCTGCGGGTGCTGGGCCACAAAGCTTGACTGCCTGGCGATGCAGCCAGCCCGGCGCTTGACGGCCCGCCCCCCGGCTGCCCTATGCTGCGTGCACCAGCCAGCCAACAGGCACAGGAGCAGCGGATGGAGTTTTCATCAGAATACCGCGGCCATACATCTGAAATCATCAGCCTTTTCCGGGCGGTTTTCGCCGCTTCGGAGGGGGACGCCGAAGGCGATCTGATCGCGGGCCTCGTCCGCGATATCTTCGCCAAAACGCCGGAACAGGACTTTTTCGTCTATTCGGCTTGGGACGGCCATACGCTTATCGGCTGCATCATCTATTCTCGTCTGCGTTACGATCAGGACAGCCGCACGGTGTTCATCCTGTCGCCGGTTGCCGTTTCAACCAGCCGGCAAAGGCAGGGCACCGGTCAGGCGCTGCTTAGGCATGGGCTGGACGAGATCCGTAAACAGGGCGTCGACGTTGCCGTCACCTATGGCGAACCCGGCTATTACAGCAGGGTTGGCTTCCGCCAGATTACCGAAGCGCAGGCCGCCGCCCCGCTGTCCCTGAATTTCCCGGAAGGATGGCTGGCGCAGCCCCTCAACGGCGAAGAGCTTGCCCCGTTGCGCGGCCCTTCGGCCTGTATCGAAGCCTTGAACAACCCCGATTACTGGTAGCGTCAGGTAAAGGCCGCGTCCGACGTCAGCGTTAGCTGCTGCTAACAAAACGCCTCCCGAAAGGAAAAATCCCCCGGGGCATCGGCACCGGGGGACTTCTATCAAATTTGGTTCTGCACCGCTTATTCAGCCGCTTCCGCCGGACCGTCTTCGGTCTTGGGTTTGGGCTTCGCGCGCGAGCGGGTGGTTTTCTTCGGCGCGGGCTTGGCTTCCGCATCGCCGCCGTCTCCAGCCGGTGCCGCATCTTCGGCCTTGGGCGCGGGCTTGCGTGTCCGCGGCTTGCGGGCTGGGGCCTTTTTCGGTGCAGCCTCAGCCGGAGTGTCCGCAGGTGCAGACTGGCTTTCCGGGGTTTCCACCAGACCGCTGTCCGCGCCATTGCCGTTTTCGCCGCGCGGGTCGATCACCTCAGGCTGCGGCGAGCCAGCCGGATCCGCTGCCGGAGCAGCCGCCGCAGCTTCACGCTCCTGGCGCTCCAGGCGTTCGGCCCGCTCACGGTCGCGCTCGGCCTGGCGTTCGCGGTTCTGCCGCTCCTGCTCTTCGCGGCGCGCCTCGATTTCGCGCTGTGCCTCGTTCAGCATGCGCAGATAATGCTCTGCGTGCTGCTGGAAATTCTCCGCGGCAACCCGATCATTGCTCAGCTGCGCATCGCGGGCCAGCTGATTGTATTTGTCGATGATCTGCTGCGGCGTTCCGCGCACCTTGCCTTCGGGACCGGAGCTGTCAAACACGCGGTTGACAACATTGGCGCCATTGGGACGGTTCCGGTTCGACTTGGAACGTGAACGTGATTTGGACGATCTCATCTGCCTAACGTCAGCCTTGAGTTAATGCGCCGTAGACCCATTCGTGCGCGCCTCAGCGCCGGATCATCAGCTTTTTTGGGCTTGATGCCGCGGGAAGGCTTGCAAAGCTTTCTCCTCAAGCGGCTCCCTCTGAGTAACCATTTTACGGAGCCCCAGACAAGGGGCACAATAGTATTTTCTGAGTTTTTTCTTTCGAAATCGCGAATTTCCGCGTCAAATGCTGCTCTTCATGCTGGAATGCGCCCGCACCACCCGGTCGCGGCCGTCCAGATCCTGCAGCACGGCAATGCCGCTCAGCCCCGCCGTTTCCAGCAGCGCGCTGACAGCCTGCCCCTGCGTTGGGCCTATTTCCAGCAGCACCCTGCCGCCCGGCGCCAGGTGTTCCCCCACCTGAGCCGCAATCTGCCGGTATGCTCCCAGCCCGTCGCCGCCATCGGTCAGCGCAATACCCGGCTCATGCCCGCGCACCTCTGCCGACAGGTCTTCCATCTCGTCCAGCGCAATATAAGGCGGGTTGGAAACGATAAGGTCGAACTGCCCCTCGACCCCCTCGAACCAGTCCGATTGCTGGATATCAGCCCGCGCCTGGACCCGGTGCAGCACCGCATTCGCACTGGCCTGCAGGCAGGCAGCCTCGCTGATGTCCACACCCAGCCCGGTCGCCTCCTGCCGTTCCGCCAGCAGCGTCACCAGAATGCAGCCGGAGCCGACGCCGAGATCCAAGACCCGGCTATAGGGCTCCGCCAGCGCCGCCTCGATCAGGATCTCGGTCTCGGGCCGCGGGTCCAGCACATCGCGCGAAACCTTAAAGCGGCGGCCATAAAACTCCCGTTCGCCGATCAGATGCGAGACAGGCACACGCACGGCCCGCAGCGCAATCAGCTGCTCATAGCGTTCGGCCACTTCCGGCGCCAGCTCCTCCGGCGCGATCAGCGTGACCCGGCTGGCCTCGATCCGGGCCGCATGGGCCAGCAATACCCGCGCATCCCGCGCCGGGTCCTGAACCCCTGCCGCCCGCAGCCGCGCCGTTGCTGCCGCCATCGCCTGTGCCGCCGTCTCTGCCATGCCTACTGCCCCATCTCGGCCAAGAGCCGCGCCTGATTGTCCGCTGTCAGCGCGTCGATAACCTCATCCAGATCGCCGCCCATCACCTGATCCAGCTTGTAAAGCGTCAGATTGATACGGTGATCGGTCATCCTGCCCTGCGGGAAGTTGTAGGTGCGGATCCGCTCCGAGCGGTCGCCCGAGCCCACCTGGCTCGCCCGGTCCGCCGAGCGTTCGCTGTCGATCCGCTGCCGCTCCATGTCATAGAGCCGCGTTTTCAGCACCTGCATGGCAATCTCGCGGTTGCGGTGCTGGGACTTTTCCGAGCTTGTCACTACAATCCCGCTCGGCAGGTGGGTGATCCGCACCGCCGAGTCGGTGGTGTTCACATGCTGCCCGCCCGCGCCCGAGGCCCGCATGGTGTCGATGCGAATGTCATTGGCATCAATATGGATATCCACGTCCTCAGCTTCCGGCAGCACGGCCACCGTCGCCGCTGAGGTATGGATGCGCCCGCCGCTTTCGGTCGCCGGCACCCGCTGCACCCGGTGCACGCCGGATTCATACTTCAGCCGGGCAAAGACATCCTCGCCCTTGATATGGGCTACCACCTCCTTGATGCCGCCCAGCTCGGTCGCCTGTTCCTCGATGATGTCGAACTTCCAGCCCTGCCCTTCGGCATAGCGCTGGTACATGCGCAAAAGGTCACCCGCAAACAGCGCCGCCTCATCGCCCCCCGTACCGGGGCGTATTTCCAGCATCGCCGGACGGCTGTCAGCCGCATCCTTGGGCAGCAAGGCCAGCTGCAAAGCGTGCTCGGCCTCAGGGATCGCCGCCTTCAGCGCCGGGATCTCCTCCGCCGCAAGATCCTTCATATCCGGGTCCGCCAGCATCAGCTCAGCCTCTTCCAGATCGCTCAGCAGCTTACGGTAGGCCGTGACCTGCTCCGCCACGGGGCGCAGATCGGAATACTCCTTGGCCAGCGCCGCAATATCCCCGCCCCCGGCGCCATCCGCCATCGCGGCTTCAAGATACTGAAACCGCTGCAGGATCTGTTCCAGCCGTTCTTCGGGAACCATGGGCGCGCCTATTCTTGTTCATGTTTTGGCCAATTTGCCCCCATGTGATATGCTAGAGCCATGCGACATGCCAGAGTCCTTATTGCCACAATCCTCCTCACTCTGCCCTGCATGGCACTGGCGGATGTGAAGGGTCCAGGCGGCAAAACCATCGATTGCTACTGCACGGATAAGTCCGGCGCCCGGGTCGAGCTGGGTGAGCTTCGCTGCCTGCAGGTGGACGGGCGCATGTTCATGGCGCAATGCCAGATGTCGCTGAACGTGCCGATGTGGCGCGAGGTACAAAGCAGCTGCCTGTCGGCGTCGCTGGGGGAAGTGCCCGGCATGTCGAGCGCACCGACGCTGGTGCCGCAGCTCTGATCCGACGTGCCGCCGACAGGCCCCGCAAGCAAGACGTCCTCGATCAATCCACAAACGGCGTGGAGCCGTCCCAACCCGAGCTGTTCGCCGCTGGTGTCACCACCGGGCCCGCCGCGGCTGGCTGCGCGGCCACGGTGTAGCTCTGCCCGGCGCCTGCCACGGCGAAGCCATCCGCTGCGGCCCCGCAGAAGCCCGAGAATATCTTGTAGTCCGGCGCAGATGGCAACACCCTGACACTGAAGTCCACGACCGGCGCATTGCCGCAGAAGTTATCAGCGGCATGCGACCTGATCTCTTCTGCCGTCCAGCCGGAACCGGCACTACCGCTGAACCGGCCGTTTCCGTCATCGTCGAACTGCAGCTCGTTGCTGGCAGGCACACCGCCGCAAGCCGCAAGAAACGCAAAGCAGGACAGTGACAAAGCAGGTTTGGCAAATTTGATAATCATGGAAATCTCTTCCTTAGTAAAACCAGCGATGCCGACCAACGAACACGAAATCCACCGCCTTTGGAAGGCCTAAGATCTTGTTTTCACATGACACCCTTGATGCGGCACATACAAACACACTCGAACACACACGAATTGGCATCTTCAGGGGCAACCCTGCCCCTGAAGCGCTTCTCAGCAAAAAACCAAGGCTCTGCCGCCCCAGGCGGAAGAGCCCGCGCCGCGCCCAGCGCGGCGCCCGGCCCAACTGCCGGGTGCTTTTTCCAGAAACCCGCGAGCAGGCGGGAGCACGCCTTGCCGTTACTCGCTGGCCGAGGCCTCTTGCGGAGCCTCTTCCATCTCTGCCAGCCAGCCATTGATCCGCTCCTTGTTGGCGCCCAGATCGGAGCGGCCAAAGCGCAGCCGGGCATAGACCTTCAGCAAATCGCCGTCCTGCGCTGCGGTGGTGTAGTCTGGAAACCCCAGCAATTGGGTGCGGGTAATATAGGTGGCCATCCCGTCGTCCGGGCCGCCAGCCAGAACGCTGGTGCGCGGCGCGGTGCTGGCGATCTGATGGAACCGATCCAGCCCGTCCGGGCCGGTGCGCACCACCCGGAACACACCGCCGCGGAATTCCTTGTCCTCGGTGAACTCCGGCTGGGTGTTCCAATCCAGCGGATCGCTCGGCGCCAGCCGGATGAACCCCAGCCCGGCGACCACAGCGGCCAGCACCAGCCAGCCAAACAGCATCAGCCGCTTCATTGCGGTTTCAAGGTCAACCCTTGCCTCCTCCCTGCGCGGCCCTCCCCCGGCCTATACGCTTGAGGCCGGACCGCTTATCTCGTTGCCACCCCCGGCAGTACGCACAGCAGCTCATAGAGCAGGTTTGCGCCCACCAAGGCGGTGTTGCCCGAGGGATCATAGGGCGGCGACACCTCCACCAGGTCGCAGCCCACGATATTGACCCCCTTCAGGGACCGGATCAGCTCCAGCGCCTGAGGCGTTGTCAGCCCGCCGATTTCAGGCGTGCCGGTGCCCGGCGCGTAGGCCGGGTCAAGGCTATCAATATCATAGCTCACATAGACCGGCCTATTGCCGATATCGCGGCGAATTTCCGCACCCATCTGATGCAGCTGCCGCCCCCACAGCTCCTGCGCCGGGAAGTGCTGAAAGCCCCAGCTTTGCGCTTCGGTAAAGTCCGTTGCCGCATAGCCGGTGCCGCGGATGCCGATCTGATAAGTCTTGTCCGGAACGATCAGCCCTTCCTCGAAAGCGCGGCGGAACACGGTGCCGTGGGTTTCGCGCTCGCCGAACATCTCGTCGTTCACATCCGCGTGGGCATCCACGTGCACCAGCGCAACGGGGCCGTATTTTTTTGCGATGGCGCGCAGGATCGGCAGGGTGATCGAATGATCACCGCCCATCGCCACCGGGATCACCCCGCCCGACAGAATCGCCTCATAGCTCTCCTGGATGATCCTCAGCGAATCCGGCAGCGAGAAGGTGTTGATCGCCAGATCGCCGATATCGGCAATGTTCAGGCTGTCGAACGGCGCCGCGCCGGTGGCCATGTTATAGGGCCGCAGCATCGCGCTTTCGGCGCGGATCTGCTTGGGACCGAACCGTGTGCCCGACCGCCAGGAGGTGCCGATATCCATCGGAACCCCCAGAACCGCAACATCCAGGCCGTCCAGCGAGGTTGCCTGCGGCAGCCGCATAAAAGTGTTCGGTCCCGAAAACCGGGCCAGGTCATTTCCGCTGATCGGTTGATTGAAGTCAGTCATTGTCTCTCATGTTCCAGCCCAGAAGGCAGATGATCTCCGTCGCCACATGTGCCCCGGCAATAGCAGTTGCGCCGCTTGTGTCAAAGGGGGGAGAGACTTCCACCACGTCACCGCCCTTGATATTGATGCCGGCAATCTCCCGCATAATGCGCGCGGCCTGGGCCGAGGTCAGCCCGCCCCAGACCGGCGTGCCGGTGCCGGGCGCATAGGCCGGATCCAGGCAGTCGATGTCAAAGGTCAGGTAAGCGGGGCGGTCCCCCAGGATCGACTTGATCCGCTTTGCGGTCTCCATCGGTCCAATCTCGTGCACGGTGGGGGCGTCGATGATATTGACCCCCAGCGTGTCGTCGTTGGTGGTGCGGATCCCCACCTGGACAGAGGTCTTGGGATCCACGATGCCCGACTTCACCGCCTTATAGAACATGGTGCCATGATCCACCCGGTCCATGTTGTCATCGGGCCAGGTGTCTGTATGCGCATCGAACTGCAGCAGTGAAATCGGCCCGTATTTCTCGGCATAGGCTTTCAGGATCGGAAAGCTGATATAGTGATCCCCGCCCAAGACGACAGAGGCCGTATCCGCCGCCAGAATGCCCCGGATATGCTCCGTCAGCGCCGCCGGAAACTCCGGCACATTGGCATGGTCAAAGGCCAGATCGCCGTAATCCGCAATCGCCAGGGTGCTCAGCGGCTTATGCGGCCAGCCATAGGGCTCATCCGGGCTTTGCAGGGCAGAGGCTTCGCGGATCGCCCGCGGCCCCAGCCGCGTTCCGGGCCGGTTGGTCACCGCCTGGTCGAACGGCACTCCGGTGACGGCAATATCCACGCCGGTCAGATCCTTGGTGTACTTGCGGCGCAGAAAGGACGTCGCCCCGCCAAAGGTGATCTCGAAACTCAACCCCTTCAGATCCTCGCGGGTGAAGGCGTGATCGATCATGTGCTTTGCGTCTTCCAGTGCCATGACGGTGCGTCCCTGTTGTGAGAGTTCTTTGTTTGATCAAATACCCGCTGCGCAAGCGGGTGTCATCTGGCCTGGGTTTTACCCGCTCACCGGCTGGGCCCGCTCCACCAGCCGGGCAAAGAAGGAGGCTCCCACCGGCGAAATCTCATCGTTGAAGTCGTATTTCGGATGATGCAGCCCGGCGGTATCCCCCTGCCCCAGGAACAGGTAGGAGCCGGGCCGCGCCTGCAGCATGTAGGCAAAATCCTCCGCCCCCATCTCGCGCCCACCATCCGACTCCACATTCACGTCGCCCGCGATCTCCCTGGCCACATCGACGGCAAAGGCGGTCTTCTCCGCGTCGTTGAAAGTCGCCGGATAGCCGATCTCATAATCCAGCTCCGCCTCGACGCCATAGCTGGCCGCCTGCCCCGCCACGATCTCCTTCATTCGCCGCATCACCATCTTCTGCACCTCCGGGTTAAAGGTGCGCACGGTGCCGTTGATATAGGCGGTGTCCGGGATCACGTTGTCGGTGCTGCCGGTGTGGATCTGGGTGACAGAGACCACGAGATCCTCCAGCGTATGGTGATTGCGCGACACAATGGTCTGGATCGCCTGGGCAATGCCGCAGGCCGCCATCACCGGGTCGCGGGTCTCATGCGGCATGGCGCCATGGCCGCCAACCCCCTGAATATGAATGTGGAAAGTATCGACCGCGGCCATCAGCGCTCCCGGCGTGGTCAGGAAATGCCCAACAGGCAGGCCCGGCGAATTGTGCAGCGCATAGACCTCACCGATGCCGAAGCGCTCCATGATGCCTTCCTCGACCATGATGCGCGCACCGCCAATCGCCTCTTCCGCGGGCTGGAAGATCAGCGCCACCCGGCCCCTGAAGTTGCGCGTCTCCGCCAGATATTTCGCCGCCCCCAGCAGCATCGTGGTATGCCCGTCGTGACCGCAGGCGTGCATATTGCCTTCATGGCCCGAGACATACTCCACCCCGGTCTCCTCCGGGATCGGCAGCGCGTCCATGTCGGCGCGCAACCCGATGGTCGGCCCGTCCCCCTGCCCGTTGATGATCGCCACCATACCCGTTTGCGCGATCCCTTCATGAAGTTCATCCACTCCGAACTCCCGCAGCCGCTCCGCCACAAACGCCGCCGTCTTGGGCAGGTCCAGCGCCAGCTCCGGGATCTGGTGCAGATGCCGCCGCCAGGCCTTCATCTCCTCGGCGAAATCGGCAATACGGTTCACTACGGGCATTGGGGTGGACTCCTGCTCCAGACTCGGGATGATGCATCTGACACCGGAAAATGAGCAGCCGCAATGCAAGAAACTGACCTGATCCACGACGAAACCGCGGGCATCGAAAGGCTCCTGGAGATCATGGCGCGCCTGCGTGATCCGCAAACCGGCTGCCCCTGGGATATCGAACAGGATTTTGCCAGCATCGCCCCCTATACCATTGAAGAAGCTTATGAAGTTGCCGACGCAATTGAGCGCGAGGCTTGGGATGAACTGAAAGGCGAACTGGGCGATCTGCTTTTTCAATCCGTCTTCCACGCCCGGATGGCGCAGGAAGCCGGCCACTTCACTTTCCAGGATGTGGTCACCACCATGTCCAACAAGATGGTCTCCCGCCACCCGCACGTGTTCGGCGACGAAAGCCGCGAGAAATCAGCCGAACAGCAGACCCGCGACTGGGAGGCGATCAAGGCCGCGGAGCGCGCAGGCAAGGAGCAGAAAGGCACGCTGGACGGCGTCGCCGTCGGCCTGCCCGCCCTTTTGCGCGCCTACAAGCTGCAGAAACGCGCCGCCCGCGTCGGCTTTGACTGGCCCTCCGCTGACAACGTCATCGCCAAGATCACCGAGGAATGCGCCGAACTGGTCGAGGCCCGCGACAGCCTCTCCCAAGCGGAAGTCGAAGAAGAGTTCGGCGACCTCCTGTTTGTGATGGCCAACCTGGGCCGCCATCTGGGTGTCGAGCCCGAAGCCGCGCTGCGCGCCGCCAACGCCAAGTTCACCCGGCGGTTCCAGGGCGTCGAGGCCAAGCTTGCCGCCCGCGGCAAACGCCCCGAGGACAGTGACCTGGCCGAGATGGACGCGCTTTGGGACGAAGTCAAAGCAGACGAGCGCGCCTGAGCACTCCCCTCGGCTTCATCTTTCCTCAAATACTCAATTTCCGGCCGCCAGCGGCCGGGCAAGCCGCAAATTGCTGCCGCAGAAAACCTTAGGAAATTCGCACTGCCCCGCCAGTCGGCGGTTCAATCCCGGCCGAACTGCGCGTAGTGTCGTGGCTCACGAATTGCGGAGCCAGCGATGAGCGCCAGGAAAATCATCATCGACACCGACCCGGGGCAGGATGATGCCGTCGCCATCCTGCTCGCGCTGGCCAGCCCTGACGAGCTGGATCTGCTGGGCATCACCTGTGTCGCGGGCAATGTGCCGCTGCCGCTCACCAGCAAGAACGCCCGCATCGTCTGCGAGGCCGCAGGCCACACGGATGTGCCCGTCTTTGCGGGCAGCAAGGCGCCGCTTTACCGCCCGCTGATCACCGCGGAACATGTGCACGGCCAGACCGGCCTCGACGGCCCGGAGCTGTGGGAGCCGCAGATGCCGCTGGCCGGGGACAATGGCGTCGATTTCATCATCGAAACCCTGCGGGCGCATGAACCGGGCACCGTCACCCTCTGCACCCTGGGTCCGCTCACCAATGTCGCCGCTGCCTTCAACACCGCACCCGACATCATCGAACGGGTGCAGGAGATCGTGATGATGGGCGGCGCCTATTTTGAGGTGGGCAACATCACCCCGGCAGCCGAATTCAACATTTATGTCGATCCGGAAGCCGCTGAAATCGTGTTCAGATCCGGCGCGCCGATCACCGTGATGCCGCTCGATGTGACACATAAGGTACTGGCGACCAAGCCGCGGGTGGAGGCGATCCGCGCTCTCGGTACCCGCGTCGGCCATTTTACCGCTGAAATGCTCGATTTCTTCGAGCGCTTCGATGTGGAGAAATACGGCTCCGAAGGCGGCCCGCTGCATGATCCCTGCGTCATCGCCTGGCTGCTGAAGCCGGAGCTGTTTTCGGGCCGCCATGTGAACGTGGAAATCGAAACCTCCTCCAGCCTCACTCTCGGCATGACAGTCGCAGACTGGTGGGGTGTCACGAACCGCACACCCAACGCCTTGTTCATCGGTGATGCCGACGCGGACGGCTTCTTTGATCTTCTAACCGAAAGGCTCGCCCGCCTATGAGCGCCGCCCTGCATCTCGCCAAGCCTGAGCATCTGGACACCGTGCTGCCGCTGGTCGCCGCCTTCCATACCGAATCCGGGCTGGAGAGCAGCGACGAGCACCGCCGCGCCGGGATCGAGCCCCTCTTGAACGGCCACCCCTATGGCGCCGTCTACCTGATTGGACCCACCCGGGCGCCGATCGGCTATATCGTGATCACTTTCGGCTGGTCAGTTGAGTTTGGCGGCATGGACGGTTTTGTCGATGAACTTTACATCCGCCCTGCGGTGCGCGGCCGCGGCATCGCCACCGAGGTTCTGACCGAGCTGCCGAAATCACTGGCCACTGCTGGAATGCGCGCCCTTCATCTTGAAGTCGACCGGGAAAATGAAACCGCTCAGCGGCTCTACCTGCGCACCCGGTTCCAGCCGCGCAAGAACTACATTCTGATGACCAAGACCCTGTAACTCTGCGGCAGCCAATACGTTTCCGGGCCGGACTTCGCGCTGAAATGCGGTCCGCCCCAGCCGTGCGGCGGAAGCTTGCCGCCCGGCACCCGGCGCGGGCGGATCGGCGCCGCAGCGGAAAATTCACCCCACAAACCGGAACCATCCGTCAGCAGGTGGCGTTATAGTGCCATCCGCGGCCCTCAAACAGGCCGTCCGGACCAACGAAATTGGAGGAAAATCATGAATTTCCGCTGGATTCCCGTTCTCGCCACCAGTGCCGCCCTGGGCCTGGGCGCCTGTACCAACCTGACCCCGGAACAGCGCACAGTCGCTGGCGTGGCAGGTGGTGCCGCAGCCGGCCTGATCGCTGCCGATGCGCTCAAGGCCGACGACGACTGGCGCCTGATCGCCGCACTGGGCGGCGCAGCAGCTGGCACTTTGGTTGCACAGAACAACCAGACCCAGCAGTGCGCCTATTCTCGCGGTGACGGCACCTATTACACTGCCCCCTGTTAAAGCTGCCAACTGGCGCCCCGCCCCCGGTCAGGGCGCCAGTTGCAGGCGCTAGCCCCCCGGTCGCCTGACTATAGCCCGGCCAGCAACGGGTAATTGTCGGACATGTCCATCCGCATCACCGGATCGCCGGCCGACGCCGGCTGACCGCTGATCGGGTATGTCCCGGCCCCGCTGCACCCCACAAGTGCTGAAAGAACTGCACAGATCGCCACTGTGCGCATAAACCGCGTTTTCATGGCCTGTCCCCCCTTTCCCGCAGCACCCGTGCGCCGCGCAAGATCAACCTAGCATGACGCCTGCATGAGCGTCTGTGATCCGGGCCACACATGCAACTTCCGGAAGGTAACGCCCTGAAAAACGCGTGTTTTCTGACAGGTGCCAGCTCTTATGCTGCGGGTTTTCCAGCCCCAGCCGCGCCAAGGAAACGGGGCAAGCGGATCAGACTGCCGCCAATGACGGGCAATCGCTCGCGTCAAGTTCCAGCACCGGGTCGTCGGGCCCGCACTCCTCACCGCTGATTGGATAAGTGCCGGGTTCGGTGCACGCAGCAAGCAGCAGCGGCAGAGACAAAAAGGCAAGGATGATGATGCGGACGGGGGTCATGTGAGGCTCCTGCATTGACGGTGAGCGGGTACAGAATGCCCGTTTCCGGCAAAGCAGGCCTTGATGCGTGTTAAGGCCCGGCCATGACTGTTCCGGGCGCGCCGACGATGGCGCTGCGCCTCAAGAGTTATTGCAGAGCCCGCCTTGCGTAAGACCGACAGCATACACGGCTGGACGTGACATTCCCCCGAAAAAAAGCGCCTCGAACAATCGTTCAAGGCGCTTTGCGGCTTCCAGCTGAAGACGCTCTTACTTCAGGATCGAACGGCCCGCGTATTCGGCCACTTCACCCAGCATTTCCTCGATGCGGATCAGCTGGTTGTACTTCGCGAGCCGGTCAGAACGCGCCAGCGAGCCGGTCTTGATCTGACCGCAGTTGGTGGCAACCGCCAGGTCGGCGATGGTGGCATCCTCGGTCTCGCCGGAGCGGTGCGACATCACGTTTGTGTAACGTGCGCGGTGGGCCATATCGACCGCCTTCAGGGTCTCGGTCAGCGAACCGATCTGGTTCACCTTCACCAGCATCGAGTTGGCGCAGCCGCGCTCGATGCCCTCGGCCAGACGCGCCGGGTTGGTCACGAACAGGTCGTCGCCCACCAGCTGCACCTTGTCGCCGATCTCCTGGGTCAGGGCCTTCCAGCCGTCCCAGTCATCCTCGGACATGCCGTCCTCGATCGAGATGATCGGGTAGTCGTTCACCAGCGCTGCCAGATAGGCCACGTTCTCTTCGGACGACAGAGTTTTGCCCTCGCCGGACAGCACGTATTTGCCGTCCTTGTAGTATTCGGTCGCCGCACAATCGAGCGCCAGGTAGATCTCCTCGCCCGGCTTGTAGCCCGCCTTCTCGATGGATTTCAGAACGAAATCCAGCGCTTCGCGGGTGGAGGCGATGTTGGGAGCAAAGCCGCCCTCGTCACCGATCCCGGTGGAGAGACCCGCCGCCGACAGTTCTTTCTTCAGAGTGTGGAACACCTCGGAGCCCATGCGCACGGCTTCGCGGATGTTGTCCGCGGCCACCGGCATGATCATGAATTCCTGAATGTCGATCGGGTTGTCGGCATGCTCGCCGCCGTTGATGATGTTCATCATCGGCACCGGCAGCACACGTGCCGAGGTGCCGCCGATATAGCGGTACAGCGGCTGGGTGGTGAAGTCTGCCGCGGCCTTGGCCACCGCCATCGACACGCCCAGAATTGCGTTGGCGCCCAGGCGGCCCTTGTTCTCGGTGCCGTCCAGCTCGATCATCGCGCTGTCCACGGCGACCTGCTCGGTTGCGTCAAAGCCGACCAGCTCCTCGGCAATCTCGCCATTCACCGCGGCAACCGCTTCCAGCACACCCTTGCCCATGTAACGGGACTTGTCGCCGTCGCGCTTCTCTACCGCCTCATAGGCGCCAGTCGACGCACCCGAAGGCACGGCGGCGCGGCCCATGGTGCCGTCTTCCAGGATCACGTCGACCTCAACCGTCGGGTTGCCCCGGCTGTCGAGGATCTCACGGGCGTGAATGTCGATAATGGTGCTCATCTGTCCATCCTTGGTTTGGCCTGAAAGCGGCGCGTTCCGTTGCCAGCGTCATACCAGCCGCGGGGGAAATGTAAACCACGCTCGTTATCGCTAACACGTCTAAATCCGGCAGGTTAGGGCTAACAAAACGCTGTTTGCGCCAACAGGGCGGAGGATTTCTGCCAGGCGGGACCTCAGGCCGCAGCCGCTTCCGCACGGCGTGCCCGCCGCGCCAGCCGCTGCTCGCGGACAAAGGTATACAGCCCAGATCCGATAATCAGCGCCGCCCCGCTCAGGGTCAGCGTGTCGGGCCGCTCGCCAAAAACGATGACGCCCACCAGAATCGAAAACAGCAGCCGGGTATAGCGGAAGGGCGTCACCGCCGAGGCATCTCCCACCCGCATCGCAGTCACGATGCCATAGTAGCCCAGCACCCCGAACAGCACCCCGCCTGCCATCATCAGGTATTCGTTCTGCGCCATCACCTGCGCCTCGCCAGGGGTAAAGGCCAGCAGCAGCAGCCCCGCAGGGATAACTGCCAGGAAGGCCTGGAAGCTGACCACGGTTGATGGCACCGCGCTGTCCATCACCCGTGTCATCAGGTCCCGCGTGGCCACGCCCAGCACCGCAATCACCACCAGCAGGGCCGCCGGTTCAAAACTGTCGAGCCCCGGGCGGATGATCAGCAGAACCCCGGCAAAACCGGTGCAAATTGCCAGCCAGCGCCGCCAGCCGACCTGCTCGCCCAGAAACAGCGCCGCGCCCATGGTGATCACCAGCGGCGTCGCCTGGAACACGGCGGCCACGACTGAGATATCGACCAGCGCCAGCGCCGAGGCAAACCCCATCGCCGACACCGCCTCGGTCCCCGCCCGCAGCACCGGCCGCAGCCGCCAGCTGCGCGGCGCGAACAGACGGTGCCCCTGCATCTTCGCCATCACAGCAAAGACCAGCCCGCTGCCGATACCGAGGAAAATCAGGATCTGCCCGACCGGCAAGGTGCCAGACAGCTGCTTGATGAACATGTCTTCAAGCGTGAAAAATGCCATCGAGGCAATGACCAGCAGAATGCCTTGCAGGTTGTTCATGAGCGCGCGTCCATCGTTCTGCCCGGCGGGGCTGCCGGGTTCCGTGGGACAAAAGCGGCAAAATACTCCCGCAGCAACTCCGTTTCCGACCCGCCGCGATGACAAGACGTGAGCACACGTATCAATTTCCGTGATACGTCGGGCGCCACCTGCCGCCTCAGTCCTGCTTGCGCGGCACCCCGTAAAGCTCCAGCTTGTGCCCGCGCAGCTCGTAGCCCAGCTTGCGGGCGATCCGCTCCTGCAGCTCCTCGATCTCCGGGTCGCAGAACTCGATCACCTCGCCCGAATTCATGTCGATCAGGTGGTCGTGATGCTCGCGGTCGGCATCCTCATACCGCGCCCGCCCGTCGCCGAACTCCAGCCGCTCCAGAATGCCCGCTTCCTCGAACAGCTTCACGGTGCGATAGACGGTGGCAATCGAAATCCCGGCATCCATCGCGCTGGCACGGGTATAAAGCTCCTCGACGTCAGGATGATCATCGCTGTCCTGCAGCACCTGGGCAATCACCCGGCGCTGGCCGGTCATGCGCAGGCCCTTGCGCTCGCAGCGGGCGATAATCGTCTTTGCCATTTGCGTCCTCGCGGTTTTCTGGGCTTCCTCTTTAACGGATGCAAACTGCGCCGAAAACAGGCTTTTCACGCGCATCAGCAGTTGACAAACCGCTTATCCACAGCCATTTGGCACCCAGGCATCCCTCCCTGCCGCGTGAGCAGAGACCAATACCGGCCGCACCGCATGTGCGTAACAGAACACCCGGGGTCTAGTGATATGCCGCCATTCCCAAAATCACGCGTGGGGATTGCAGAGGCCAGCGGCCTGGCATCCGGCCAGCGCGCGCCCGAGGTCCCTGCCCCGCATGAAACCGCTGCCGTGCAGCGGACCCGGCCAGTGCAGACCGCAGGGCCGTGAAAGGACGATACGTGACTGAATTTTCGACCATGGGGCTGCCTGAGAAGCTCCTCGCCCGCCTCCAGGACATGGGTCTGAACGACCCCACCCCGATCCAGGCCCGCGCTATTCCTCATGCCCTCAACGGCAAGGACGTGCTGGGGCTGGCGCAGACCGGCACCGGCAAGACGGCCGCCTTTGGCGTGCCGCTGATCGCGCAGATGATGCAATACGGCCGCAAGCCCGCCGCCAACACCGTGCGCGGCCTGGTGCTGGCCCCGACCCGCGAGCTGGCCAACCAGATCGCCGACACCCTCAGGGGCCTGACCGAAGGCACCCCGATGAAGGTCGGCCTGGTGGTCGGCGGCGTCTCCATCAACCCGCAGATCTCCCGCATAGCCAAGGGCACCGACATCCTGGTCGCCACCCCGGGCCGCCTGATCGACATCCTCGACCGCGGCGCGCTGGACCTCGGCTCCTGCGACTTCCTGGTGCTCGACGAGGCCGACCAGATGCTGGACCTCGGCTTCATCCACACCCTGCGCAAGATCGCAGCGCTGCTGCCGACGGAACGCCAGACCATGCTGTTCTCGGCGACCATGCCCAAGCAGATGAACGAGATCGCCAACTCCTACCTGCAAAGCCCCGTCCGGATCGAGGTCTCGCCTCCGGGCAAGGCTGCCGACAAGATCACCCAGTCGGTGCATTTCATCGCCAAGGCGGAAAAGCTGAGCCTGCTGAAGGAGTTGCTGGCAGAGCACAAGGACGAGCGCGCGCTGGTCTTCGGCCGCACCAAATACGGCATGGAAAAGCTGATGAAGGTGCTGGATAAGGCAGGCTTTGCCGCCGCCGCGATCCACGGCAACAAAAGCCAGGGCCAGCGCGAGCGCGCCCTGGCTGCCTTCAAGTCCGGCGACATCAAGGTACTGGTTGCCACCGACGTGGCCGCCCGCGGCCTGGATATCCCGGACGTCAAGCACGTCTACAACTACGAGCTGCCGAATGTGCCCGACGCCTATGTGCACCGCATCGGCCGCACCGCGCGCGCAGGCAAGGATGGCGCCGCCATCGCCTTCTGCTCGCCGGATGAGATGGACGAGCTGAAGGCGATCCAGAAGGTGATGAAGATCACCATCCCCGTCGCCTCCGGCCGCGCCTGGGAAGCGATGCCCGATCCGGCCGCACCCGCCGGCAAGCCAGGCGGTCGTCCCGGCGGACGCCGCGGCGGCGGCAAACCCGGCGGTCAGCGCCGCCGAGGCGGTCGCGGCGGCGGCAACAGCGGCCAGGGCAAACCTCAGGGCAGCAAGCCCGGCAACGCCCAGCGCCGCGGCCAAAAGCAGCGCGCACGCTGAAGCTTCCCCGCCAGCGCCCGGTCAAGGGTCCCGCAGGGACCGCGCGGCACGCGCGGCCTGCCCTTGACCCGGCGCTGGCGGAATACACACTCGAAATGGCGCCTTAAGGGCAAACCTGCCCTTAAGCGCCTCTCAGCAGAGAAACTCTGCGCTGCGCAGCAGCGCCCGGCCCAAGGCCGCCAAGGCGCGCCAGGCGCAGCCTGAAGCTCCTGCGGGCGCGGGAGCCCTCCCTTGCCAGCAGCAGTCAAACGGCAGTCAAACCGCCCGCAAATCCGCCCAGACCGGCAGATGGTCGGAGGCGATATGCGCCGGCCGCGCGCCATGCACCCCATGCGCCACCGCCTCCAGCCGCCTGCAATGGGCGATCCGGTCCAGCGCTCCCAAGGGCCGCAGTGCGGGAAAGCTGGCCTTCGGCGGCAGAAAGGTCAGCGCCGGGGCAATATGCTCCAGCACCGGAGACCGCGACCATTCGTTGAAATCCCCCGCCAGGACCACTGCCGCGTCATCCGCTTCCGCCGCACGGGCCAGCGCGTGCATCTGCTCGCGCCGGGCGCGCCCCGTCAGCCCCAGATGCGCGCCAATCACCCGGACCAGCCCGGCTTCTGTCTCCAGCAGCGCCCAGACCGCGCCGCGCGGCTCCAGTCCCGGCAGTGTGATATGGCCCTTGGCCCGCAGCCGCACGCCATTGCGGAACAGCACCGCATTGCCATGCCACCCCAAGGATCCCGCCCCGCCCAGATCCGCGGCCTGCCAGCCGGTTTCCTCGACCAGGAAATGCGGCAGCGCTGCGGGACGCGGCGGCAGGCGCTTGTCGGCCTCCTGCAGCACCGCCACATCAGCGCCCAGGCCCGACAGCACCTGCAAGGTGCGCTCCGGCCGCCGGCGCAAGTCCATGCCGACGCATTTCTGGATGTTGTAGGTGGCAATCCGCAGGGTGTCCGGCGGCGGGGGCTTCGACATCTGCTCTCTCTCCGGGGCTTGCAGGGAGTGTGGCGCAGAATGCGGCCCATGCACAACCGGCATCAGGCCGCAACCGGCGCAGGGGGCGGTCTGCCCCCTCTTGAGCCTTCAGCTCAATTCACCCCCGAGGATATTTTCAGCCAGATGAACAGGGGATCAGGTGCCGCAGAACGTCGCCTGCACCACTTCTTCCGGCAACGGCGGGCGCTGCAGATCCGCGTGGTCCGGCTGGTCATCATAAGGGTGGGCCAGCACATCGTTCAGCCGGTGGAACAGGGCGTAGTCGCCCGCCACCGCGCCGGCGATCATTTCCTCAATCCGGTGGTTGCGGGGGATGAAGGCCGGGTTTGCCCGGCGCATCACCGCCTGCGGGTCCGGCTCTCCCTCCAGCCGCGCCTGCCAGCCTTCCGCCCAAGCATCAAAGGCCTCGGGACCGGTGAACTGGGCCCGCGCCGTGCCCTTGGCCAGCGCCCGGAACGTGTTGGTGAAATCGCTCTGGTTCTCTGCCATCCGCCCCAGAAGGGAGGTGACAAGCTCCAGGTCGCCCTCCTGCGCCGAGGTGATCCCCAGCTTGGCCCGGAAGCGGCCGAGCCAGGCTGCTTCTGTCAGGTCCGGCATCGCGTGCACGATCTCCGTGGCCTCCTCCACGCCCTCCTGCGGGTCGTCCATTTGCTGGATCAGAGCCGTGGCCAGCTGCGCCAGGTTCCAGACCGCGATCGTGGGCTGGTTGGCATAGGCATAGCGCCGCCCGCGGTCGATCGAGGAAAACACCGTGTGCGGGTGGTACACATCCATGAAGGCGCAGGGCCCGTAGTCGATGGTCTCGCCCGAGATCGAGAAGTTGTCGGTATTCATCACCCCGTGGATGAAGCCCACCCCCATCCAGGCGGCGATCAGCTCCGCCTGCGCATCGCGCACGGCCTTCAACAGCCCCATCGGGCCTTCCGCTTCCGGGTAGTGGCGGGCAATTGCATAGTCCGTCAGCTGCCTGAGGCTCGCCTTGTCGCCGCGCGCGGCGAATACCTGGAATGTGCCCACCCGCAGATGGCTCGCCGCCACCCGGGTAAGCACCGCACCGGGCAAGGCCCCCTCGCGCCAGACTGTTTCACCGGTTTCCACCGCCGCCAATGCGCGGGTGGTCGGGATGCCTAAGCTGTGCATCGCCTCGCTCACCACATATTCACGCAGCACCGGCCCCAGCCAGGCGCGCCCGTCGCCGCCCCGCGAATACGGTGTCCGCCCCGATCCCTTCAGCTGGATATCCCGGCGCTTGCCGTCTGTTCCCACCGTCTCCCCCAGCAGGATCGCGCGCCCGTCGCCGAGCTGCGGATTGTAAGTGCCGAACTGATGCCCTGAGTAAAGCTGCGCCAGCGGGTCCGCGCCGTCCGGTACCCTATTGCCTCCAAACACCTCCGCCATCTCCGCCGCCTCACCGGGTGTGATCCCCATGATCCGGCCCAGATTTTCGTTAAACGCCACCAGTCTGGGCGCCTTCACAGCCTGCGGCGCCAGTTTGGAGTAGAACTGCCCCGGCAGGGCAGCATAGGTGTTGTCAAAGGGGATCATGAGTGTCATGGCCCAAACATATGACTGGAATAGAGATTTACCAGCACCAATAGAGGGAGAGCAGCAATGGACGCAGACCGGATCATCCAGCACCTGGGCCTGCAGCAGCACCCGGAGGGAGGCTGGTACAAGGAAACCTGGCGGGCCGGGAATGAGGGCCGCCCGACAGGCACCTGTATCTACTTCCTTTTGAAGACAGGCGAGGCCAGCCACTGGCATCGGGTCGATGCTGCTGAGATCTGGCTCTACCACGCCGGCGCGCCGCTGGTGCTCTCGATGGCGGCAACGGACGAGGGTCCCGCGCAAGACCACCTGCTGACCCCGGACCTGACCCATGGCGCGCCCCAGCTGATCGTGCCGCAGGGCCACTGGCAGGCTGCGCGCAGCACCGGGGACTACACGCTGGTCAGCTGCACTGTCTCCCCCGGTTTTCAGTTCGAGGGTTTCGAGCTGGCCGCACCGGGTTTCGACATCCCCCGCGCCTGACCCGCCCCTTGCAGCGAATCGCCGGGCGTCCAACACTGCCCGCATGGATCACTCCACCCTGATCAAGGCGCTGCCGCCAGAGACCAAGGCCGCCCTGACGGCCCGTTCCGACGCAGCGGGCCTGCGCCACCTGGCCCTCTACCTGACCGCCCTCGCCGCCTGCACCGCAGGCATTGCCTTGCAAGTGCCGCTCTGGCCGCTGCTGATGCTGCCGCAGGGCATATTGCTGGTGTTCCTGTTCACGCTCAGCCACGAGTGCACCCACCAAACACCCTTCCGCAGCAAATGGCTGAACGAGGCCGCGGGCCATGCCTGCGCCCTCGCCATCGCGCTGCCCTTCACCTGGTTCCGCTATTTCCACCTGGCGCATCACAAATACACCAACGATCCCGTACGCGACCCGGAACTGGAGCACGGGCCGCGCCCGGCCACCTTTCCCCAGTGGTTCAAATACCTGAGCGGCTGGGGCTATTGGCGCGGCATGGCCGGGACCCTCTGGCGCAACGCCTTCGGCACCATCAGCGCGCCTTACCTGCCGGAACGGCGCCACGCAGACATGCGGCTGGAAGCACGGGTGCTGCTGGCCCTTTACGCCGCCGCGCTGCTGAGTCTGCTGGCGTCGCCGATGGCGCTGTGGCTGTGGATCCTGCCGCTGCTGATCGGCCAGCCGGTCCTGCGCGCCTATCTTCTGGCAGAACACGGCCTCTGCCCGCCTGTTGCCAACATGCTGGAAAACTCCCGCACCACCTTCACAAACCGGCTGGTGCGCTTCCTGGCCTGGAACATGCCCTATCATGCCGAGCACCATTCATTCCCCAACGTGCCGTTCCACCAGCTGCCCGCCTTCCACGCCATTGCCCAAGAGTATCTGAGGTCCACGTCGGACGGCTATGCTGCGTTCACCGGAGACTACCTCCGCCAGCTTTCCCGCTGATCCGCGCGCCACAGGCGGCAAATTTCTTCAGAAGAAATTTGGCAAGAATTTTCTGAAAATTCTTGCGCCTGGACGCAGCCGGTCATTTCCCCGGCACGCTCACCACGCCGCCGCCGACGCAAGCGCTGACGCCAGTGGTGCCAGGCGCCGAGGTTGGCATGCCGCGCGCCACCCGCACCGCCAGATGGGCAAAGGCCTGCGCCTCCAGCATGTCGCCGTCCAGGCCTGCGTCCTCCACCGGCTTCACCGGGCAGTCCAGCGACACCCGCAGCATCTCCATCAGCACAGGGTTATGCCGCCCGCCGCCAGTGACCAGCACCATCTCCGGCGGCTCCGGGCAATGCTCCATTCCCTGCGCCACAGCGGCTGCGCACATGGCGATCAGGGTCGCCGCCGCATCCGCATCGCTCAGTTCGTTGACCAGTCCGACCATTTCCGCAAAATCGTTCCGGTCCAGAGACTTGGGCGGCATTCTTGCAAAATACGGCTCCGCCAGGAACAGCTCCAGCGCGCCGGTTTCCACAGTGCCCGACCGCGCAACCTTGCCGTCCGCATCCCAGGGAATGCCCAGCCGCTCCTGCACCAGATCATTGACCGGCGCGTTGGCGGGCCCGGTATCAAAGGCCAGGAGCGCGCCCGGCTCCTCTGGCCTGTCGAACCGCGGGTCCACATAGGTGAGGTTGCCCACCCCGCCCAGGTTCAGGAAACACAGGGGCCGTTCGGCACCGATGTATTTGGCACAGGCAAAGTGAAAGAACGGCGCCAGCGGCGCGCCCTCTCCGCCCATCGTCACATCGTCTGAGCGGAAGTCCCAGACCACCGGCTTGCCCAAGGTCTCGGCCAGCGCAGCCCCGTCACCCACCTGCAGCGTCCCCTGCCGCCGCGGCGCATGGGCCAGGGTCTGGCCGTGAAAGCCGACAATCTCCACATCCCCGAACGCCGCCAGCGCCGCGGCATGGGCTGCGTCACAGACCTCCGCAGCGGCGTCCACCTCCGGCCCGGTCCATTTCCCCAGGCCCGCGCGCAGCACGCTGCGCTCCTCTGCGGAATACTCGCGGTAGCTGCTCTCTCCGAACCCGTGAATGCGCGCGCCGTCGGTCACAACCACAGCCGCATCCACCCCGTCCAGCGAGGTGCCGCTCATCGCCCCCAGCGCCCTGACCGCACCTGTTTTCGCAATGGCCTTGCTCATCGCCCCTGCCCCTCTCACAGAACCGGGCCGTTCCGCCCGTTTGCGCGCCACACTACAGCGCATATTTTGCCGGGAAAACAGGTTCCAACCGGCGCCAATGCGATTTATAGGGCATGGTGCAAAACCATAGACCGAGGCATGTTATGACCTACACACCGAAATCGGATTTCGTCGCAGTCATGATGGAACGCGGGTTCCTCGCGGACTGCACCGATTATCAGGGGCTGGATGAGGCCCTGCTGCAAGGTGTGCGCCCGGCCTATATCGGCTTTGACGCGACAGCCAAGTCGCTGCACGTCGGCTCGCTGATCCAGATCATGATGCTGCGCTGGTTCCAGAAGACCGGCCACCAGCCGATCACCCTGATGGGCGGCGGCACCACCAAGGTGGGCGACCCCTCCTTCCGCGCGGACGAGCGCCCGCTGCTGACCGAAGCGCAGATTGACGACAATATTGCGGGCATCAAGAAGGTGTTCTCCGCCTACATCGACTATGACAGCGACGCGCCGAACAAGGCGCTGATGCTGAACAACGCCGAATGGCTGGACGGCCTGAACTACCTGGAATTCCTGCGCGACATCGGCCGCCATTTCTCGGTGAACCGGATGCTGTCGTTCGAAAGCGTGAAGTCCCGCCTCGACCGCGAGCAGTCGCTCTCGTTCCTCGAATTCAACTACATGATCCTGCAAGCCTATGACTTCATGGAGCTGAACCGCCGCTACGGCTGCATCCTGCAGATGGGCGGTTCCGACCAATGGGGCAATATCGTCAACGGCATCGACCTCACCCGCCGGGTGATCGACCACGAGGTCTATGGCCTCACCTCGCCGCTGCTGACCACCTCCGACGGCAAGAAAATGGGCAAGACCGCCGAAGGCGCGATCTGGCTCAACGCCGACATGCGCTCCCCGTATGAGTTCTGGCAGTTCTGGCGCAACACCACCGATGCGGACGTCGGCCGCTTCCTCAAGCTCTACACCGAGCTGCCGGTCGGGGAATGCGAGCGCCTGGGCGCGCTGGCGGGTTCCGAGATCAATGCCGCCAAGGTGATACTGGCCAATGAGGTGACCACCCTCTGCCACGGCGCCGAAGCGGCGGCGGCGGCGGAAGCCACTGCGCGCGAAGTGTTCGAGAAGGGCGGCGTCGGCGATGACCTCCCCACCCTCTCGCTGTCGCCTGCCGACCTGGGCGACGGCATCTCGATCGTGCAGCTGATCGTGAAATCCGGCCTCGCCAAATCCGGCAAGGACGCCAAGCGCCTGATTGCCGAGAACGGCGCCAGGATCGACGACCAGCCGCTGACCGACGCAGGACTGATGATCGACGCAGGTGCGCTGTCCTCGCCGATCAAGCTGAGCGCTGGCAAGAAACGCCACGCCCTGGTGCGGCTGGACGGCTGAACCGTCTGGCATGAAACGGAAAAAAGGAGCCTCCGCGCTCCCTTTTTTTGTCGCCTCCAGGCTCTCCCGCCCATTCCAGCCCCATCAAAGATGAGCCTTCATGGTTGGACCCGGCACCGCGCTGCCGCGCGGCGAGGCAGCGCCTCGCTGGCTACGGCTGGCATCAGGCCAGCACCGGGTCAAGGGCCGCTCCAGCGGCCGTGTGCAGCACGGTTTACCCTTGAGGCGGAGCTGGACGGGATAGACTGGAACAGGCGATTAAGGGCAGACTTGACCTTAAGCGCCTCTCAGCAACCTATCTGCTGTGCAGCATCGCGCCGCGCAGCGGCGCCCGGCCCAAGGCCGCACAAAGGCGCAGTGGCGCAGCCAATGCGCCTGCGGGCGCGGGAGCTTGCCCGGCCGTTTCAGAACAGCAGCGCCTCCAGCAGCGTCAGCAGCACAAACACCGGCACCGACAGGCCGGTGGCAATCAGGAGCGCCGCCGCCTTGGTCATCCGCGGCGCAGCCGCCGCCTGACCCATGATCTGTTTTTTCTTTTTCATGCGCTCATTAACCCTGATTTAGGTTTCCAGCGCGTTAATGCGGGGCATGTATGATGCCGCCCCAGACCTCTCCGTGCCGCAAGCCCGGAGCGCCCTCAACCGCAACTGCGCACTCCAGCAAAGCCCTGAGTTCGCCCGGGCTTTGCGCGCCTGCGCTCAGACGCTGGTGACCATACCGCAACTGCAGGACACGCTGGTGCTGCGGCGGCGGCTGCCAGGCGGCCTGCAGCTGGCCATGGTAAACCGTGCAGTCATCGCGGAACCGGCATCCCTGCGGGAGGCGCTGCAGGCGCACGGACTGGGCCGCACGCCGCTGATCCTGTCTCCGGAAACCCCGGCGCCGGAGCTGGCCCGCATCGGTGCGGTGCCGCTGATGAGCCCGGCCCATGCAGCGCTGCTGGACCTCTCCGCCCCCCCGGATCAGCGCCGCGCCGCGCTGCACCAGAAATGGCGCAACCGCTTGAAACACGGCGAATCCCAGGACCTGCGCCTCACCCGCCAGAACCTGCCGCATGACCCTGGCCACTGGCTGTTCGCAGCTGACGCCAAACAGCAGGGCAGCCGCGGCTACCGCAGCTGGCCCATCGGCCTCACCCTTGCCTACGCGCAACAGAACAAGGGCCAGGCGAAACTGTTCCAGGCTTTCGAGGGGAAGGAACCCGTGGCCGCCATCCTGATCCTGCTGCACGGCAGCACCGCCACTTATCACATCGCCCACACCACCGCCCGCGGCAAGCAGCTCAGCGCCCATAACCGGCTGCTCTGGGAGGCCGCCAGCTGGCTCTCCGCCAAGGGCATCCGCCAGCTCGACCTCGGCCTGATCAACACCGAAGACACCCCCGGCCTCGCCCGGTTCAAACTCGGCACCGGCGCCAGGCTGCACCGTTTGGGCGGCACCTGGGGCTGGTGGCCGCCGCTTGGCCGCCTGCTGCGCCCGCTGGCAGCCCTCGACCGCCGCCTGATGGCCGACTGACTTCCGCGCCCCTGTGCCGCGACGCCCCGTCCCGCTGGACAGGCAGGCGCAGCGTGCATTATATGAACACATGTTCAGATAATCGGGAGGAGCCCCGCTCATGAAACTTGCACAGACAGCAGCCGTCATCACCGGCGGCGCCTCCGGCCTCGGCGAGGCCACCGCGCGCTGTTTCGCCGAACAAGGCGCACAGGTAACCATCCTCGACCGCGACGCCGAACGCGGCGCGCAGGTGGCAGAGGAAATCGGCGGCCACTTCGCCCAGACCGACGTGACCAGCGAAGACTCTGTTTCCGCCGCCATCGCACACGCGGTGGAAAAGATGGGCAAGATCACGGCCTGCGTGAACTGCGCGGGCATTGCCATTGGCGCCAAAACCGTCGGCAAAGAGGGCGCGCACCCCTTGGATGCCTACAAGCGCACCATCGACATCAACCTGGTCGGCACCTTCAACGTCGCCCGCTTGGCCGCTGTCGAGATTGCCAAAAACACGCCCGATGCGGACAACGCCCGCGGCGTGATCATCAACACCGCCTCCATCGCGGCCTTCGACGGCCAAAAGGGCCAGGCCGCCTATGCCGCCTCCAAGGGCGGCGTCGCGGGCATGTGCCTGCCGATGGCGCGCGACCTGGCGTCCTCCGGCATCCGCGTGATGACCATCGCACCCGGCATCTTCATGACCCCGATGCTGGCCGGCCTGCCGGAAGAGGTGCAGCAGCAGCTGGCCGCAGACGTCCCCAACCCCGCCCGCCTGGGCGACCCGCGCGAATACGGCCGTCTGGCGGGTTTCATCGTCGAGATGGGCTACCTGAACGGCGAGGTCATCCGCATCGACGGCGCCCTGCGCATGCGCTGACGCCCTGCTGGCGGGTGCGGGTCAAGGGCGGCAACGCCGCCGTGCGCAGCACGGTTCACCCTTGACGCGCAAACGGCGGATCACACAATCGAAATGGCGTCTTGAGGGGCAAACCTGCCCCTCAAGCGCTTCTCAGCAGTTTCTTCTTCATTGCGCAGCAATGCGCGGCCCAAGACCGCACGAAGGCGCCTTGGCGCAGCCAGGGCACCTGCGGGCGCGGGAGCATTGCCGCAATTGACAATCCCTGCTCTCCGCAATTCACTCCGGTCAGGAGGCCGCGATGAGCAAAACAGAACGGCAGAAAATGCAGGCGGGCGAGTGGTACTGTTGCCTGGACAGCGAACTCTCCGCGTTGCGCCATCAGGCCCGGGTTGCGGTGCACCAGCACAGCATGGCCCTCCCTGATCCGGCGGAACGGCTCAGCCCCCCGCTTGCCGCGCTCTTTGCCGCCCACGGCGAAAACTGCCTGATCGAAGCTCCGTTTCACTGCGCCTACGGCATCAACATCAGCCTCGGCAACAACGTCTATTTAAATGCGGGCTGCACCATTCTGGACACTGCGCCCGTGACCATCGGCGACGGCACCATGATGGGACCGAACGTGCAGATCTACTGCGCCCAGCACCACAAAGACAGGAACTTGCGGGCGAAAGGCCTCGAAATCGCATACCCCGTCACCCTCGGGGCCGATGTCTGGATCGGCGGCGGCGCCATCATCCTGCCGGGCGTCACCATCGGCGATGGAGCCATCGTCGGCGCAGGCGCAGTTGTGACCAAGGATGTCGCAGCAGGTGAAACCGTGACCGGCAATCCCGCCCGCCCCCGGCACAGGTAAACGGACGATCAAGGCAGCGCCCGCCGCCTCAACCTGCGCTTAGCATTTCCTGATGAATTCCAAAGCTTTACGGCAGCAACTTTGACCAAATGTTTCGCGCGCGAAACATTTGGTCAGCCTCGCTGCCCTAATTAAAAAGCCGCTTCAGCCTTCGGCCTTTTCCTCCAGCAGCAGCCATTCTTCCTCGGCCGCGGCCAGCTTTTCCTGACGCTCCACCAGAGCCTCTGTCGCCTTCTTGAACTTGACCGGCTCGCGGGTGAACAGCTCCGGATCTGCCATCAGTTCCTGCAGCTTGCCAATCTCCGCTTCCAGCCGTTCGATTTCGCCCGGCAGCGCCTCCAGCCGGTGCTTTTCCTTGAAGCTGAGGCCGTCCTTGGGCTGGCTCTCCTGCTTGGGTTTGGCTTTCGCAGGCTTCGCCTTCTCCGTCTTCTCAGAAACCTCCAGCGGCCCGCGCTGCGCGATGTAGTCGCTCCAGCCGCCGGCATAGGCCGTGGCCCGCCCGTTGCCTTCCATCGCAATCGTCGTGGTCGCCACCCGGTCCAGGAAATCCCGGTCGTGGCTCACCAGCAGAACGGTGCCGTCGTAATTGTCCAAGAGCTCCTGCAGCAGATCCAGCGTCTCCACATCCAGGTCGTTGGTCGGTTCGTCCAAGACCAAGAGGTTTGAGGACCGCGCCATCAGCCGCGCCAGCAACAACCGCGCCTTCTCGCCGCCTGACAGCGACCGCACCGGCGCCCGCGCCTGGCGCTCGTCGAACAGGAATTCCTTCAGGTAGCCCACCACATGCTTGGGCTGGCCGCGCACCATCACCTGATCCGCCTTGCCCGAAATCCCCAGCAAGGGGTCTGCGGTCAAGTTCTCCCAAAGGGTCGAATCGCCGTCCAGCTGGTCGCGGGTCTGGTCGAACAGCGCGATTTCCAGATTGGTGCCCAGCTGCACCTTGCCGGCATCCGGATCTTCCATACCCAAGAGCATCTTCAGCAGAGTGGTCTTGCCAGCGCCATTCGGGCCGACAAAAGCCACCCGGTCGCCGCGCTGCACCTTCAGCGAGAAGTCCTTGACGATCGGCTTGCCGCCAAACGCCTTGCTGAGGCCCTCCGCCTCGATCACCTTGCGGCCCGATTTGGGGCCCGCTTCCAGCGCCATCTCGGCGGTGCCCTGGCGCTTGATCTGGGCAGAGCGCTCCGCCTTCAGATCCTGCAGCGCCCGCACCCGGCCCATGTTGCGCTTGCGCCGGGCAGAGATGCCCTCCACCGCCCAGCGGCTTTCCGACTTGATCAGCCGGTTCAGCTTGTGGCGCTGCATGTCCTCGTCTTCCCAGACCTTATCGCGCCAGGCCTCGAAATGCTCGAACCCCTTTTCCTGCCGCCGCACCTCGCCGCGGTCCACCCACAGGGTGGCGCGGGTCAGCGCCCGCAGGAACGCCCGGTCGTGGGAGATCAGCACAAACGCCGCCCGGGTCGCCTTCAGCTCATTCTCCAGCCAGGTGATCGCCTCGATATCCAGGTGGTTGGTCGGCTCGTCCAGCAGCATCAGGTCCGGCGCCTCGGCCATCAGCTTGGCCAGCGCGGCACGGCGGCGCTCCCCGCCCGAGGCGGTCCCGACGGGCCGCGCCGGATCGAACTTCAGCCCCTCGCCCGCGCGTTCCACCTTGTACATCTCGCCGGGGTCCAGCTCGCTGGCGGCAAAATCGCCCAGCGTCGCAAACCCCTCCATCTTGGGGTCCTGCTCCATGTAGCCGACGGATTTGCCCGGCGGCACCACGATATCGCCCTGGTCGGCTTCAACAATCCCCGCCATCACCTTCATCAGCGTGGATTTTCCCGAGCCGTTGCGGCCCACCAGCGCCACCCGGTCGCCGGGCTGCACCACCAGATCGAGGTTGGCGAAAACCGGATCGCCCCCAAAGGTGAGGGAAATGCCGGACATCTGCAAAAGAGGAATACGTGCCATGCCAGCCAGCTACCCCGGCGGCAAAATCGCGTCAACGCTCCCTGTTCATCTTTCCATAAATACTCAATATCACCCGGCCACGGCACGCAGCAGCCGTTTGCGGCCCGCCGGGATAGCGCCGATCTCCAAGCCGGTGAAGACATGCAGCGTGTTCATCTGCCGGTCGACCACCGCATGGTCGCTGACCCAGCCGCCCATTGCCAGGTAGGTCCGCAGCAGGGGCGGCATCCCCCGCTGCGCTTTCTTCAAATCGGGCGCCTGCCGCAGCTCTGCCGCATAGCGGACGACCTCCGGCGCGTTCTCCTGCACCTGCCACTGGGGCGGCGCCAGGTGCCGCTGCTTCAGCAGCGCAAATGCGTCCAGGTAAGGCGCAGCAGACGTGCCGGCAAAGGAGGAGCAGCCAAACAGCATCTGCACCCCCTGCCCGTCAACCAGGCCTGTGATCGCCCCCCAGGCGATGCGCAGGATATCCGGGTCATGCCAGTCCGGGTGGATACAGAAGCGGCCCAGCTCGGCCATCCGGCCCGTGAAGCTCCGAAGCCCCGGCAAGTCATAGAATTGCGCTGCATAGCTGCGGCCCAGGTCCGCGCCGCGCTCCAGCACCAGCAGCCGGAAACAGCAGACCAGCTCACCGGTCGTGGCATGTTCGACCAGAACATGCGCGCAGATGCCGTCGAAGGCGTCGCAATCTGTTCCAACGGTCCGGAAACACAGGGCCCGAAGGTTTTGCGCCGCAGCGATATCCGCCGCTCCACAGGCAAGACGGGCGCTGTATTGCCCTTTGCTCAGCAAAATCTCCGGCTCGGCCATGGCTGCCCCCTGCTGCAGGCCCGCGCTGGTGCGGCGCGCATATCCTGACATAGGCGCTGCAGCACGGCGGTAAAGCCGGCTTACTCGGTGTTCAGGATCTGACCGGGGCCGAAGTTGCCAAGGTTGCCCAGCAGCTGGCGCAGGAAGGTGCTGTCCTGCACGCCGGAGCTGGTCACCCGGCGCTCCAGCGGCACCACTTTGCCGTCTTCCAGGCTGTAGCGGCGGATCCCCTCCACCACGCCCTGGGTGTCAAAGCTGATTGCCACCAGGTCCCGCGCCACCGGTTCCGGCGCGGCGGCGCCATAGTGGCGGAACCGGGTGGCCACATAGTAGTAACCGCTGTCGTTCAGCACACCGGTCGAGGACGGCACGCCGATGGTTTCGGCCACCGAATCCCTTGTATCGATCCCCGGCACCACCTCGGCCAGCTGGCCCGGCGTGGGCACATAGCCATGCTTGCGGTAGACCGATGTGCAGGCCGCCAGCGCCAGTCCGGCTGCCGCAAATACCGCGCCGCGCAAAACGGACTTGTAATGAAACGCCTTTGCAAACATGAGGGCCCCCCGAGCCGCGCCGCACTGCGCGGCTTGAATACGTCTTTCAACCCGATTACCTAATGACCGCTTCCGGTTCAAGAAACGAAAGTCCCCAACATGTCTGAGAGCACCGCTTTGCGGGTGGCGGACCTGCCGCAGAACACCCCGACCGCCTTTGAAATCACTCCGGGCAAGGAGGAGCTGGCCGCCCTGGCCGCAGAGCTGGGGGTCAATGCCCTGCGCAAGGTCCGCTTCACCGGTGAGATCAAGGCCATGGGCAAGCGCGACTGGCAGCTGACCGGCAGCCTGGGCGCCACCGTGGTGCAGGATTGCGTGGTGACGCTGGAGCCGGTGACCACCCGGATCGAGGAAAAGGTCAGCCTCACCTATGCGGCCCGCTACGAGACGCCGGAAGGCACCGAAGTGGAAATGCCCGAAGACGACAGCATCGAGCCGCTGGGCAGCCATATCGACCCGGCCGCAGTGATGGCCGAGGCGCTGGCGCTGCACATCCCGCCCTACCCGCGCAAGGACGGCGCCGAACTGGGTGAAGCGGTCTATGCCGAAGAGGGCGTGGCGCCGATGCGGGACGAGGACACCAAGCCCTTTGCCGGCCTCGCCGCGCTGCGCGGGCAGCTGAAAGATGAGGACTAGAAGCAGTTTTTTCGCACATGCGGAAATTGTTTCTGGCGCCGGGCGCGGCGCTGTCCTAAAAAACACCTTGCGCCGCCGGAGATTCGCAGTATTTTCGCGCGCTCATCGGAATTTTTGGTTGGACAATGCTAAGGCAGGCGCCTAAACGCACGTCACACCGATCGAACACGAATGCAATCGCGCCGCGGGGATGGCCCCAAGGCCCAAACAGACAAAGGTTGAGACATGGCCGTCCAACAGAACAAAGTATCCAAATCGCGCCGCAACAACCGCCGCGCGCACGATGCACTGGTTGCTGCGAACCCTAACGAATGCGGCAACTGCGGCGAGCTGAAGCGCCCGCACCACGTGTGCCCGTCCTGCGGCCACTACGACGACAAGGAAATCGTCGCGGCAGCTGACGAAATCGAGATCGATGAGGACGCGGCGTAAGCCACGGACAGGATCCTGATGCCAGGCAGGCTTTCGCATGACGGGTAAACCCGCGAAAAATCAGGCAGAAGCCGGCCGCATCATCATTTCTGTTGACGCCATGGGCGGAGACGCCGGCCCTGCTGTTGTAGTGGCCGGCATTGACATGTCGGCACAGAAGAACCCGGATATCGGGTTCATCCTGCACGGCCCCGCCGAGCAGTTGAAACCTCTGGTCGCCAAGAAGCGCGCCCTGAAGGGGCGCGTGGAAATTCGCGATGTCCGCGATGTGGTGACGATGGAGGACAAGCCCTCCCAGGTGATGCGCAACGGCAAGGGCACCTCGATGTGGTCCGCGCTGGAGGCGGTCAAGACCGGCGAGGCGGCGGGCGCTGTGTCCTGCGGCAACACCGGCGCGCTGATGGCGCTCAGCATGCTGCGCCTGCGCAAGCTGCCCGGTGTCAACCGCCCGGCCATTGCCATCCTGTGGCCGTCGCTGAACCCGCAAGGGTTCAATGTGATGCTGGATGTCGGCGCCGACGTGAAGGCGGATGCCGAGGATCTGCTGCAATACGCCCTGATGGGCACCTCTTATGTGCGCAACTCGATGGACATTTCACGCCCCCGCGTGGGCTTGCTGAATGTCGGCACCGAAGAGCACAAGGGCCGCGCCGAGCTGAAAGAGGCCTTTGGGCTGATCACCGACAATGCGGCGCAGGCCAGCTATGATTTTGTGGGCTTTGTCGAGGGCAGCGACATCCCCGGCGACGTGGCGGATGTGATCGTCACCGACGGGTTCACCGGCAATGTGGCGATCAAGACCGGCGAAGGCACCGCCCGCGTGATGCGCACTGCGCTGCGCGAGGCGTTCCAGTATTCCTTCCTGTCCAAGATTGCGGCGCTGCTGGCGATGACCTCGCTCAAGCGGCTGTCCAAGCGGATGGACCCGCGCCGGGTTAACGGCGGGGTGTTTCTGGGCCTCAACGGCACTGTGGTGAAATCCCACGGCGGCGCCGACGCCACCGGCGTCTCGGCAGCGGTGAAGCTCGCCTTCCGCCTGGCTCAGCACGGATTCGCCGAAAAACTGGCGGCGCGGGTTGCATCTGCCGGCGCGCATACCCAAGATAATAATGCCCCCCGCGCCCTGCGGGCGGCCACCGAAAAAGACTGAAATAGGCAGGCACCGGATGACGCGACGCGCGGTAGTTGTTGGCATAGGCCACTATCTCCCTGAACGGGTGGTTGAGAACGCGGAATTCGAGGCCTCACTGGATACATCGGACGAATGGATCCGGTCCCGGTCCGGCATCGAACGCCGCCATTTCGCCGCTGAGGGAGAGACCACATCGGATATGGCTGCCAAGGCTGCAGAGCGCGCTTTGGCTGACGCTGGCCTGACGTCTGAAGACGTGGACGCCATCGTGGTGGCAACCTCCACCGCCGACCTTACCTTCCCCTCTGCCGCCACAATGGTGCAATCCAAGCTGGGCATGACCAAGGGCTTTGCCTTTGACGTGCAGGCGGTCTGTGCGGGCTTTGTCTATGCGCTGAGCAACGCCAATGCGCTGATCGCCTCGGGCCAAGCGGAGCGGGTGCTGGTGATCGGCGCCGAGACCTTCAGCCGGATCATGGACTGGACCGACCGCTCCACCTGTGTGCTGTTCGGCGATGGCGCCGGGGCGCTGCTGCTGGAGGGCCAGGAGCTGGCAGGCACCAACAAGGACCGCGGCATTCTGGCCACCGACCTCAACTCGGACGGCCGCTACAAGGATTTGCTGTATGTTGACGGCGGCGTATCGTCGACCCAGTCGACCGGCCATCTGCGGATGCAGGGCAACCAGGTGTTCCGCCATGCAGTCGAAAAACTCGCCTCTACCGCGAACACCGCACTGGACCGCGCCGGGCTTTCGGCGGCAGATGTGGACTGGATCGTGCCGCATCAGGCCAACATCCGCATCATCCAGGGCACGGCCAAGAAAATGGGCCTGAGCATGGACAACGTGGTGGTAACTGTGCAGGATCACGGCAATACCTCCGCCGCCTCCATTCCGCTTGCCCTGTCTGTCGGCAAAGAGCGCGGCCAGATCAAAGAAGGCCACCTGATCGTGACCGAGGCCATCGGCGGCGGCCTGGCCTGGGGCGCGGTTGTGCTGCGCTGGTAACCCTTCCGCCCGGATTCCTGCCCGAAACACCCCGCGCAATTCATTGATATTGACAGGGAATTTCCCCGCGCCATATGCTTTGGCAAACAACGGGGATTGGTATGGGCGAAAAAACACTGACACGAATGGATTTGAGTGAAGCAGTTTTCCGGGAAGTTGGCCTGTCGCGCAACGAAAGCGCGCAGCTGGTGGAAAGCATGCTGCAGCATATGTCGGACGCCCTGGTGCGCGGTGAACAGGTGAAGATCTCCTCGTTCGGGACATTCAGCGTAAGGGACAAGTCTGCCAGGGTCGGGCGAAACCCGAAGACCGGCGAAGAAGTGCCGATTCAGCCGCGCCGCGTGCTGACCTTCCGGCCCTCCCACCTGATGAAAGACCGCGTGGCAGACGGCAACCGTAAATAACGGGACCAATTGAGCCATGTCAAAATCACCGGACGCCTTCCGCACCATCAGCGAAGTTGCGGATTGGCTGGGCGTGCAGGCGCATGTCCTGCGCTTCTGGGAGAGCAAGTTCACCCAGGTCAAACCTGTGAAGCGCGCCGGCGGGCGCCGCTATTACAGGCCTGCGGACATGCAGCTGCTGGGCGGCATCAAGAAACTGCTGCACGACGACGGTATGTCGATCAAGGAGGTGCAGGCACTGCTGCGCGAGCATGGCGTCGCCCATGTGGCGGAGTTTTCCCATTCCCTCGACGCCACCGCCGAGGACCGGGCTGCCGCGGCGCCGCCCGCAGACAAGCTGGGTGATGACTGGCAAAGCTCTCTGGACCTGAGCCACGAGCAGGCCGCGCAGGATGAGGCCGGTTCCGGCCTTGGCCCCAGCAATGTGGTTGGCTTCCCGCAACAGACCGCCGGCGGAGCGGTCCCGGACGCCGCGGCAAGCGGCACCTCGCAGGAGACCGCCGCCGCCCCCGGAGAGATGAGCCCTGCGGCCCCGGAAAACGCTCCGGACACAGTTTCTGAGCCCGCTCCCGCAGAGCCGGAAGGCCCGGAAGCGGCGCAAGAGCCGCAGATGCGGATGGACCTGACCCACCCCGCCGACGAGGCAGAAACAGAGGAAGCGGCGGAGCCTGAGCTGGGCCAGCCCGGCTCCGGCACAGTGTCTGCCGACGAAGCGGCGGCGGATGACACTGCACCTGCTGCTGCGGAAGACTACCCCGCTGCGGTGACGGAAACCGGGGCCGCCTCACCGTGGAACGATACCAGCGCGGAGGATGCTCCCGAAGACGCCCCCTCGGCAGAGGCTGCCGGCAAGGAGGCCGGCGAGGCCGCAGCTGAACCGCCAGCAGCCCCGCAGGCGCCCGCAGCGGCGGAACACCCTGAGCAGCTTGAGATGCCAGCGGCTGCCGCAGATGAAGCGCCGCAAGACGCCGCACCGTTAGTATCTGAGGACGCCCAGGCTGCTGAGGCAGTGACCGCGCCGGATCACGAGGCCGCCCCCACTGACATGGTGGACCCGCTGCAAGGTGACATGGTCGTTTCCCATGCAGAATCTGAAGCCGGCCAGGAACAGGTTCTGCCGGAAGACCCTGCTTCCGCAGCAGAGACGCCATCCGCGCAGTCAGCTCCGGCAGGGCTGACCGGGCGGGCTTCGTCCCGTGCGGCACCGCAAGCGCCGCTGCTGGATTCGCCGGTGGAACCACCTGCGGAGGACGTGGCGGAGATGCCAGAGGAAGCTTCCGCCGGCGCGGACACTCTGCAGCCTGGCGAAGCCGGGCCGCAGGCGGAGCCGGAGCGGCTGGACAGCCCTGACCACACTGAACACTCCGGAGAAGGCATCGCCCTGGAACCCGCCGCAGACCCTGAGCCGGTGGCTGCTTACGGGCCCGAGGAGGAATACCAGACGGCTGCAGGCGCTGGCCAGGCGGAGGACATGCCCCCGCTCGCGGCTGTTGAAGCCGAACCGGCGCCAGCAGAGGATACTCTGGTTGCTGCGGCCGGGCTGCAGCCTGATATGCCGCTGGAGTTTGGCAGCGGTGCCGAACCGGCCGCCGCCTCTCTGCCGGTGAGCGGCTCCGGGGAGGACGCGGATACGGAAGCTGACCCTGCGGCCGCCTTCCCCCCGCATGATCTGGACGAGGCCGCGCGGCAGGTGGATGCGATGGAATTCGCCTCCGGCTTTGACCCTGATGCCGACGTGTCCCCTGAGGCGGAAACGCCGCAAGACAGCCTGGCGGCAGAACAACTGCCAACGCCGGAATCCGCGGAAACGCCTCTGCCAGAGATGGCGGAACCACCTGCGCCGGAGGCAGCAGAACCGGCTGCACCACAGGCAGCAGAACCGCCTTTGCAGGAGGCGGCGGATCCCTCCCCTGCCCCCGCTGCGCCGCATCATGCTGTTCTGGCCCATCTGGCGGCGATCCGGAGCCTGCCGCCGCAGACTTTGGAAGAGATTGCCGCCTGCGCCGAGAAACTGCGCGCATTGTCCGCACGGGAGGCGGTTTCAGGTGCAAGGGAATCCAGTCAGGAAATCACTTGATTTCCGGGCTGTGCCCCGCGCCGGAAAACCGCAGTCTCAGGGCTGCGGCGCCGCAACTGCCTCAGCCGACTGAATTTCTTTGCGGGGACCGAAAAAATCTTGCCGCGCCCTCTTGCCCCTGCCGTGAAAACGGTTAGAAGGCTCTTCAACGGGCTATGGCGCAGCCTGGTAGCGCGTCCGTCTGGGGGACGGAAGGTCGCAGGTTCGAGTCCTGCTAGCCCGACCATTTGAAAAACGCCCGGGTGCTTCGGCACCCGGGCGTTTTCATATCCCGGCCCTGATTTGCCGATTGCGCAGCAGGGCCGATTGGGCCAGCATCGCCGGGACATCCGGCGCGGAGGGGGACAGGAAATGACAGGCGTTTTGCCCAGCCAAACCATTGAAAACATGCTGGAGAACGGCGAGATCACCGTCAGCACGCCGCTGGTGGAGGGCCAGGTGCAGCCTGCCAGCCTCGACCTGCGGCTAGGCAATGTGGCCTACCGGGTGCGCGCGTCGTTTCTGGCGGGCCAGGGCCGCAGCGTCTCCGACCGTCTGACCGAATTTGAGATGCACCGGATCGACCTGAGTAATGGCGCGGTGCTGGAGAAAGGCTGCGTCTATGTGGTGCCCTTAATGGAAGGGCTAGCGCTGCCGCAGGATGTGTCGGCGGTGGCCAATGCCAAGAGCTCGACCGGGCGGCTGGACCTCCTGACCCGCACCATCACCGACGGCGGCGAGGAGTTCGACCGGATCAAGCCAGGGTACACCGGCCCGCTGTATGCAGAGATCTGCCCGCGCTCCTTCTCGGTGCTGGTGCGGCCAGGAATGCGGCTGAACCAGATCCGCTTCCGCCGCGGCCAGGCGGTGCTGTCGGACGCGGAGCTCAAGATGCTGCACGCGGGCACGCCGCTGGTCGACGGCGAGGCGGTGATTGAGGACGGCCTGGGCTTTTCCGTCGATCTGAAGCTGCCGGGCACCGATCTGGTCGGCTACCGCGCCAAGCCGCATACCGGGGTGATCGACCTGGACCGGATCGGCGAATACGATCCGCAGGAGTACTGGGAGGAGGTTCGCACCAAGGATGGCCGCATCATCCTGGACCCCGGCGCGTTCTATATCCTGGTAAGCCGCGAGGCAGTGCATATCCCGCCGGCCTTTGCCGCCGAGATGGCGCCCTATCTGGCGATGGTGGGCGAGTTCCGGGTGCATTACGCGGGGTTCTTCGACCCCGGTTTCGGCCATGACGCGGCGGGCGGTGCCGGATCGCGCGGGGTGCTGGAGGTGCGCTGCCACGAGGCGCCGTTTGTGCTGGAGCATGGCCAGGTGGTGGGGCGTCTGGTCTATGAGAAGATGGCCGAGGTGCCGGAGCAGCTCTATGGCGCGGGGATTGCGTCGAACTACCAGGGCCAGGGGCTGAAACTGTCGAAGCATTTCAAGACGCCTGCCTGATCGCGGTTAGGGCAGCGCCCGTGGGGGCGGACGGGCACTGCCCGGCCTATCGGCCGGGCGGTCTATTTCACCGGCCCGCCTCCTGCCAAATCCTCTGTCGTGCCCGCTTGCACCGGCCGGTCCAGATGAGTGGACAGCACCGTATAGGTGCGGGTGGCGCGCACGCAGCCGACCTCATAGATCCGCGCAAGCAGCCCCTCCAGCGCCTTGGGAGAGGCGACGCGGACCTTGAGGATCAGGTTGGTGTCCCCGGCGGAGCTGTGCACCTCCTCTAGCTCCGGCATGTCCTGCAAGGCCAGCAGGTCCGTGGTCACGCCCCAGCCCTCGGTATCCACGTGGATGAAGGCCAGGAGCGGCTTGCCCACCGCGGCGCCGTCGAGCCGTGCAATAGTCGCCTCGATCGCGCCAGAGGCCCGCAGCCGCTTGACCCGCTCGTGCACCGCGGGGGCCGACAGGCCGACCTCCTGGCCGATGGCGGCGTAGGAGAGGGTCGCGTCCTGGCTCAGCGCGCCTAATATTCTTCGGTCCAAAGCGTCCAGCGCACGGGTGGTCCCGGCCATTTTCCGAACTCCATTTGTTTTTTCTGCCGCCTGGACGGCCCGCTCTTCACAGAACCACATTCAGTTCGTAGCTAAATTACCTGAACAATTTTCGAGGTAAACCCATGCGAACCCCGATTCTGATCCTGATGAGCGCAATTGGCGTGATTGGTGCAAACTCGCTGCTGCTGTCGCCGGTGGTGACGGCGGTCAGCCAAACCCTGAATGCCACCACGGCAGAGGTGATGCGGGCCGCCAGCGCCTATGGGCTGGGAGTGGCGGCCGCGGCGCTGCTGCTGGCACCGCTGGGGGACCGTATTGGAGCGGGACGGCTGCTGCGCGCGGCGCTGTTGCTGCTGGGGGCCGGGCTGGCGGCCAGCGCGGCGGCACCGGATGTCTGGACGCTGATCGCGGCGCAGGCCCTCTGCGGGCTGGCGGCGGGGGCTGCCCTGCCCTCAATCTACACGCTGGCGATGGTGATTGCCCCCAAGGGGCGCGAGGCGCGGGTGCTGGGCTATGTGCTGGCGGGCTGGACGGTGTCGATGGTGCTGGGGGTCAGCGTCAGCGCCTGGGCCACCGACCTGGCGGGCTGGCGCGCGGTCTATGGCACGCTGGCGGGCGTGGCGCTGCTGTTGTGGGCCGCCTCCGCGTCTTTGCGCGCCGCGGGCAGCCCCAGCGGCCAGGCGACCTCGCCGCTGACGGCGCTGCGGGTGCCGGGGATCTTCCGCGGTCTCTTGGCAACCGCCCTGCTGATGCTGGGCTTCTACGGCAGCTATTTCTTCACTGGGGCGCACATCACGCTAGAACTGGGGAAGAGCACCACCCAGGCCGGCCTTCTGCCGCTTTTCTACGGCATCGGCTTTGGCCTTGCCGTGCTGCTGGATCCGCTGCTGGACCGGCTGGGGCTGGCGCGCGCCACCGCGCCGGTGCTGCTGGCGGTCACAGCCAGCTATCTGCTGATGATGGCTGTGGCGCCGCACTACGTGCCGCTCTTGGGCGCGGCCCTGGTCTGGGGCGTGTTCCAGCATCTGGGCCTCAACCTGCTGGTGGCGCGTCTCACCGCCCTGGACCCGTCCCAGCGCGGCGCCATCATGGGGCTGTACAGCACCGTCACCTATCTTTGCGTATTTGCTGCGCCCTTTGCCGGCGGGCTGCTGTTCGCCGCTTGGGGGCTGGCGGGCTGCCTGGCGTTGTCGGCGCTCCTGGCCCTCAGCGGCGCGGCAGAGGCCCTGGGCCTGCGCCGCAAGGATCTCAGCCCTGGCGGCGCCCCTGCTTGACGGAAGGAATGCGCGAGCGCCCGGCCTGCTGCACGGGCGGGGCGCTTTGCCCCTGCCCTTGGCTGCGGCCTTGCTGTTTGCTGCGCTTGGCAACGGCGTTGATCCCGGCATTCACACCGGCCCCCACCGCGCGGCTGACCAGCCGCCGCAGCACCATGTTGATGATCCAGTTGATATTCATCGCGTTGCCCGCCGTGTTTTGTCCTGCGGAGCATCCTAGGGGCAGATTAAGACGATTTCTGGGCGCCTCGTCAGGTGCCTGTCAGGGCGGCGGCGGTGACGATTGCTCCAGCCGCCGCCGGCGCCGTCACTCCTCGAACAGTTCGGCCTGTTCTTCCGGCTCGTCGTCCTCGTCGCCGCCCTGGCCCATCGGCAGGCTGCCCGGCGGCGGGCGGTTTTCCAGAAGGCCCGCGGCGCGCAGTTCCTTGAGGCCCGGCAGGTCGCGGGCGCTTTCCAGGCCGAAGTGATCCAGAAACTCCGGTGTCACCACGAATGTTACCGGCCGGCCCGGCGTCATCCGGCGGCGGCCGAGGCGGATCCAGTTCATCTCCATCAGCTGGTCGATGGTGCCGCGCGACACCGAGACACCGCGGATTTCCTCGATTTCGGTGCGGGTTACCGGCTGGTGGTATGCGACAATCGCAAGGGTCTCGATTGCGGCGCGGCTTAGCTTGCGCAGCTCAGTGGTTTCCTTCTGCATCAGGAAGCCCAGGTCCGGCGCGGTGCGGATCGCCCAGGCATCGCCCAGACGCACCACCCGCACGCCGCGCCCCTCGTAGCGCTTGCGCAGATGCTCGACTGCCTCGCGTGGGTTGCAGCCATGCGGCATGCGGCCTTCGAGGTCGCGCAGGGTCACCGGTTCGGCGCTGGCAAACAGCACCGCTTCTACCATCCGCTCCTGCTCTGCCATCGGCGGCGCGTCGAACAGCGTATCGTTGTCTTCGCGGATGGGAGCGCCCTGGCTCTGACCATCCATGATCTGGTCTTCCATCAGGTATCCTCGTTCAGGCTGCGCAGCTGGATCGGCGCAAATGTTTCGCTCTGGCGCAGCTCGGCCTTGCCTTCCTTGACCAGCTGCAGCGAAGCGGCAAAGGTCGCCGCAGTGGCGGACCGCCGCTTGACCGGGTCGCTGTGCCAGCCGTCCGGCAGGTAGCTGATCAGGTCGGTCCAGTCGCCAGTAAAGCCCAGCAGATGGCGCATCCGGTCCAGCGCCTCCTCCATGGTGAAGACCGAGTCGCGGTCCATCACAAAGGGGCGAAAATCCTCCTTGGTGCGGATGCGGGCATAGGCCTGCATCAGGTCCAGGAGGTTGGCGGTATAGGTGACGGTCTTGATCCGGGCGACGGTCTCCACCTCGCCGCGGGCGAAGAAGTCGCGGCCCAGCCGGTCGCGGCCCATCAGCCGGGCGGAGGCATCACGCATCGCCTGCAGACGCTCCAGCTGGAACGCCAGGTGCGCGGCAAGCTCCTCGCCCGAGGGGCCTTCCTCCTCCGGATCGGGGGGCAGCAGCAGGCGCGATTTCAGGAAGGCGAGCCAGGCCGCCATCACCAGGTAGTCGGCGGCAAGCTCGATCCGCAGCTCCTTGGCCTTTTCGACAAAGGCCAGGTACTGCCGCGCCAGCTCCAGCACAGAGATCCGGCGCAGGTCCACCTTCTGGGTGCGCGACAGCGTCAAGAGCAGGTCGAGCGGGCCTTCGAACCCGTCGACGTCCACGATCAGCGACTCGGCTGCGAGCCGTTCCTCTACGCTCGTGTCCGCATCTGAAAAGAGTGTCTGTTCAGCCATACACCTGCCCGCCCATGAGGGCGGCAAGTTCGTCTTCAGCGGCCTGAATGTCAAGATCCGCAGGGGGTTTGCGGGCTGCCAGCGCGCGGTCTGCGCGGGTTTGCGCTGCCTCTGTCATGCGGCCTGCGGCCTCTGCCACCGCGATCCGGTCGGCCAGCGGGGCGTTGCACAGGAGAACCACATCGCAGCCGGCCGCCAGCGAGTCACGCGTGATGTCCGTCAGCGCCCCCTTGAGCGCCTTCATCGAGATGTCGTCAGTCATGATCAGCCCGTCAAAGCCGATCTGCTCGCGGATCAGCTGCATCATAACCGGCGAGGTGGTGGCCGGGCGGCTGTCGTAGGCGTCATAGACCAGATGCGCGGTCATCCCCAGCGGGATGCCGTTCAGCGCCTTGAATGCGGCGAAGTCGGTCTGCTCCAGAGTGCGCGGTTCAGCACCCACATGCGGCAGGTCCATGTGGCTGTCGGCGGTGGCGCGGCCATGGCCGGGGATGTGTTTCAGCACCGGCAGCACGCCGCCGTCGAGATGGCCCTGCGCCACCGCGCGGCCGATCGCGGCCACGCTCGGCGCGTCTTCGCCGTAGCAGCGGTTTTTCAGGAATTCATGGGTGTCCGCGCAGGCCACATCGGCAATCGGGGCGCAGTTGCTGTCGATGCCGAGGCTGTGCAGCTCATCCGCGATCAGGCGGTAGCGCAGGTACATGGCGCGCTCGGCGCCCGCGCCGGCCCGCTGCACATGCTCCAGCGGCGGCAGCCACTCGCGCCCCAGCGGGCTGCGCAGGCGCTGCACCCGGCCGCCCTCCTGGTCGATGGTGATCGGGCAGTCGCGCCCCACCGCCTCGCGGAATTCGTTGCACAGGGCGCGGACCTGATCGGCGTCTTGGATGTTGCGGGCAAACAGGATGAAGCCGAAGGGATCGGCATCGCGGAAGAACGCCTTTTCATCTGCGCTCAGGCGCAGGCCGTCGGCGTCAAGGATGGTGGCTCCAAAAGTCATGAGTGTGCCCTATCGCCCCCTAAGTTGCGGGAGGGCAGCGCCCGGCCCGGGGTGGGTGCTATGCGCCCGCCCTGGGGGCGGGTCGGGCGCTGCCCGGCCTGGCGGCCGGGCGGTTCGTTACCGCGTGGTTACCGGAATGCAGTCGGCATTGCCAGCCACCAGCGCCGAGCAGAAGCGGCGGGCATCCGACAGCCCGGCAAAGCCCATCGCCCGAAGGCGGTAGAAGGTGCGGCCGCCGCTTTCGGCGCGCTGGATCACCCGCTGCTTGCCTTCCAGATAGTCGGCAAAGCGGGCATGGATGCGGTCCCATTCGGCGCGGGCAACTTCGGGGCTCTCATAGGCGCCCAGCTGCGCCAGCCTGGTGCCGGCCGGAAGGGTGGCCGGGTCGACATCGACGGCCGCGGCACGTGCCGCCGGTGCGGTTGCGGCCGGAGCGGGGCTGAACCTTGCGGGCCGGGCCGATGGCCGCAGCGAGAGTTTGACGCCGGGCGCGTTCAGGATTGCCGGCGATGCGGCAGCAGCGGCAAGTGCCGGCTGCAGCGGTTCCGGCTGCACGATGGCGGGTGCCTGTGCCGAGGCGGGTACCGCAGCCGACAGCGTTTCCGCCTCGCGGGCGAGTTCCGCAACCAATGCGTCGATATCGCCGTTCTGGAAGGAGGCCACCGCGTCGTCGCTGACGCCCGGCCCTTCGGACGCCCCTGGCTCTGCCGGAACGGCCGGAAGCTCTGCCGGGGCGGATTCCGCGGCCAGCTGCGGCAGCGGTTTGTCATCTTCGGTCAGCCGGATCGCGGGCGGTGCCAGGGTCAAACGGTCGGCCGGGGCCTCGGCGCTGCCGCTGGCGGCAACCGCATTGACCGCAAGCCCCTGGTGATCCGCCTGGGAGCCGCCCGGATTCGCGGGCTGTTCGCGCATCGGCCCTTCGGCCGCGCGCACCACCGGCACGCCGCTGACGTCCCGCATCACCAGCTTGTAGCCCCAGAAACCAACCCCCGCGACAAGCGCAATCGAGGCCGCGGCGCCCAGCAGGCTCAAGGTCTTGGAGAATCGCGCCCTCAGCCCGGCGGGAGCAGCGGCATAGGCGGTGTAGCCATCGTCGTCATAACCCTGCCCGTCCGGCTGGTAGCCGTAGGAAGGGTCGGCGTAGCCATAGTCCGGTTCAGCGCCCGGCCCGGTGTACTGCTGCCCTGCATACTGCTGATCGGAGTACTGCTGCCCGTAGGGGCCGCCAGTTGCGGTGTCCTGCTGCCGGCCACTGCCCTGTGTATAGGCGTGCCCCTGGCCCGCCTGCGCAAAATACGCCATTTTCCGCCTCACTGCCCAGGTGGCAGCGCATGTGCTGCGCTGCGCCCCAAGTCTCTTGAACTGCCTCACTCCGGCGGATGTGCAATTTTCACCGCAAAGGCTGACGCCCTTTTTGGTTTATCGCATCTCTTCTGCCGGTTTCACGCCAAGAATACCAAGACCTGCCGAAATGACAACGGAAACGGCTTTGGCCAGGGCCAAATTCGCATGTGTTGCCGATTGGCTGCTCTCGTTAACAAATCGTAAACCTTCTTGCGATTTTCCGAGGTGGTACAGCCCGTGCAGCTCCGACGCGAGGTCGTAGAGATAGAAAGCAACCCGGTGCGGCTCATGGGTGCGGGCAGCGATTTCCACTTGGCGCGGCCATTCGGCCAGCTTCTTGGCCACCGCCAGCTGAGCGGGGTCAGCAACGAGGCTCAGGTCGGCGGCGTTCAGGGCGGCGTCATCCGCCGCGATCCCCTGCTCCGCTGCCTTGCGCAGGGTCGAGCAGATCCGCGCGTTGGCATATTGCACATAGAACACCGGGTTGTCCTTGGACTGCTCCAGCGCCTTGTCGAGGTCGAAGTCGAAGCCCTGGTCGTTCTTGCGGGTCAGCAGCATGAAGCGGGTGACGTCGGGGCCCACCGCATCGACCACGTCGCGCAGGGTGACAAAGGTCCCTGCCCGCTTGGACATCTTGAATTCCTGGCCGTCCTTGAACAACTTCACCAGCTGGCAGAGCTTGATGTCCAGCGGCACCTTGCCGTCGGACAGCGCCGAAACCGCCGCCTTCATCCGCTTGACGTAACCGCCGTGGTCGGCGCCGAAGATGTCGATCAGCTCGTCAAAGCCGCGCTCCACCTTGTCATAGTGATAAGCGATGTCCGGCGCGAAATAGGTCCATGAACCGTCGGATTTCTTCACTGCCCGGTCGACGTCGTCGCCGTGGTCGGTGGATTTGAACAGGGTCTGTTCGCGCGGCTCCCAATCGTCGGGCTTCTTGCCTTTCGGCGGCTCCAGAACGCCCTGGTAGATCAGGCCCTTGGCCTCAAGCGCCTTCAGCGCGGCCTCGATCTTGCCGGTGCCGTAGAGGGATTTTTCGGAATAGAACACGTCCATTTCGATGCCAAGCTGGGCCAGATCCTCGCGGATCAGTTCCATCATCGCATCGGTGGAGAACTCGCGCACATCCGCCAGCCAGACCTCCTCGGGCTGGTCCAGATAGGCATCCCCCACCTTGTCCTTCAGCGCCTGCCCCACGGGCACCAGGTAGTCGCCGGGATAGGTGCCGTCGGCAAAGGCGATTTCCTGGCCGTGCGCCTCCAGGTAGCGCAAGTAGACCGAGCGCGCCAGCACGTCGACCTGACCGCCGCCGTCGTTGATGTAATACTCGCGCGTGACGTCATAACCGGCATAAGCCAGCAGTGCCGCCAGCGCATCGCCGAACACTGCGCCGCGGGTATGGCCCACGTGCAGCGGGCCGGTCGGGTTGGCAGAGACATATTCCACATTGACGCGCTTGCCCGCGCCCATGTCCGAGCGGCCGTAATCCGTGCCTGCGTCCAGGACGGATTTCAGCACACCCTGCCAGATGCCCGGCGCCAGCCGAAGGTTGAGGAAGCCGGGGCCTGCTACTTCCGCGCTCGTGATCCGTTCGTCTGCGGCCAGTTTGGCCGCCAGCGCCTCGGCAATGTCGCGCGGCTTCATCTTTGCCGGTTTTGCCAGCACCATCGCTGCGTTGGTCGCCATATCGCCATGGGCAGCATCGCGCGGCGGCTCTACCGCGACGTTGGCAAAATCGAGGCCCTCGGGCAGCACGCCTTCGCCGGTCATGGCGGTGAGGCTGTCAATCACAAGCGAGCGGATATCGGTAAAGAGGTTCATATCTGGCGTCCCAACTGTTCAGCACTGCGGATACCGGGGGCCGCAGGAAGGGTCAACAGGATTGCAGGGGCAACCCGGGGGCCTCAGGCGGAGCGTGCCGGAAAATTCGAATTTTCCGGCCAATTTTCTTCCTCAAGAAAATTGCGCCGCTGCCGCGGCGCGGCGCCCGCCCGGCGGTTAGGAGAGCATTCCCTGGACGGCGGAGGCGGTGCCCCATTGGGTGATGGTGTAACGGCGCAGGGAGGCGACGTAATAGGGGTCCTGCAGGATCAGCCGCTCCACGTCCTGGCGGGTTTCGGCCTCCACATTCCAGATCGCGCCGGGAAAGTCCTGCATCGGCCGCATCGCCAGCGCGCCGCCGATCTGCAGCTCCGGATGGGCGCGCACAAAAGCGATGTGGGCGTCGCGCCGTTTCCTGTCGCCGCGCACCCGGTCCATCTCCGGTTTATCTGCGAATGTGACGGTCCAGCGTGCCATGGCTTTCCCCTTGCTGCCTCTCCCGCGGATACCGCCGATGCGCCGCGTGATCATAGGGCCAGATGATAGCACGGCTTACAGCCAATTCCCGAATCCGGAGGACGGACCCGGCAGGCAGGCAAGGCGCCTCCGGACCTGTTTCCCCGTCTTGCTTCGCGCGCCTGAGCTCAGACTTCTACCTTCACCCCGATCAGCCGCTCATGCTGCTGCAAGGCAAAGCGGTCGGTCATGCCGGCAATATAGTCCGACACGATACGGGCCAGCGCGGCGCGGTCCGCGGCTGCGGCGATGTCGGCGTGCCAGCGCTCCGGCATCTCCAGCGGGTTGTCCAGGAAATAGGGGAACAGCGCCTCCACCACCTTGGCGACCTTGGCGCGCTTCTCCATCACCGAGGGCGCCCGGTACATGCGGGTGAACAGGAAGGCGCGGATTTCCTTCAGGTCGCGCCACAGCGGATCGGAGAATTTCACCACCGGCCGCCCCAGGGCGCGGACCTCCTCGACGCTTTGCACGCCGCTTTCCGCCAGCAGCGTGCGGGCGGTGTCGATCACGTCGCCCACCATCACCCCGAAGAAGCGGCGCAGCGCCTCGTGGCGGCGGCGGTTGGGGTCAAGGCCGGGGTAGAGCCGGTCCACCTCACCGTATGCCTTGTCCAGCAGCGGCAGCCGGGCCAGGTCATCATCGCTGAACAGCCCGGCGCGCAGGGCGTCGTGCAGATCGTGGTTGTTGTAGGCGATGTCATCCGACAGCGCGGCCACCTGCGCCTCGGCGCTGGCGTGGGTGTGCAGCTCCAGATCCACCGCGGCGTTGCATTCGGCCAGTGCCCAGGGCAGCTCACCCGCCACAGGGCCGTTGTGTTTGGCAATCGCTTCAAGGGTTTCCCAGGTGAGGTTCAAGCCGTCGAACTCGGCATAATGCCGTTCCAGCCGTGTCACGATGCGGATCGCCTGCGCGTTGTGGTCAAAACCGCCGTAGGGTTCCATCAGCGCGTGCAGCGCATCCTCGCCGGTGTGGCCGAACGGCGTGTGGCCCAGGTCATGCGCCAGCGCCACCGCCTCGGTCAGTTCCTGGTTCAGCCCCAGCGCGCCCGCTATGGTGCGGCCCACCTGCCCCACCTCGATCGAGTGGGTCAGGCGGGTGCGGTAATTGTCGCCCTCATGCTCCACAAACACCTGGGTCTTGTGCTTGAGCCTGCGGAACGCGCTGGCGTGGATGATCCGGTCGCGGTCGCGCTGATAGGGCGAGCGGAAGGAGCTTTCCTCCTCCGGAACCTGCCGCCCGCGGCTGCGGTCCGGCATCGTGGCATAAGGTGCGTGCAATTCAAATCTTTTGGCCAAAGCTGGGGCTCCACATCTTGCCGCGTGAATTGCACCTTTCTATATAAAGCTTTGCGCTGCAACCTACGCCCGTGGAGAAAGCTGATGAACCTGCCCCCGAAAGTCACTGACCGCGCCTTTGCCCGGCTGGCCGAGATCGGCGCCGCGGATCAGGGCCAGGCGCTGCGCGTCGCGGTCGAAGGCGGCGGCTGCTCCGGCTTCCAGTATGAGATCGCGCTGGACGAGGCAAAAGATGACGATCTGGTGCTTGAGGGCCAGGGCGAGAAAGTGGTGGTCGACGCCGTCTCGCTGCCGTTCCTGGAGAACGCCGTGATCGATTTCACCGAAGAGCTGATCGGCGCGCGGTTCACCATCGAGAACCCGAACGCCACCTCCAGCTGCGGCTGCGGCACCTCGTTCTCAATGTAATCCCAGCCTTGCCGGCATGTTTCCCGGCGCGCGAAACGGCCCGGAAAACGCGTGTTTTCCGGGCGGTAATCACTGCATAATTCCGGTACCCCGTGGAAGGCACAGGCACCCTGTTTCAGACGTCAGGGATCGGTCTGCAACCGTCCCGCCCCGCGCAGCCGCGGCATCGCCGGGGCGAGCTGGTCCCAGATCAGGTAGAGGCCGGAGGCAATCACAATGGCGCCGCCGGCATAGGTTGTAAGGGGCGGAAACTCTCCAAAGAACACCGCGCCGATCACCGCCATCCAGATGAATTGCAGGTTCATCAGCGGGGTGACGGCATAAGACGCCAGCAGCCGCAGCGCCACCACCAATAGCCAGCGCGCCCCGAACAAGAGAAACGCATATGCGCCGGCCCAGACCACATCCCTAAGCGGCATCGGCAGCCAGACAAAGGGCAGCATCAGGAGCATCACCAGGCAAATGGTCAGGTTTGGGTAAAAAACCTGGGCCAGCGAATTGCTTTCATACCGGCCGATAAACCGCGCCAGCGTCATGGAAAAGGTGCCGGAGACCGCTGCGCCAAAGGCTACAAAATGGCCCAGAGACGCAGAGGCAATCCCTCCCGGAAACAGGAACAGCACCCCGGCAAAACCAGCGCCGAGGGCTGCCCAGGCCACAGGGCGCACCGGCTCCTTCAGCACCAGACCGGACATGGCGCCGGCCAGCAGCGGCATCAGACCGATAAAGACGAACACCTCGGCAAAGGGCAGCAGCCGGAACGCATAGAAGAAGCAGACCGCCGCAACCAGCGTCGCGCCGGAGCGCAAGGCCATCGCCCGTGGGCACACGGTCCGGAACCCGCCCCGCATACCGGGCAGCCGGTCGGCCAGCAGGCAGAAGCCAGCGACCATCGCGCCGGACAGCGCATAGAGCTGGGCGGCGGCGTATTGGCCTGCAAGCAGCTTGGTGATCCCGTCGGCAGAAGCAATCAGCCCGGTGTAGGCGACCACCAGCAGCGCCCCGGCCAGGGCTTGGTTGCGGGACCAGCGCATCACGCCGCCCCTGCGCTGCCCGCGCGCGCAAAACCTTCGAAAAATCCGGCAAATCCCGCGCAGCTGCGTTCGGCCGCCAGCAGGATGCCATGTTCCTCTTCGCTCAGCGCCGCCTCCGCGCGCGCTTTCACGACGCTCCAGCTGGCCCGGGCCATTCCGGCCTCGAATACGGCTTCAGACAGGCTCCTCAAGATGCTCCCTCCCTGCTGCGCCGACACATGCACCGCCCCTACGGGAACCGGCTGCCGGAAGGCCGGGCGACCGGACAGCAGCATGAGCCAGTTGACTACAAAATACTCGTGATACGCATCATGAAGTCCACTAAATTCACCCCTAGCGAGTGAATAGGCAGAAACCTGCGCATCAAGCCAGGCCTCCCACGCGGCCGGCGGCTGCTGCCCGGCGTAGCGCATAGCTATGCAAATCTCGGCCAGCAGGTCGGCATTCTGATCAAGGAACGCCACCAGCCCGGCGAACTCCAGGCTGGTGATTGCGGCCTGTGGCAGGCCAGGGTCCCGGCGTCCGTACCCGGACAGGTAAAACACGATATGTGTTAGCTCGTAGGCGGCTTTTTTGTTTGGAATGGCAAAAGTTTGCGGGCGCGAGATAAAGCTGCGGAGCCGGTCATCCAGCCCGTCATCCCGCACAGTGACGCCGCGCCGCGCCAGCAGGCGGCGGGCCTCGGCTCGCTGCAGGTCCGAAAGCTCTGCCGCTACCAGCCCCTGGGCGCAAACCCACTCGGCAATCTGCGCCCCGGTCTGGCCCGGCAGGCCCAGATCCTCCAGATCCAGGCAGATCGACAGGATGAAGCGGTAGTACTGGCGGAAGAAACTGATGCGGCGCGCCGCGCCCTCGTAAAACGGCTGCAAGGGCGCCAGGGCCTCAGCAGTCACATCCGCCCCGGTGCATTCGAGAATGTTCAGAAGCTCCGCATTTTCCTTGAGCCAGAACACGTCTTCCTGACTGCGCCGGTGCGATGCGAAGCTGGCGATCAGCGCCTCCTGAGCGCCGGCCCGGGACTGGCGGGCGGCGGGAGAGAAAAACGGGAGGATCTTGGCCATGGAAACCTCTTGCAGTTGGATGCGGTGCGGCGGCGGCCCCGAATACTGGCGCCGCCCCGGGGCATAAGGCCGGGAGGTTCCCCGGCCCCGCCAGGATCAGCTGCCCGAAGAGAACAGCCGGGTGGCATCGCCGCTGCTGGTGCGCGCCTCAGACGCGGGAGCGGAGCCCGAGGAGAACAGATGGGTCCCCTCCCCGCGGCCTGCCGCCGCCGTCGCGGCCGGTGCCGAACCGGAAGAGAACATTTCCGTCAGGTCGCCCGCACGGGTTTCGGACTGCGGCGCCGGCGCAGAGCCAGACGAAAACATTTCCGTCAATTCGCCCTCTGCTGAACCGCTGCGCAGAGCAGGCGCGGAGCCGGACGAGAACATCCCGGTCTGATCACCGGCCTCAACCCTTGCGTGCGAAGCGGGTGCGGAACCGGATGAAAAAAGCTGCACCAGATCGCCCGCAGTGCTTTCCGCTGCGGCCGAAGGTGCAGATCCAGACGAGAACAGACCGGTTTCCTCCCCAGCCCAGCTTTCGGTCTTCTGCGGCATTGAACCGGACGAAAACAGCGACACACCATCCCCCACGGCGGGATCTGCCGCGTATTCGGGTGCGGAACCGGAGGAGAACATCTCAGTGGCACCGCCTGTGAACAGGCTGTCGTCTGCGCCCGGACGGGTTGCGCGGAAGGCATTGATTTTTTGCTGAGCAGTCATTTTGGAACCCCATTCGTTGAAGACAAAAGGCTCCTCGACGCTGGCACGCCCGCTGCACAGCGCAAAGATAAAATGCAATTTCACATTGTATTTTTGCCAAATTTAAACTTTAACTTCTGCGCGTTATTTTTTGTTGAATTTAATTTAATTCAATTAATCCACAGAATATTCACCGCGTTATTCACACGGGTGTTTTTGCAAAATAATCCAAATCAACCTGGCGGGCTATTTTTCAGCAACGCAAAACCGGGTGAGCCAGCCGCGATGCAGTGATTCGCTGGCCGCGCAAGCAGGCTTGCCCCGCGGCGCTGATTCAGCGATAGATCAGCCTCAAATACCGCAACCTGCGCCGGAGACAAGCCATGAAAATCGCCACCTTCAACATCAATGGCATCAAGGCCCGGGCGCAGGCGCTGCCGGACTGGCTGGACGAGGCTCAGCCCGACGTGGTGGTGCTGCAGGAAATCAAATCGGTGGACGAGGCGTTCCCGCGCGAAATCTTCGAAGAGCGCGGGTATAACGTGGAAACCCACGGGCAGAAGAGCTTTAACGGGGTGGCGATCCTGTCGAAACTGCCGCTGGAGGATGTGCGCCGCGGCCTGCCCGGCGATGACAGCGACGAACAGGCGCGCTGGATCGAGGCCACCGTTGTAGGCAAGCAGGCGATCCGGATCTGCGGCCTCTACCTGCCCAATGGCAACCCGGTGGAGCTGGAAGCGGACGGCAGCCCGGTGGCGGGCGGCAAATACGCCTATAAACTCGCCTGGATGGAGCGGCTGAAGGCGCGGGCGCAGGCGCTGATGGCCGGCGAGATGCCCGCGCTGATGGCGGGCGATTACAATATCATCCCGCAGGCGGAAGATGCCAAACGGCCGGAGGTCTGGGTGGAGGATGCGCTGTTCCGCCCGGAAAGCCGCGCCGCCTTCCAGCGGATCGTCAACCTGGGCTTTACCGAGGCGTTCCGCGCGCGGCACCAGGGGCCTGGGCATTACTCCTTCTGGGATTACCAGGCCGGCGCCTGGAACCGCGACGACGGCATCCGCATCGACCATTTCCTGCTGACTCCGCAAGCCGCCGACCTGCTGCTGGACTGCCAGATCGACAAGGATGTGCGCGACCGCGAGAAGCCCTCCGACCACGTGCCGGTCTGGGTCGAACTGGACATCTAGGCACAGCCAGCGCCGCGCGCCAGCGCGGCGCACGGCCCAACGGGCGCGGCTCATTTCAAAAATGAGCATGCGACGGGCGGGAGGCCTCCGCCAGCTCTGCCTCAGGCGGTGACGTCGTGGCGGTAGATCCAGTCGAACTGGCCGACCATCCTGTCCGGCGCAAAACGGCCGCCCAGTTTCAGCACCTGATGCGCCGGCCAGCTGAGCGGCGCCCGCAGATGGTATTTCCAGGCGTTGCGGCTCGCTGCCCGCACCACTTTCTGCGCGCGCTCGCGGCGGCGGGCCTGATAGAGCGCGAGGCCTGCGCCGGTATCATCCGCCTCGTGCAGCGCGCGGGCCAGAACCCAGGCATCCTCCAGCGCCAGATTGGCGCCCTGCGCCATAAACGGCAGCGTCGGATGCGCGGCATCACCCAAGATTGCGGTGTTGCGGCCGTGCCAGCGGTCCGCCACCGGATGCCGGAACAGCCCCCACAGCAGCACTTCCTCGACCGCTTGGAGCAGGGCCGCAGCATTGCCGCCGAAGCCTGCAAAGGCAGCCCGCAGGTTGGCGGGGTCGTCCTTGAAATGCCAGCCCTCCTCAGCCCAGGCGCGGCGCTCCTGCACCGCCACCAGGTTGACCAGGCTGCCATCGCGCAAGGGGTAAGCGACCAGATGCCGTCCCGGCCCCATGAACAGCTGCGCTTCGGCCGGCAGGTTCAGATGGTTCGGAACGGTCGCGCGCCAGGCCACCTGGCCGGTGAAGACCGGCTTATCCGCGCTATTGAGCGCAGCGCGGGCTTTCGAGTGCAGCCCGTCGGCACCGATCACCAGGTCGCCGCCGCATTGGGCGCCATTGCCCAGATGCACCACAGGCTGCGGTCCGGGCTCCACCCGCTCAACCTTCTGCAGCAGCCGCACCTGCACACCCTCGCGCCGGGCAGCGCCGGCCAGGATGCCGATCAGATCCGAGCGGTGCACGAAGTAATAGTTCAGGCCGTGGGCGTATTCGTCGAGGTCCAGCCGCAGCACCTCATTGCCGCGGCGGTGGCCGCGCAGCACCACCGCGCGCGCGCGCTGTGAGCACCAGGCCAGGTCATCGGCCAGCCCCAGCGCCTTGAGCACCGCGACACCGTTGGGAGTGATCTGAAGGCCCGCGCCAACCTCGGAGATTGCCTCGGCCTGTTCCAGCACGGTCACGCTGGTGCCTTGGCGCCGCAGCGCCAGCGCTGCGGTCAGACCGCCGATCCCGGCGCCGATGACGGTTATTTTCAGACCTTTGAGTTCCATGGGCTCCTGCAGATTCTCCGCCCGCCCCCAATGAAACAAAAAACGCCGGAGCAAAAGACCCCGGCGTCATCTAATTGTCGGTTTGTCCGCTCCAGACAGCGGTCAGTCGTCGCGGTGGACTTTTTCGCGGCGCTCGTGGCGCTCCTGGGCTTCCAGGCTCATCGTCGCGATGGGACGCGCATCCAGGCGCTTGAGCGAAATCGGATCGCCGGTCACCTCGCAATAGCCGTATTCACCTTCGTCAATGCGGCGCAGCGCAGAGTCGATCTTGGCGACCAGCTTGCGCTGGCGGTCGCGGGTGCGCAGTTCAAGCGCGCGGTCGGTCTCTTCGCTGGCACGGTCGGCAACATCGGGGATGTTGCGGGTGTTGCCCTGCAGCCCTTCGATCGTATCGCGGCTGTCGGACAGTAGTTCCTGCTTCCAATTCAATAGCTTGCGTCGGAAATACTCAAGCTGCCGTTCATTCATGAACGGCTCATCTTCGGCCGGTCGGTAGTCGTCCGGCAGAAACACTTCTTGCTTCATTTCGGCTCCTTCGGTCTGGCCCATAATGTTGGTCATAATTTGCACCTGAACATTTTGGCTCCCCCTCTGCCGCAGCGTTTATCCCTATCGGGAAGGAATGTCACTACACAATAGTGGCGTGGTTTGGTTAAAAGCGTGATAAGAACTTGGCGCTGCGGCACCGATTATGACTGGAACAGGAAAGATATGCAATTTCAGGGCACTAAGGAATATGTCGCAACGGATGATTTGAAGGTTGCGGTGAATGCGGCGGTGACACTGGAGCGGCCGCTGCTGGTCAAGGGCGAACCGGGCACCGGCAAGACCGAGCTGGCCAAGCAGGTGGCAGACGCCCTCGGGCTCAGGATGATCGAGTGGAACGTGAAGTCCACCACCCGCGCCCAGCAGGGCCTGTATGAATATGACGCCGTCAGCCGCCTGCGCGACAGCCAGCTGGGCGACGAGCGCGTGCATGACGTGAAGAACTACATTAAGAAGGGCAAGCTGTGGGAAGCGTTTGAGGCGGATGAGAAGGTCGTCCTGCTGATCGACGAGATCGACAAGGCCGATATCGAGTTCCCCAACGACCTTTTGCAGGAACTCGACAAGATGGAGTTCCACGTCTACGAGACCGGCGAGACGATCAAGGCCAAGCACCGGCCGATCATGATCATCACTTCTAACAACGAGAAAGAGCTGCCGGACGCCTTCCTGCGGCGCTGCTTCTTTCACTACATCCGCTTCCCGGACGCGGAGACGATGAAGAAGATCGTCGAGGTGCATCACCCTGGCATCAAGGACGCGCTGCTGACGGCCGCGCTGACCCAGTTCTACGAGATCCGGGAAACGCAGGGTTTGAAAAAGAAGCCTTCGACCTCCGAGGTGATCGACTGGCTGAAACTGCTGCTGGCCGAGGATCTGAGCCCCGAGGACATCGCCCGCAACGGCGCGGACGCGCTGCCCAAACTGCATGGGGCGCTCCTGAAGAACGAACAGGACGTGCATCTGTTCGAGCGGCTTGCCTTCATGGCCCGCGGGCGGCGCTGAGGCCCAGCCTTCCACGCGTGATCCGCGCTTAACGGTTCCGCGGCCTTGCCCGCGGGACCATCCGGAAGGCGCCCTTTTCCGGCAGTTGAGCCTGTCCCTTCTAATCACCGCCGAATTCCACTATCAGAAGAGAAATAGCCGGGCGTCCAGGTCCGGGCTGATAGGAGACGCCTGATTGCCTGCTGACGCTGCCCCGGTTTCACACCTCCTGGCCTGCCGCGAGGGCCTGAGGCTGCTTCAGAGAGCTGCTGCAGGCGCTGCCTTGCTGGCGCTTTCGGCCTGCGCCGTCCCGTCTGCGCGGGTGGAGGCCCCGACACGGGCCGTGGCGGCTCCGGCAGCGCTGCCTCCGGTCAAGGTGTTCACCCGCCAGCGGCCGCAGCCTCCGCAGCGGTCCAACGCCGAAATCGCCCGCGATTTTCTGGACCTGCATTTCCGGCTGGAAGGCGGCAGCACTCTGCCCCAGTTCACCCGGTTCGAAACCCCGATCACCCTGCGGGTGACGGGCACCCCTGCGCCGGGTTTCAGCCGTGATCTAAACATGCTTCTGGCGCGGCTGCAGGACGAGGCCGGCATTCCGATCCGCCGCGTCTCCGGCGACAGTGCGAGCATTACAATCCAGTCTGTCTCCCGCGCCGAGATCCGCCGGGCGCTGCCCAAGGCGGCCTGTTTCGTGGTGCCCAATGTATCGTCTCTGGCGGAATACCGGCGCAACCGGCGCAGCCCGCGCACCAACTGGTCACTGCTGCGCAGCCGCGAGCGGCTGGCAGTGTTCATCCCCAACGACGTGAGCCCGCAGGAAGTGCGCGATTGCCTGCATGAGGAGCTGGCCCAGGCGCTCGGACCGCTGAACGATCTGTACAGGCTGCCGGATTCGATCTTCAACGACGACAATATCCACGCGGTGCTGACCGGCTTTGACATGCTGATCCTGCGCGCCACCTATGCGCCCGAGCTGCGCACCGGCATGAGCCGGGCGGAAGTGGCGCAGCGGCTGCCCGCGATCCTGGCGCGGCTCAATCCCGGCGGCGCCCGGTCTGCAGCCACCTGGCTGCCGGAAACGCCGCGGGCCTGGATCAACGCCTATGAGCAGGCTCTGGGGCCCGGCACCGGGCTGCGCGAGCGGCTGCGCGCCGCCAACCGCGCCGCGGCGATTGCCCGCGACCTGGGCTGGCAGGACCACCGCCGCGCCCTGAGCCACTACACGCTGGGCCGGATGCTGCATGTGCGCGAGCCGGAACTGGCGCTGCAGCACTTCCAGACCGCGATGAGCTATTTGCAAGGCCAGCCGGGCACCCGGATGCACCAGGCCAAGCTGACGGTGCAGCTGGCCGCCTATGAGGTTGCGACCGGCAACGGTGCGGCGGCGCTGGCGCGGCTTCGCCCGGCAGTGGAAACCGCCTCGGCGCATGAAAACGCAGCGCTGTTGTCCACCCTGCTGATGCTGCAAGCGGAAGCCCTGGAACTGGAGGACCGCACTGCCGAAGCCCGCCGGGTCAGGCTGGACAGCCTGGGATGGGCAAGGTACGGCTTTGGCCCGGATTGGGTGGTCGAGGCGCGGCTGGAGGAAATTGCCGCGCTGCGCCCGGCCGGGTCCTGATCCTGCAACAAAAGACAACGGACGGAAAAGACCATGATCGTAATCGCAGGCGTGCTGCTGGGCACCCTCATCGGCGCGCTGAAGGCCCGCAAACGTGGCGGCAACACCCTGGACATGCTGCAATACGGGGCTGTCTATGCCATCGTTTTTGGTATTCTCGGCCTGCTGGCAACCATCCTGACGCACCGGGTGCTGGCGTAACCAAGTCCTGAGGCTCCGCGATGTTCCAGCCCTTCTTTGAAAACCTGCGCAAGGCGTCCATTCCGGTCAGCTTGCGCGAATACCTGACATTCCTTGAAGGGATGAAGGCGGGGCTGGCGACCTATGACATCGAGGCCTTTTACTTCCTCGCCCGCGCGGCGATGGTGAAAGATGAGCGCAACATCGACAAGTTCGACCGCGCCTTTGCCGCCACCTTCGAAGGGCTGGAGGCGATCCCCGCCGAGGCGGTGATGGAGGCGGTGGACATTCCCGAGGAATGGCTGCGCAAGATGGCCGAGAAGCATCTGAGCGCGGAAGAAAAGGCCGAGATCAAGGCGCTAGGCGGGTTCGACAAGCTGATGGAGACGCTGAAGGAGCGCCTCAAGGAACAGCAAGGCCGCCACCAGGGCGGAAATAAGTGGATCGGGACAGCGGGCACCTCGCCGTTCGGGGCCTATGGCTATAACCCGGAGGGCGTGCGGATCGGGCAGGACAAGAGCCGCCACCAGCGCGCGGTCAAGGTCTGGGACAAGCGCGAGTTCAAGAACCTGGACGGCGATGTCGAGCTGGGCACCCGCAACATCAAGGTGGCCCTCAAGCGCCTGCGCCGCTGGGTCCGCGAAGGCGCGCAGGAAGAGCTGGATTTGGACGGCACCATCCGCTCCACTGCCGAGCACGGCTATCTGGACGTGAAGACCCGGCCGGAGCGGCATAATGCGGTCAAGGTGCTGCTGTTTCTGGACGTGGGCGGCTCGATGGATCCGCATATCCAAGTTGTTGAGGAGCTGTTTTCTGCTGCGCGGGCCGAGTTCAAGCATCTGGAATACTACTACTTTCACAATTGCCTGTATGAAGGCGTCTGGCGCGACAACCGGCGGCGCTGGAACGAAAAGATCCCAACCCACGAGGTGCTGCGCACTTACGGGCCGGACTACAAATGCATCTTCGTCGGCGACGCCTCGATGTCACCGTATGAGATCGCCTATCCCGGCGGCGCCAATGAGCATTGGAACGAGGAAGCGGGCCAGGTCTGGCTGCAGCGCGCGCGCGAAGCCTGGGCCTCGAACCTGTGGATCAACCCGGTGCCGGAGAAATACTGGGACTACACCCATTCGATCGGCATGATCCGCGAGATCTTTGAAGGCCGCATGGTGCCGATGACGCTGGACGGGCTGGAACGCGGCATGCGCGAGCTGAGCCGCTAGCCCCGGAACAAGCGGACCCTCAGGCCAATCGGCCCTCCCGCCCCCGCAGGTGCGCTGGCTGGTGCCAGAACCCCTTGGCGGTCTTGAGCATGGCATCCTGCCCTGCGGGCAGGATGCGCGCCGGAGCCGCGGCTCCGGCGCCAGGCCCGACCGGCAATCGGGCATGCCGCATGCACGCTGGACGGGCGGGAGGGCCGTCTTTGTGTTTGACCTTGCGCTAACCGCCCCACAGCCCCCAGGCGCCCAGAGCGGCCACCGGCACGAACAGCCAGCCCTGCGGCAGCAGTCCGTAACCCGCCCGGCGCAGCGGCGGTAGCAGCAGCCCGACCGCCGCCATCATTGCGGCCATTGCGGTTCCGGCCAGCGCCAACCCCTCCGATCCGCGGGCGCCGAGGAACAGGAACAGCGCCATCAGCCCCAGGCAGCCGGTGACCAGATGCCAGCACAAGAGCGTGGTCTCGCGCACGACATCCGGCAGCTGCCGGTCCTGCGCCAGGGGACGGGCGCATTCACGGCCTCCAGCAACGGCATGAACAAGCATCCACAGGGCGGCCAGAAGGGCAGCAGCCAAAAAACTCCATTGCATGTCAAATCTCCTGAAAAATCCGCGCCTGCGGACGGGCCGGAGGCGGTTGGGCAATATGCCGGCAGCCTGACTACACCCGCCCGTGTATCGCCACCGGCTTTTCTGCCGCAGACCCGGCAACCGTACAAAGTAATGCCGCCAGCGGTTGATTGCGCCGCCGCCCGCACCTAGGTGCTGTGACGGCATGAGCAGCAGCACCCATACACCAGGCCCGATAACTGGCGAAATAACCGGCCCGATCCTGATCCTTGATGATCTGCGCGATGGCCGGATGCATCTGGCCGCTATGTTCATTGCGCCCTACGGCGCGGCTCTGCCGCCTGTTCAGCTGGACGGCAGTGAAGCGCAGCCCGAACCGCTGGCGGAATACGGCACCCATACGGTGCTGCGGGCGCGGTTCAGCCTGCCGGCGGACTGCCCTTCCGCCTACCAATGGAACGGCACGCGCTATGAGCTCGCAGGCGGTTTTGGCGGCGATCTGCGGATCGCCTATGCTTCCTGCAACGGCGAGGAGCATGGCGACCTGGACCGCGACGGCAACGAACGCAACGCCATGTGGGCGAGGATGGGGGCGGAGCACCGCTCGCGGCCCTTCTCGTTGCTGCTGCATGGCGGGGATCAGATCTATGCCGACGAGGTCACGGACGGCCACCGGCTCAGCAATAGCTGGCCGGACAAACTGCCGAGCGACCCCTCGCGGGAGGACCTTGCCAGTCTGCGCAGGTATCTGCGGGAAGGTTTTCTGCGCCGCTACCTGGCGGTCTACAGCGCGCCGGAGCTGGCGTGGATTGCGGCCCGCGTCCCCTCGCTGATGCAGTGGGACGACCATGACATCTGCGACGGCTGGGGCAGCTTGCGCCGCTCCAGCACCTATTCGCCGGTCGGGCAGACCCTGTTTGCAGCGGCCCGCGAGGCGGCGCTGCTGTTCCAGCACGGCTGCTGCGACGGAGACCTGCCCGCACGGTTTCCCGACCCCGAGGGCACACATCTGGGCTGGCGTATCGAGGCGCCGGGGCTGCGGCTGCTGGCGCCCGACCTGCGCTCCGAGCGCAGCCGCCGCCGGGTGATGGCAAGGGGCGGCTGGCGGATGATGAAGGCAGAGGTGAAACGTGCTGCGCCGGGCCAGACCTTTCTGCTGTCCAGCGTGCCCCTGCTGGGGCCGCGGCTGTCGCTGCTGGAGCTGCTGATGGTGCTGACACCGCGGATGCAGAAATATGAGGATGACCTGCGCGACCAGTGGCAGAGCCGGGCGCATCGTGCCTCCTGGCGGCGGATGCTGCGCATGATGCGGGAGGTGGCCGCCAAGGACGGCCAGCGGGTCACGGCAGTGTCCGGCGAAATCCACCTGGCCACGCGGGGCGAGATGGCCCTGGGCGGCGGCAAGGTTCTGGACCAGCTGGTGGCCTCCGGCATTTCCCACCGCGCCCCGCCCAAGGCTTGGGCGCGGGCACTGGGCGTTCTGTCCTGGCTGGGCGATGCGCCCCTGCCCGGCCACCCCATCCGTATCCGCAAGATCCCCGGTCAGGCCGGCCGCTATGCGGCGGAGCGGAACTATCTGATCCTCGAGCGCCAGGGGGCAGAGTGGAAAGCGGTCTGGGACCTTGAGACCTCAGGACAGTCCGCCCCCCTGCAGCTTTAGCCGCAGCCGCATCTGGCCGGGGCAATGGTTTTCTTCGCAACCTGAAGCAGTTTGCCTGCGGAAATCCGCCGGTGCGCACGGCATCCGGCGCATGTCCGCCGAAGCCGCCATGCGACGGTTGAACGGCCCATTGCCCAAACGGTACCCAAGTTAAAAAGAAACAGCGGGCCAAAGCCGCAATCCCCCGAGCAGGAGCATCGCGTGAGCGTGCCGCATCAAGACATAGCCCCCCGCGGGGACTCCCCCGCCGCCGCCATAAAGCCCTTTCAAATCCGCGGGCGGTACTTCACCGCCGTAGCGCTGCGCCCGGAGGACGGGCCGCTGGACAAGGCCTTTTACGCGGCACTGGATGCACAGCTGCGCTGGAGCCCGCATTTCTTTGACGGCGCGCCGCTGATTCTGGATCTGGCCCAGGCTCCCTGCCTGTCGCGCCCGGCCGAGCTGCGGGCGCTGACCGACAGTTTGCGCAGCCGCGGCCTGGCGGTGTTTGGTGTGCAGAATGCTTCGCCGGAACAGATCTCTGCGGCTGAGGACGCCGGGCTGATCAGCATCGCCAGCGGCAAAGATGCACCGCTGAACATGGACAGCGGCACCAAGCCGGGCACCCGCCGCGGGCTCCCCAAGAAACTGCGGCCGCCGGAAAACAGGCTGATCACCCAGCCGGTGCGTTCGGGCCAGACGGTGGTGGCCGAAGGCGGCGACCTGGTGGTGGTCGGGCCGGTCAGTTCGGGCGCGGAGCTGATCGCGCGCGGCAGCATTCATGTCTACGGGCGGCTGAGAGGCCGTGCCATGGCGGGGGCCGAAGGTGACGAGAGCGCCCGGATCTTCTGCCGCGACCTGGACGCGGAGCTGCTGGCAGTCGCCGGACTGTACCGGACAAGCGAGAATTTGGAGCCGGATCTGCTGAACCGTCCGGTGCAGGTATTCCTGCAGGACGAACGGCTGTGTGTAGAAGCCCTGGGATGAAGGCTGGGATGAGAGAGGCAGGACGAATGAGTAAAGACCTGAAACTGGAAGAGCCGCTTGGCCGGGTGATCGTGGTCACCTCGGGCAAAGGCGGCGTTGGTAAGACCACAACCTCGGCGGCAGTGGGTGCCGAACTGGCGCGGCGCGGACACAAAACGGTTGTGATCGATTTCGACGTCGGATTGCGCAACCTGGACATGATCATGGGATGCGAGCGCCGGGTGGTGTTCGACTTCATCAATGTGATCCAGGGCGATGCCAAGCTGAAGCAAGCGCTGATCCGCGACCGGCGTTTGGAGAACCTGTCGGTGCTGCCCACGTCGCAGACACGCGACAAGGATGCGCTGACTAAAGAAGGTGTTGAGAAAGTTCTGGACGAGCTGCGCCAGGAGTTCGACTATATCATCTGCGACAGCCCTGCCGGGATTGAGCGCGGCGCGCAGATGGCGATGCATTTTGCCGATGAGGCGATTGTCGTCACCAACCCCGAAGTGTCCTCTGTCCGTGACAGCGACCGGGTTCTTGGGCTGCTGAACAGCATCACCGAACGCGCCAGCAAAACCGGTGCCGAGCCGGTCAAGGCGCAGGTGCTGATCACCCGCCACGACAAGTCCCGCATCGACAGCGGCGAGATGATGCCGGTGGAGGATGTGCTGGAAATCCTGGCGGTGCCGCTCTTGGGCATCATCCCGGAAAGCACTGCGGTTCTGCGCGCTTCTAACCTGGGTGTGCCGGTGGTGATGGATGAACCGTCTGCAGCGGCAACCGCTTATGAGGACGCGGTGGGCCGGCTGATCGGCGAGCAGATCGAGATGCGGATTGCGGCCGACCCGAGGCGCGGGCTGCTGCAGCGGCTGTTCCGCCGGGCGGTGTAAGCGATGTTCGGATTTTCCCTCCGCCCCCGCAAAGCTTCTGCCAGCACCGCCAAGGAACGGCTGCAGATCCTGCTGGCGCATGAGCGCAGCGGCAGCGGCGGCGCCCGCCCCGACTGCCTGCCCCAGCTTCAGCGCGAGATTCTCGAAGTGATCCGCCGCCACATGCAACTCGGCGACGAGGCGATCGACATCCGCATGGAGCGCGGCGACGAACTGTCGAGCCTGGAGATAAACATTGAATTCCCTGGCAAGCTGGGTGTGAATTAGGGCCGGGGCCCTGGGGGCTGCCAAGCGGCGGCCCCTGAATAATGACCGCGGGGCTGCCAAACGGCGGCCCCGGACATTTTACGAAAATCGGGCGTAGAGTTCCCACCCCTATCCTGCGCCGGGTAAGGCCAGGTTAATCCTGTCCGTGCTGTCATTGGCCTTCCGCATTTTCACTGCCGAAGGCCAATGACCTATACCTTTTCCTCCTCCAGTCCCGGCCAGGCCGGCGGCTCCGCACCGCAGGGCATCCTGCGGCTGGGGGAGCTGCTTGGCGCGCTCAGCCATGCGCTGGATCTTACCGAAGGCCAGCCCAAGGGCCATTGCGTCCGCTGCTGCTGGATCGGTATGCAGGCCGCGCGGGAGCTGGAACTGCCGCCGCAGGCGCTCTCCGACCTCTATTTCACGCTGCTGCTGAAGGATCTGGGGTGCAGCTCCAACGCGGCCCGCATCTGCCAGCTGTACCTGACCGATGATCTGTCCTTCAAACAGAACTTCAAGACGGTGAGCGGCTCACGGCAGGGCATCGAATTCCTGCTGCGCAACACCGCGCTGGGGACCAGCCCGCTGCAGAAGCTGAAAACGCTGGGCCACGTGATTGCCAGAAACGGCCAGCTGGCGGGCGAGCTGATCGAGACCCGCTGCAACCGCGGCGCCGGTATTGCCCGGCAGATGCGCTTTTCCGAGGATGTGGCAGAGGGCATCGCCAGCCTGGATGAGCACTGGGACGGCGGCGGCCAGCCGCAGGGCCTGGAAGGCGCCGCAATCCCGTTGTTTGCGCGCATCGCGCTGATGGCGCAGGTAGCAGACGTCTTTGCCGCCAGCGCAGGGGCAGAGGCCGCCGCGGCGGAGCTGGAAGCCCGCGCAGGCAGCTGGTTCGACCCGGACCTTGTGCCGGTATTCACCGCGGTGATCCGCCGCCCCGGCTTCCTGGCGGATTTGCAGGACCCCGCGCTGGAGGCAGAGGTCTTTGCCACCCCGCAGGCGCAGCATATCCATGCCTTGGATGAAGACTACCTGGATGAGATCGCCCGGGCGTTTTCGCTGGTGATCGACGCCAAGAGCCCCTTTACCCACGGCCATTCGCAGCGGGTGGCGCGTTATACCGGGCTGATCTGCGACCAGCTGGGCTACTCCCCCGGACGCCGCCGCTGGATGGTGCGGGGGGCCCTGTTGCATGACATCGGCAAACTTGGTGTCTCCAACACCATCCTGGACAAGCCCGGCAAGCTGACGGATGAGGAGTTCACCCTGATGAAACGGCACCCGGTACTGGGCCATGAGGTGCTGAGCAGGATTGCCGCCTTCCGGGAGCTTGCGGATGTGAGCGCGGCGCATCATGAGCGGCTGGACGGCAAGGGCTACCCGTACGGTATGGATGCCAGCCAGCTGACGCAGGATATGCGGGTGATGGCAGTGGCCGATATCTTTGACGCGCTGACCGCCGAACGCCCCTACCGGTCAGCGCTGCCGCTGGAGAAGACCTATGCCATCATGGATGACCTGGCAGGCCCCGGTATCGACCCGGACTGCTATGCTGCGCTGCAGGATGCGGTGACCGCCAGCGGCTGGCCATCGGCCTCGGACGCGGGGCTGCCCGAAAGCACGTGGGAACTTCCGGCCGCTGAACGCAGCGCCTAGCTGGCGAGGTTACGGTTCTTCTGCGAATAGAGCGCCAGCGCCGTCACCTGCCCCGCCACGATGGCCGAGAACATCAGGAGGGCTGACAGGCCGATACTGGCGTCTGCCATCAGGGTCTCATTGAACAGCGATTGCGTCGCGCTCATCAGCACCCGGCTGCCGGGAACCAGGATCAGGATGCCCTGCACGATGTAGATGGCGCCGGTAAGGTTCAGCGACTTGGCCAGCCAGGTGCCGTACAGCGTGATGCACATGGCGGTGACCCAGGTGCCGACGATCCAGCCGCCGCCAAAGCCCAGATAGAGCGGCCCCCACATACCTAGCACGGTGACCGGCAGCGCCCGCAGGATGTCCACCATCCGCGCGTTGAAGATTATCCCGATGGAAAACGACAGCGCCGGCAGCGCCAGGTAGGGCATCCACCACAGGACACCGTTCACGTTCTCCACATGCGGCGTTGCCCCCCAGAGCGCCGCACCGATGCTTACGCCGATGTAGATGCCAATGAACAGTTTCATCAGCACGAAGATTGACTGGGCAAAAAGGCTGGAACCTGAGATCACGTCATTGAAGGCGAGGCACTCCAGCGAGTTGGCAATCGACAGCCCCGGCACGAACAGCACGATGGCGGCGATGCAGGTGCCCCAGACCGGCACCTCCACCCCCATGCTGCTGACCAGCGAGACCGCCAGCCCCGCGACCAGCGCCGACAGGAACTCCACCAGGATCACCCGGTCGCCGCGGCAGAACAGCTGGCAGAGCCAGACCAGGAAGCCCAGCACCGCCGACAGCGCGATTGTCGTCAGCGCGCTGCCGATGAGGGTCAGGAAGGCGGGCGGAATGGCGATATTGGCCAGCATGATCAGCCAGCCAGGATAGCGGCCCGGCTCCTCGATCCCCGGGTCCTCCACCGCGTTGATGCGGATGATGGTGCGCGCCAGCAGGCTGAGGTTGATTTGTGCGGGCTCCAGGCGGCGGATGATGAACTGGTTGTCCTCGTCCGGGAACTGGCAGGAGATCGAGGTGGGGGTGGCCTGCACGATCACGTTGATGCCTTGCTTCCTGGCATAGAACTGCAGGTATTTCTCGATCTTGTAGGGCGCGCAGCCGCTGCGGTGCAGGGTCTCGCCGGTGTCGGCGATGTTGCGGAGCTGAGAGAGCGGTGCCATGTGCCGGAAGCCGTTGTTTTCTGGAGCCTTTGGGTCGCACCCCCTTAATGGATGCGGGGCGCGGCGGCGAGTGCGGATTTTGCATGGCGGCCTGCGCTGGGTGCAAGGCTTCCTGACTGCTGCCTCTTGCTGGAGGCGCGGTTTCGGCCCATATCTGTGCCATGCTGCGCCTTCTGCCGATCCTGCTGGCCGTTGCCTATGGCCTTGTGATGTACCGGATTTCGATCTGGCGCACCCACCGGGAGCTTGACCAGCGCTCGACTGAGCTGGCCGACCCCAGGCTCAAACAGCTGACTGACCGGCTGGCGGCGGCGCTGAACATTGCCCGCATTCCCGTGCATATTTACGAGGTCGACCCGGTCAACGGGCTGGCGGCGCCGGACGGACGCATCTTCATCACCCGCGGATTTTACCGCAAGTACCAGAACGGTGAGGTCAGCGCCGAGGAAATGGCCTCCGTGATTGCGCACGAGCTGGGCCATGTGGCGCTGGGGCATGCGAGGAAGCGGATGATTGATTTCTCCGGCCAGAACGCGCTGCGCACCGCGCTGATGATCATTCTCGGGCGCTATATTCCCTTTGTCGGGCCGTGGATTGCCGGGGTGCTGACATCGTTGCTGGCGGCGCGGCTGTCGCGCGGCGATGAGTATGAGGCCGATGAATACGCCGCTGCACTGCTGACCAAGGCAGGCATCGGCCTCGCCCCGCAGAAAAGCCTGTTTGCCAAGCTGGAAGAGCTGACGCAATCGCGCGCAGGCATGGCACCGGCCTGGCTGATGAGCCATCCCAAAACCGAAGAGCGCATCGCCGCGCTGGAGCGGCTGGAAGCGAAATGGGCCAAGGGCTGAGCCTGCGGCACGGGCGGGATTGAGGGGCCGGCCCCTCAAACTCCCCGGAGTATTTCAGGAAAGATGAAATCGCGGTCAGGCTGACAATGCCTTGGCGAGCCGTGGCAATCGGGCCTTCTTGAGCAGCGGGCGGATCTCCCAGCTGCCGCCAGAGAGGCGGTTTGCCTCCGCGAGCACCTGGTTGCCAAGCGCCTCCAATCCGGTGCTGTCCTCAAGCCAAAAACGGTAGAGGAGTTCATCCGGGCCAAGGCGCTCCAGGCCTTCCTCTGCCAATGTGTGGCGGGGGAAGTCCTTGTTGTTCACTGTCACGATACCGTCGGCATGCCCTGCAATAGCAGCGGCCAGCACATGGGTGTCTGCGCTGTCAGGAAGCCAGAGGCGGGCCTCAGTACCCGGGGCCGGAGCAACTTCGGCCTTGGGCCAATGAGCCCGGACCAGGGCGATTTCCGCCTTCGCTTGCGCTGCGCCCTCAGGGCCGAGTTTCAGCGCCGCGTGTTCCCACTCGCCCAGAATGCGGGCAGACCAGAGCGGGGTGAAATGGCCCAGCCCCGCCGCGCCCAGCAACATCTCCCGCATCACGGTCGGGTAGAGCACGCAAGTGTCGAGGAGCAGCTTCACCCGTTTCAATCCAGCCGGAAAAACACGGCCTTCAGATAGCCGCTTTCGGCCAGCTGCGGCAGCTGCGGGTGGTCTGGGCCGGCGTAGCCGGTGTGGATCAGCGCAGCCCGGCGGCCTGCCTTGCCGATGCCGCGGGCCGAAGCGTTGCGGAACCTGGTGAGATCGGCGGCGTGCGAGCAGGAACAGAGGCCCAGGTAGCCACCGGGTTTCACCAGTGGTGCGGCCAGCTTGGCGACGCGCTCATAGGCGCGCAGGCCAGCCTCCAGCGCCTGTTTCGACGGTGCAAAGGCGGGCGGGTCGCAGATCACCACGTCAAAGCTCTCGCCTTCCTCAGCCAGCGCGGCCAGCACTTCGAAGGCATCGCCCTGGCGGGCGGTGAACTTTTCCTGGTGGCCGCTGGAGGCGGCGCCCTGCACAGCCAGTTCGAGTGCTGCTGCCGAGCCGTCGACGCAGGTCGCATGCCCTGCCCCGCCGGCCAGCATCGCAAGGCCAAAGCCGCCGACGTGTGAGAACACATCCAGCACCTTGGCGCCCGGCGCAGTCAGGCGGGCGGCAAAGGCGTGGTTTTCCCGCTGGTCGAAGAACAGCCCGGTCTTCTGGCCGCCGGTGAGGTCGGCCATATAGGTGGCGCCGTTCATTTGAACCGGCACCGGCGCGGCAGGGGCCTCGCCCCGCAAGGTCAGGTTCACGTCGTCCAGCCCCTCCAGGGAGCGGGTGCGGCCGGAGGCGTTTTTCAAGATCACCTCTGCACCGGTCACCTCCGACAGGGCTGCAGTCAGCATGTCCAGATGCGCCTCGGCCCAGGCGGCGTTGGGCTGGACCACGCAAACCGCACCAAAGCGGTCGATCACCACACCGGGCAGCCCGTCGGATTCTGCGTGCACCAGCCGGTAGAAGGGCGCGTCATAGAGCTGTTCGCGCATTTCCAGTGCACGGGAGAGGCGAGCGGCGAACCAGGCCTGATCAATCACCGCCTCCGGGTCGCGGTCAAGCATCCGGGCGATGATCTTGCTTTCCGGGTTCACGGAGACCAACCCCAGAGGGCGCTGTGCCTCATCCTCCAGCACCGCCAGGGTGCCGGGCGCCAGCTTGCGGGTACGCCGGTCGGTCACCAGCTCGTTGGCATAGACCCAGGGAAACCCGTGCCGGATGGCGCGGGCGTTGGACTTGGGTTTCATTTTCACACGGGGGCGCTGCGGCGCATCGGAGGAGGCTGTCATGGCCCCCTCATATCCTTAAGCCAGGTACAGGAAAAGGGGCCGCTTCACCCCTGCCTTCAGAACAACAGCCCGGAGTTGGGTCTGTGTGCCCAGCAAGCTTGTCACCGTTCGCGCGAGCGCCAGCCGCCGCGGCGGCGCGGCTTTTCCGCGCCAGCCAAACCGTCGCGCAGCACAGCCGTCATCGGGTGATCCGGCTGTTCGCTGCCGTAGCGCTCCAGCAGCGCCTGGATATCGGCGCGGCTGTCGCGGGCGGCGTCCATGCCCAGCGCCCAGTCAAAGAAGATGCTGCGGCATTGCGCGCCGGTAATGCCGTCGATCCGGTAGGATTCGTAGATCAGACCGCGCGGGTCCTGTTCAATGCTGCCCTTCTTCATCCGCCCCTTCCTCTTGCAAGGCTTCCCCTATGATCGCAGCACAGCGTGAGTAGCGGGCCTGCAGTTCCTGCTCCAGCTCTTCCAGCCGGGTATAGCCGGTGGTGCGGCAAAGGAACTGCGCCCCGCCCTCCCCTATACCATCGGAGTCGATGGCTTTGCCGGAGAGCAGCCGCGCTGCGCATTGCACGGACCAGAATAGACGGTAACTAGCGCCGAGGTATTCTGCATCCGCGTCACTCAGCCATCCGGCAGCGACAGCACCGGCCAGGCCCGCGGCCACATCGCGCGCGCCAGAGCCGGACGTCAGCGCGCCTGCTTGGGAAATCAGCTCCACATCCATCATCCGGCCGGGCCCGTTCTTGGCGTCCCAAACGCCCGCCGGCGCCTTGGCGGCAGCAAGCCGCGTGCGCATCTGCGCGACCTCTTGCAGCACCTTGCCGCGTTCCCGCGGCTGCGCCAGGAAGCCTGCCCGGAAATCCTCGATTTCCGCAGCCAGGCTGTCGTCCCCGGCCACCACCCGCGCGCGGGTCAATGCCAGATGTTCCCAGACCCAGGCCTCGTTCTGCTGGTAGAGGGTGAACCCCGCCAGGCTGACCGCCACCGGCCCCTGCGTGCCGGAGGGGCGCAACCGCATGTCGACTTCATAAAGGCGGCCTTGGGACATCGGGGCGGAAAGCGCCGTGACAAAGGCCTGGGTCAAACGGGCGTAGTAGGGGCGCGTTGCCAGCGGGCGTTTGCCTTCGGACATCTCCTCCGTGCCGGGATCATAGATCACGATGATGTCGAGATCGGATTGCGCGTGGATCTGCCCGGCACCGAGCGAGCCCATCGCCAGCACCGCTGCGCCCCGGCCCGGCGGCGGACCGTGCTTGCGGGAGAAGTGATCCACCACTTCCGGAGTGATCCCGGCGATCACCACCTCGGCCAATTCGGCGTATTGCGCCCCAGCCTGGCGGCCGTCGATCAGCCCGCGCAGGTGGTGCACCCCGATGCGGAAGTGCCATTCCTTGCACCAGCGGCGGGTGGCGTCGAGGCGGGATTCGTAATCGCTTTCCAGGGCCAGGCGCCGGTTCAGTTCCGCCCGCAGTTTGGCTGCTCCCGGCCAGGGGTCGAAGAACGAGCCGCCGATCACCGCATCAAATACGGCGGAATTGCGGGACAGGAAGCTGGCCAGCTCGCGGGAAGTGCCGGCGATGTCGATCAGCAGGTCGATGAGCTGCGGATTTGCGCCGAACAGCGAGAACAGCTGCACCCCGGCAGGCAGCCCCGCCAGGAAACCGTCGAGCGCCAGCAGCGTCTCCGCCGGTTTGGCGGTCTTGGCGACCCGGGCCAGCAGTTCCGGCTTCAACCGTTCAAAGATCTGCGCGCCGCGGGCCGAGCGCAACGCCGGGTAAGTCGGCCAGCGGGCGATTACGGCGCCGTCGAGTTCTGCCGTATCCTCCGGCACGGCTGCAGGCGGCGGAGCGGCGCCCGGGGAAAAGAATCCCTCGGTCAGCGTATGCACCTCTTCCAGGCGCTCCTTTATTTCCGCCATCAGCTCGGCAGGGTCACGGTCCATCAGGCAAGCGACCCGGGCGATCCCGTCCTCGGATTTCGGCATCCGGTGGGTCTGGGCGTCATGCACCATCTGGATGCGGTGCTCGACCTCGCGGTGAGCGCGGTAATGGGCAGTCAAGGTCTCTGCCACCTCTGGCGGCACCCAGCCTTTGTCCGCCAGTGCTGCCAGCCCTTCAACGGTGCCACGCAGACGCAGGCTCTCGTCGCGCCCGCCTGCAATCAGCTGCCGGGTCTGGGTGAAGAACTCGATCTCGCGGATGCCGCCGCGGCCCAGCTTCATATCGTGGCCCGGAACATGCAGGGCACCGCCGGTGCCCTTGTTCTCGCGGATGCGCAGGCGGATGTCGTGGGCGTCCTGAATGGCGGCAAAATCCAGGTGCCGCCGCCACACAAAGGGGCGCAGGGTGTTGAGGAAACGCTCCCCAGCCTTGATGTCGCCGGCACAGGGACGTGCTTTGATATAGGCGGCGCGCTCCCAGGTTCGTCCCAGGCTTTCATAATAGCGTTCGGCCGCTTCCATCGCCAGGCAGACGGGTGTCACCGCCGGGTCCGGCCGCAGCCGCAGGTCGGTGCGGAACACATAGCCTTCGCCGGTGCGGTCGCTGAGCGCCGCGCACATGTTCTTGGTCGCGCGCACCATGCCCTGGCGTGCCTCATAGAAATCATCCGGGTCGAAACGTGTTTCGTCGAACAGGCAGATCAGGTCGATGTCAGAGCTGTAGTTCAGCTCATGCGCGCCCATCTTGCCCATCGCCAGGATGGTGAGCCCGCCTGCGGTCTCCACGTCATCCTCCGTCAGCCCCGGCAGTTTTTTACGCCGGATCAGCGTCGCGATCTCCGCCTTGATGGCCACATCCGCGCTCAGCCCGCCGAATTCCGTCAGCGCGCCGGTCACCTGTTCCAGGCTCCAGCCGCCGCTGAGGTCGCACAGCGCGGTCAGCAGCGCCAGCCGCCGCTTGGCCTGACGCAGGCCGGGTTTGAGCTGTGTGCCTTCCAGCGCGCGGCAGTCCGCCAGCACGCTGCGCAGCGCCGCATCCGGGTCCTGCAGCGCTTCCGGCAACCAGCCCGCCTCCCGCGCTGTCAGCTCCTTGAGATAGGGGCTGGAGCCGCAGGCCCCGGCCACCAGATCCGCCAGATCGCCGGTTAGCGCCGGTACAAGCGCGCGCGCTTCGTCGCCAAGTTCGTGGTCAAAGGGGCGGGGAATGCGGGTGATCTGCAGAGCGGTCGTCATGCTCCCGACACTGTTCCCGCGGCACCGCCGCGTCAATGGCCGAATTGCCGCTCCGCACTATGCGAGGCCCGGTGCCGGCGCGCGTTTTCAAGGTTTCCATGGCCCTTCTTTAGCATCTGCGTCTAGCCGGAGCTGACGCAGGATTGCGCCAACCGCTGACGGTCCGGCCTCTGAAGAAATAGCAATTGCCTTATCAGCAAGACAATTGCCCCTTGCGCACCTGAGGACCTGGCCGCAGCAGAAGATGTGAAAAAGATTTACATGAAGCCTTGAAACCCCAGCGGCGGCTTCCGATATGCAGTAATGTGAAAGGAATTTACATAGACCCGCAAACTGGAGGACCCCGATGACGAGTTTCACCCCAACCGCCCCCCATGCACCGGTGCAGGGCTGGTTTTCCCGCAGCGAAGCCTGGCTGGACAGCAAGGGCAAAGGCGCCTGGATTGCCGCCATGGTGCTTGGCTTTGTTTTCTTCTGGCCCGTGGGCTTGGCCCTTCTTTTCTACATGATCTGGAGCAAACGAATGTTCAGCAAATCCTCCTGCCGCCACAAAGGCAAAACCTGGGCACGTCACGGCTTCTCGGCGATGAAACCTTCAGGCAACAGCGCCTTTGACGCGTACAAAGCCGACACGCTGCGCCGCCTGGAACAGGAGCAGCATGATTTCGAAGCTTTCCTGGAACGCCTGCGCGAAGCCAAGGACAAAGCCGAATTCGACCAGTTCATGAATGAGCGCGCCCGCGCCGCCGATCATGGCGATGACGCGGAGGACGAGGACCAAGACGGCGGCGAACCCAAGCGCCACTAAGCTGCCCTCCTCCTCCGGCTGCCCCGCCCCGTCCGGGCGGGGCTTCCCCTACCTGCTTCTTCCTCCTCGCAAAGGACCCCATACATGACCGCCCTGCCCGATCCCGACTACCAGGCAGAATTCTATTCGTCTGTTCCGGCCAAGCGGCTGATCGCCTGGATCATCGACAGCATCCTGATCTTTACCCTCAGCGCCGTTGCGGTGGTGCTGACCGCCTTTACCGGCCTGCTGATCTGGCCGCTTCTGTATCTGGCAGTGGGTTTTGCCTACCGGACCGTGACAATCGCCAACGGCTCCGCCACCTGGGGGATGCGCTTTGCCGGGATCGAGCTGCGCGACAGCACCGGCCAGCGGCTCGACAGCGGCCTGGCAGCGCTGCACACCGCGGGCTACTCCATCTCGCTGGGCTTTCCGGTCCTGCAAGTGATCTCGATTATTCTGATGCTGACCTCGCCGCGCGGCCAGGGGCTGACCGACCATTTCCTCGGCACCGTAATGCTGAACCGCCGGGTTTGAGCGAAATCCGCAAGAGCCCGTTAAACCATTTTCCACAAGGCTACTTGGCGCATCGGAACCGCATTGCTATCATCAGCTGGAGTATCTGCCGCCCGTTGCAGGCGTCCGTTCCATCTGCCCCGCAAAACCGCTGAAGAGTTCCGATGCGCCATACCCTTCCCATTGCTCCTCAGTTCTACGTGACAGCCCCGCAGCCCTGCCCCTATCTGGCGGGCAGGATGGAGCGGAAGCTGTTTACCGCGCTGCAGGGCGACGGGGTGGAGCAGCTTAATAACAGCCTCAGCCAGCAGGGCTTCCGGCGCTCGCAAAACGTGCTCTACCGGCCGTCCTGCTCGGAGTGCTCGGCCTGCCTGTCGGCGCGGATCGATGTTTCGGCCTTCACCCCAACCCGCAGCCAGAAACGCACGCTCAAGCGCAACGCCCGTCTGGAGCGGCGGGCGACATCGCCCTGGGCGACCGAGGATCAGTTCGCCCTGTTCCGCCGCTATCTGGACAGCCGCCATGCCGATGGCGGCATGGCTGACATGGATGTCTTCGAATACGCTGCGATGATTGAGGAAACACCGGTCCGCAGCCGGGTGGTGGAATATGCCGAAGAAGGCAGCAACCAGCTGACTGCTGTATCGCTCACCGATGTGCTGGAGGACGGGCTCAGCATGGTCTATTCGTTCTACGCGCCGGACCAGCCGCAGAACTCGCTCGGCACCTTCATGATCCTCGACCACATCAGCATTGCGCGCGAGGCGGGCCTTCCCTACGTCTACCTCGGCTATTGGGTGCCCGGCAGCCAGAAGATGGGCTACAAAGCCAAATTCTCAGGCCTTGAGATCTATCATCAGAGCGAATGGAAGAAGATGACCGACCCGGCGGAATTCGAGGCGGCCAGCCACCCGCTGTCGACCGATCCGATCGCCGAACAGGTCGCCAACATCCAGCTGCCTGAACATCCCATACACCGCAGCCGCTGATGCAATACCTCCACGCAGTTTCCTTGGTGGTGCCCGATTACGACGCCGCCATCGCCTTCTACTGCGGCCAGCTCGGCTGGCAGCTGGCCGAGGACATCGATCAGGGCGGCAAACGCTGGGTGCGCATTCTGCCACCGGGTGCTTCGCAGGGCAGCCTGGTGCTGGCCCGTGCCGAAGGCCCTGAGCAGCAGGCCGCCATCGGCAACCAGTTCGGCGGCCGCGTCGGGCTGTTCCTCGCCACAGACAGCTTTGAGCGCGACCATTCCGCCATGCTGGCCCAGGGCGTGACCTTCGAGGAAGACCCGCGGCACGAGCCCTACGGCACCGTCGCTGTCTGGCGCGATCCCTTCGGCAACCGCTGGGATCTGATCCAGTTCACCTGAGACCTGCGCCGCTCCATTTCATCTTTCAAGAAGTACTCCAGGGTGAATTGGCCCTTGGCCAAGAGGGGCAGCGCCCCTCCCCCTGCAGGAAAAGCAAAGGGGCCCGCTTGGGGCCCCCTTTTCCGTTTTCCTGTCCTGCGTCCCGGATCAGTTCGGGATCAGTGCCGGCACGATGGTCACGATCGACGGGAAGGCCCACAGGATGGCGATGCCCACCACCTGGATCAGCACGAAGGGCACGATCCCGCGGTAGATATGGGCTGTCGTCACCTCCTTGGGGGCAACCCCGCGCAGGTAGAACAGCGCGAACCCGAAGGGCGGTGTCAGGAACGAGGTCTGCAGGTTCACCGCCACCATGATGGTCACCCACTTCGGATCGAACGACCCGCCATAGATCACCGGCCCCACGATCGGGATCACGATGTAGATGATTTCCAGGAAGTCCAGCACGAAGCCCAGGAAGAACAGCACCAGCATCACGATCAGGAAGACCGTCATCTCGTTGTCAAAGCTCTTCAAGAACTGCTGGATATAGTGTTCCCCGCCAAAGGAGATCACCACCAGGTTCAGAAGCTGCGAGCCGATCAGGATGGTGAAGACCATCGAGGTCACCTTGGCAGTTTCCCGCACCACCGGGGTCAGGACGCCCGATTTGAACAGCACCCAGCAGCCGAACAGCAGCCCGAACAGCGCATAGAGATACGCGGCATAGGCGACAATGAAGGCAATCCAGGTTTCAACCGAGACCCCGCCCTGGTTCACCCGCAGGTCGAAGTTCATGCCGACCAGGATGCACAGCATCACCGCAAAGGTGGACCAGATGATGATCTTGCCGGAGCGCCCCTCGTCCTGCAGCTTGCGGTAGGCCGCCAGCATGATGGCGCCGCCAGCCCCCAGCGCCGCAGCCGGCGTCGGGTTGGTGATGCCGCCCAGGATCGAGCCCAGCACCGCAACAATCAGAACCAGCGGCGGGAATACCACCCGGATCAGATCGTTTTTGGCGCAGCGGGCAGCCGCCTCTCGGCAGCCCCATAGCGCTAGCAGCAGCGGCAGCGCGATCCACAGCACGGTTACGCCCGCCGATGTGGTCGGCGCAATCGCCACCAGATCCACCAGCGCAATCAGCAGGATGCCGATGGCCCCCAGGATCAGCGGCTTGGCATCCCGCGAAGGCGCCACGCCGCGGCCGAACGCCAGCACCAGGCCCAGCACAATCATGATCACGCTGATGCCGGTGCCGATCGGCGCCGCAGCGGCGATCTTGGCTTCGCGGGCAGCGGCGATTTCCTCTTCGCTCAGCTTCGCAGCCAAAGCCACGCCGCCAGCCGCGTCGATGGCTTCCTGTTCCGCAACGGCGGCGTCCCAGGCCTCCTGCCCGTGCAGGTCGATCATGGCCTCCTGGCACTGCGGTCCGACATTGGTGCGCAGCGAAGCGGTCTCACCGGCGTCCGAGAAGGTCGAGACGGTGATGTTCTGGCTGCCGATCACATTGAAGCTCGACAACAGAATCGCGCCGCCGATCAGGGCCGCCGGAACCGCCAGGAACCAGGTCAGGCCTTCATTGCGGGTGATCACTTCGCCGGTGCCGCCTTCGATGGTCACCGCGGGCGCCTTGTGCGGGTTCAGCAGCGCATAGCCAAAGGCGTAAGTTGCATACAGAAGCGCAAGCAGGATACCCGGCAGCAGCGCCGCCTGGAACAGAGTCCCGACCGAGACCACCGCCGGCTCACCCAGGTAGGTGAGCGCGTCGGAGCAGCCTGCCTCCATCGCGCGGGTCTCCTGCGCGGTCGAGTAAAGGTCGCCCGCCAGCGTGCCCAGGAGAACGATCACGATCGACGGCGGAATGATCTGGCCCAGCGTGCCCGACGCCGCGATCACACCGGTCGCCAGTTCCGGCGAGTAGTTGTTGCGCAGCATGGTGGGCAGCGCCAGCAGGCCCATGGTCACCACAGTCGCGCCAACGATACCGGTGGAGGCCGCCAGGAAGGCGCCCACAACCACGATCGACACCGCCAGGCCGCCCGGCAGCGGCCCGAAGACGCGCGCCATGGTGGTCAGAAGGTCGTTGGCGATCTTGGACCGCTCCAGGGTGATGCCCATTAGAACGAACATCAGCACTGCCAGCAGGGTTTCAATCGACGCGCCCGCCAGCACCCGCTCGTTCATGCGGTTGACGATGAAGGAGATGTTGCGGTCCAGCGCCACTTCCCAGCCCTGGATGAAAACGGGCTCGGCGATCCTTGGCAGGTCCGGATAGCGGAAGGTGGATATTTTGTCGGGCCTGATGCCCGTACTCACCAGATCACGGTAGGCCTGCGACGAGGTGTCGATGGCCTGGTGGATCAGGATGCCCGCACTGTCCAGCGCGGCGATGATCCCGAAGGAGATGATCCCGGCACCGCCGATGGCAAAAGCCACCGGAAAGCCGGAGAGGATGCCCCCGAAGAGGCAGAAAAATACGATGAGCAGGCCGATCTCGACGCCATCAAGTCCAAATAGCATGTTTCCGACGTCCCTTAATGCGTGCCTTCGTAGGCTTCTTCACCCTCTCCAAGGCTGTCCTTGTCGAGGTATTTGTTTTCACTGCCCTGGCCTTCGACGAACTCCAGGAAGGAGCGGTAGAAGAAGGCGATGGCGTGCAGGAAGACGAGACCGGCGAAGGCGATCAGCAGGATCTTGAACAGGAAGTAGGCGTTGAACCCGTTAGGGCTGAAGCCGATGGTTTCCACGTTCCAGCGCAGCGCGCGGGATTTCATTACCAGCCGCTCAAGCGTGTCCGAGGCCGAGGGGTTCGGCACAATGAGGTGCCGCCACAGGAAGAACCAGCCGTACATCCAGGTGAGCACCGCGGCGGGCATCATGAAGATCAGCGAGCCGATCATGTCCACGACCTTCTTGGCGCGGAAACTGATGCCGGAATAGATCAGGTCCACCCGCACGTGGCCGCCCTGCACAAAGGTGTAGGTCACACAAAGGCAGACCACCAAGGCGTTGTAAAACTTCAGTTCTTCGGCAAACCAGCTGATGTCCTGGCTGAACGGGATGCCGAAGCCGAAGCTGATGTCCGGCCGCGCGAACACACGCTGCATGAAGACGATGATGATTTGCTGCAGCACCATCAGAAGGCCTGCCCAGGCAAAGAAACGGCCGACGGTGTTGGCCAGCCCCTCCAGGCCCCGCACCATGCCCCACATGAAGCCGCGGAAGTAGAGGCCGATGCCTGTCAGCACCAGGAAGGTGGTGAAGACGACGAAGAAGAACTCGACCGAGCCGCCATAGTAGACGAAGCGCATGATCGAGGCCTTGTCGGACCAGTCGAGCCAGAGCTGCGGATGGGTGACGGCGTAGCCGAGATTATAAAAGGCGCCGGCGATGTTCTGGATCAGCCAGACAAGTCCGCCCCAGATTGCGCCAAAGAAGGTGATGCCACTCTCTTCCTGCATGTTTCCCCCGGGAAGATTGCTGCGAAGCTGCGGTGGCAGGCTGGGCTCACGGCGCTGATGGCCGGCCCGTCTGCACTGCGTGCAACTGCATGTGGATCCCCCGCCTGCGGCGGAGGATCCGGTTAATGCCAGTCAGGCGGATCAGCCCAGGACGCGGTCGCGCTGTACGCGGTAGGCGCCTTCGGACTTGGTGATCCAGCCGGAGGAGGCTTTCATCGAGGATTCCACGCTGTTGCGGATCTTGGCAAACAGCTCGTCGCCCATGAACTCGTCCAGGGTGTCCTTGGTGGCCTGGCCGAAAGCGTCCCAGACGCTGTCCGGGAATTCCAGGGTCTTCACACCGCCGGACTGCAGGCGCTGCAGCGCTGCACCGTTGTTGTTCATGAACTGCGCCAGGCTCCACTGGTGGCCGGCAGCGGCCGCCATTTCGATGATCTTCTGGTGCGCAGGCGACAGGCTTTCGAAGACTTCGCGGTTGGTGGCAACCGACAGTGCCGCGCCCGGCTCGTGGAAACCGGCGGTGTAGTAGGTCTTGGTGATTTCCTGGAAACCGGCCTTCTCGTCCGCCCAGGGGCCGATCCACTCGGTGCCGTCGATGGCGCCGGAGGAGAGCGCCTGATACACTTCGGAGCCCGGAATGTTCTGCACCGAGGCGCCCAGCTTGCCCAGCGCCTTGCCGCCCAGGCCCGGCATCCGGAATTTGAGGCCGTTGAAGTCTTCAGGGCCAGAGATTTCCTTGTTGTACCAGCCGCCGGACTGCGGGCCGGTGTTGCCGCCGATGAAGGACTTCAGGCCGAAAATCTGGCCGAGCTCATCATGCAGCGCCATGCCTTCGCCGTGGTAGTACCAGTTGGTCAGTTCCTGCGGGGTCATGCCAAAGGGCACGGCGGTGAAATAGGCGTAGCCCGGGTGCTGGCTGACGAAGTAATAGTCGGCCGCGTGATACATGTCGGCCTGGCCTGCGGTCACGGCGTCGAAAACTTCGAACGCGCCAACCAGCTCGCCTGCGGCTTTCAGGTCGATGGTCAGCGAGCCATCGGACATAGCGGTAATGGCGTCGGCAACATACTGCGCAGAATCATGCACACCTGCCAGACCGCGGCCCCAGGTGGTAACCATGGTCAGGGTGCGGTTGCCCTGGGCATAGGCCGGCGCAGCCAGGGTGCTGGCTGCTGCGGCGGAGCCGCCCAGTGCGGACGTTTTCAAGAAAGAACGGCGATCCATTAATTATTCCTCCCATTAGCATTCGGATTGCCCGGAAGGTCCCCCCCGGGCGGATCGGTTCGAGTGCGGCCAGCCTAGCGGCGGCGAACTTTATGTGAATACCTAGTACTGCGTAGAACGGCACGTTTTTCGCGGTTGCGAGGGAGAAGTTGGCGCATTTCTTGCGCGAATCGGCAGGGTTGAGCACAAGCAAAGGGTGCAAACGTGCCCCGCCTCTTTGATTCCTCTGGGCGGCTGCGCAATGATTCGGTACAAGAATCTGACCAATTCCAGGACCCCGCTTATGCGCCTGTTCGAAACACTTTTGCGCCCTACCTACGCGCAGAAACTGTCGCTTCTGATGACCTTGCCGCTGATCGTGGCGGGCACAGCGATTGCGGTTCTGGTGGGCTACCAGTCGCGCGCTCTGGCGGAGCGCGAGATACAGGCGCTGGAGGTGCAGCTCCTGGAGGCCAAGAAGGCGGAATTGCGCAACTACGTGACCCAGGCGCGCAACGGCTTTGCCCATATCTATGGCCTGGCGGCACCGGACGATGCGCAGGCCAAGGAACAGGTGGCCCAAATTCTCAGCGCGATGATCTACGGCAAGGACGGGTTCTTCTTTGTCTACGACTACGACGGCACCAATCTGGTCAGCCCGCGGCAGACCGAGTTCATCAACCGAAACTGGGCAGGCCTGACCGACAGCGCGGGCGTGCCGGTGGTGGATGAGTTCATCCGCCTGGCCCGCGACGGCGCCGGCTGGCACAGCTTCACCTGGGAGAAGCCCTCGACAGGGGAAGAAGCGCAGATGATCGCCTATGTGCTGGGCCTGCAGGACTGGCAATGGGCCATTGGCACCGGCGTGTTCATCGACGATGTGCTGGCCACGGTGGCCGCCTCGCGCGCCGAGGTGGAGGCGCGTGTGCGGCGCACGTTCATTTATATTGGTGCTATCACCCTTATTTCTCTGGGCCTGGTTTTTGGATCCGGCATGTTCCTGAACATCCGCGAGCGGCGGCTGGCCGATGCCAAGCTCAAGGAACTGACCCAGCGGGTGTTCGACGCCCAGGAGGAAGAGCGCGGCCGGGTGGCGCGTGAGCTGCATGACGGGATCAGCCAGCTGCTGGTGGGGGTTCGCTATGCCTTGGACAACACCCGCCGCCGCCTGACCCGCGGCGATGGCGAGGGCGCGGTGGCGCCGCTCGAAAAGGGCACGGAGAACCTGCTGACGGCCATCACCGAAGTGCGCCGCATCAGCCGCGACCTGCGACCGGGTGTGCTGGACGATCTGGGGCTCGGGCCCGCGCTGAAGGCGCTGACCGATGACTTTGCTGCGCGCACGGGGATTGAGACGGCGTTTTCCACCGTGGTCTTCCGCAACCGGCTGGACCAGGACTCCAAGATCGCGCTCTACCGCATCGCCCAGGAAGCGCTGACCAATATCGAGCGCCATGCGGAGGCCACTAAGGTCAGCATCGACCTGCGCGGCCATACCAAAGGCGCCACCATGCGGATCACCGATAATGGCCGCGGCTTGCCGCCCAGGGACGCGCGCACCGGCCCCGGGATCGGGCTGCGCAACATGCAGGAACGGATCGAGCAGCTTGACGGCACCTTGCGCATTCTGTCATCACGGGGCACCCAAAGCGGCACGGTGATTGAGGCAAGCCTGCCTCTCAGCCATTTGCTGCCGCCGGGCGAGGAGGGAACGTCTGCACAACTGCCGTGACCGGGGAGGATACGGCGAGGTGCAAGGCACCTGGTTAACGGAAAGCTGCATTGGGGGAAGGATGGCTGATCCGGTGAAGGTTCTGATCGTGGATGACCACCCGATGGTGGCCGAAGGCATCCAGTCGATCCTGGAAAGCTATGATGATATCGAGGTGGTCGGCTCGCTGACGGACGGCCGCGATGCGGTCGAGCAGATGGGCCGGCTGGCGCCGGATGTGGTGCTGATGGACCTGAACATGCCCAAGCTGGGCGGTCTCAGCGCCACTGAGATCATCCTGGAACAGCACCCGGGCACCCGCATCCTGATCCTGTCGATGCATGACAGCACCGAATATATCTCAACCGCGCTCAGCCACGGCGCGATGGGGTACGTGCTGAAGGACGTGCCCACCGAGGAAATCAAGCAGGCCATCGACGCGGTGATGGAGGGACAGACCTATCTCTGCACCGGCGCAGCCGGATCCTTGAAGCCCAAGAGCGACGACACCCGCGAGGCGCTGACCGGGCGGGAGCAGACCATCCTCTTGGAGCTGGCGCAGGGCAAGTCCAACAAGGAAGTCGCCCAAGCGCTTGATATCTCCGTCAGAACCGTCGAGACACACCGCAAGAACATCAAGCGCAAGCTGGGCATATCCTCAACCGCAGGGCTAACCCGCTATGCGCTGGAGCACGGGGTGCTGCAAGGCACCGGCGCCGGGTTCTGAACCGTCACCCCAAGATCTCAGACTGACCCTATCTCAGACTGGCCAGCAGCGCCTGTGACGGCTCCCCGGTTGCGGGCAGGCCGCGGCTTGACTGATATCCGCTGATCGCTGCGCGGCTTTTCGGCCCAAGCACCCCGTCTGCGCCACCGGTGTCAAAACCTCTGGCGGTCAGGCGCTTCTGCAGCAGAATGCGGTCGTCCTTGGTCAGCCCGTATTTGTCCGGCGGGAAGCTGGCGCGCAGCGGGGCGCCCCCAGCGATGCGGTCTGCCAGATGCCCCACCCCGATCGCGTAGGCATCTGAGTTGTTGTAGCGCTTGATGGCGTTGAAGTTGCTGGTGACCGCAAACTTCGGCCCGCCTGCCTGCGGCTGGATGATGCGGCCTGCGGGGGTGCCGGGCGCTCCGGCCTCTCCGCCCCACTTCAGCCCGCGGGTCCAGCCGTTCCTTTGCAGATAGGCAGCGGTGGAGGCCAGCGCGTCGCTGGGATCCTCCGACCAGATGTCGCGGCGCCCGTCGCCGGTGAAGTCCACCGCAAAAGCCTGGTAAGAGGTCGGGATGAATTGAGTATGCCCCATGGCGCCTGCCCAGCTGCCGGTCATCCGGGCGGGTGTGATATCACCGTTCTGCAGGATCCTGAGCGCGGCCAGCAGCTGTTTTTCAAAAAACGACCCGCGCCGCCCGTCATAGGCCAGCGTCGAGGTAGCTGAGATCACCGGCACATCACCGCGGCGCTCGCCAAAGAAGCTCTCCAGCCCCCAGATGGCGCAGATGATTTCCGCATCAACACCGTAAGTCCGCTCCAGCGCCCGCAGGGTAGCACCATACCGGGCAAAGGCGGCGCGGCCCTTGGCCAGCCGCTCGTCCGAGACGGCGATGGACAGGTAGTCCTCCAGCGAGCGCTTGAATTCGGTCTGGTTGCGGTCGCGCTTGATGACCCCCGGCAGATACCCCGCCCCGCGGAAGGCGGCGCGCAGGGTGGACGGGGCAATGCCCCTGGCTTCAGCCCGGGACCGGAAGGCGGCCACCCACCGGTCATAGCCCGGATTGGGCACGGGGCGCAGATCCGCTGGCAGGCCGGAGACGCGGGAACTGCCTGCGGAAGGCACTGTGCTGCTGCAAGCCGTCAGCCCAAAGGCTGCAAGACCAAACCCGAAATGACGCCGTGTGATGTTCATGCTGTCTGCCCGTTCTGGTGAATGCCGCGCCCCTTGCTTCAGGGCTTTTGCATCACAGGCTGCCAGAAACCTGCCGGGCCGCCAAGGTCCGGAATTGCGCCAGGGCGGAGACCTGCCGCCCTATTGTCCCGCTGTCAGCCCCGGCGCCTCCCCCGCTGCAAGCCGCTCCCGCGGGAAGCCTGCGCGGGCAAAAATCTCCCATATCCTCTGTTCCAAGTCCGGAGCGCCGATTTCGAGGCAATTGTTCCGGAAGTACCAGGTCATGAATTGCGCGTAGCCGCCGGTACGGGTCTGCGCCCGCTGCAGCGCTTCGGCAAACTGCCCCGGCCCGGTGACAGTTTCTGCCATGTGGTGAAAGTCGGACTTGCCATAGAGAATGGCCGGCGTGTGGTGCAGAAACCCTTCGATCGCCACGGAAGAGTTGACCGAAACCGTCGCGCAGCTGGCGGCGAGAATGTCGTGGATGTTGGCGCCAGATATCATCACCCGGCTGTCCCCGGCTGCAATCTCTGCCAGTTCTGCCATGGTTCCGATATCCGCCAGCCTGGGGTGCGGCTTGACTAGCACGGTCCGGCCGTCCGCCCCCTGCAGGACATCCTGCAGCATGGCGATATCGGTAAAACCGGTTGTCCCGGCCTTGAAAGGGTAGGACCCCTGAAAGAAGACAGAGATACACCCCACCGGAATGTCCTGCCGCTCTCGCGGAGCACTGTAACGGGTCCGGCGCGTGTCCTTCCACGTCCTCTGGAGCCGCCCGTAGAACCGCTTGGCGTATTGGTACGGGATCATGTCCTCGCGGAACTCCCTGGAAGCGGCCGGGCTGAATTCGCGGGTGCCGTGCGGATCGAGATGCCAGAAGCCGTCAAAGTACGCCAAGGCGGCATTCAGCACATTGGGCATCTGCACCTGCCGGTCATTCAGTATGTGCAGATTGCCGTCCTCGAAGCGGCGGTCTGGAACATGCCTGGAACGGCTTGTGATATTGGAAGAAATGGCCCGGAACTCACAAGCGATGCCCTCTGCCGCCAGCATGTTCTGGATCACACCGAAAAGCTGCAGGAAACCGCGCGAGAGATCTTGCTCCAGATACGTTCTGCGCAAATGGATTATAACTCCGGGCACCGGCGGCTTTCCTGCAAGAGACTGAAATGAGTATCCAGAACCCGCGTTGCAGGTCCAGTCCTCCGAAGCATCTGCAGTTAATCCCGCAGCGCGTCGGCACGCAGCCCTTCGCGCTCATAGTGACGCGGCAGCACCCGCCCATATAGCTGCCGGGTGCGCTCAACCCCGCCGCACATGCCCTCCTGCTCGACAAAGGAAAAGATACCCACATAGCGTTTGCGCGCCCCCTCGACAGGAGCAACGCGGTGAAGGGAATAGCGGCCCCGGAAGATCTGCAGATCGCCTGGCTGCAGTTCCAGCTTGCGCAACAGCGGCGAGCCGCCCGCCAGCACTCGTGCAACCCCATCGTAATTCTCATCCGCCGGGGTGCGCAGCATCGGCGCATACTCGAACTCGCCGCCGCCCTCACCGTTTTGAATCGCCAGGGTCACAGTGTAATTGTTGGTGTCGAAGTGCCAGGGGAAGCCCTGCCCCGCCTCGACCATGTTGATGATCACATCAGCCAGCGGATCGTCATAGCGGAAGAACCTGTCCTCCGGTTCTCCCAGCGCCTCGCGGACAAAGGGCATGAAGCCGGGAAATTCGTAGATCGCCCGCAGCGGGCTGTCCGCACCGAAATTGTCGGCCGGGATAAAGGCGTTCGAGCGGTCAAAAAACTGCCTCACCGGATGGGTCTCCGGCAAGGTGCTGTCGTCCTTGGAGAAATAGGCATTGGTGCGGCTGAAGGACTTGTGCCCCTTGTCTGCCACCGCATCGGCCTCTGCCGCCAGCCTGGCTATGCCCGCCTCATGCACGAAGCCGGGCAGCACCGCGCAGCCGTCCGTGTCAAGGTCGCGCCGCAGATCTGCGATCAGCCGGTCATAGGCGCTGGAGCCGGGCCGGTCGATCGGATACCGCCCAAGATCCACCAGATCGGAGAGTTGAACCATGTCCGCGTCCTTTTCCGTTACCTCAAGCTGAAATTGAGCTTGCCTGCTGCCGGGGCAGCGTTCTGGCACAAACCGGACACGTGCGTGCCGGATTTGAACGATTTGACGCCTCGGCGCGCGGCTGCTTTCGCGGATATTTCGCCGCACCCGGGGTCACAAGCAAGAAAATGTCCCCGCGCATGGCTTTTTTGACACGTTTGCCGGTTGACGCCCCTGTCCAGCCCCCATAATGTCCGCTGCAACGCAACGAGGAGCCTGTGGACGTGACCACCCTAGTCGTAATCGTAGGAACCAAGCGCATGGGCCGGTGACGGTTGACCATAATCGAACCCATGCGCCTCCGACTTGAAATCGGGGGCTTTTTTTATGCGTAATGACGATGCCGCCAATTGGAGCAAAAAGCAGATGACACGTGAGATGACCGGCGCGAAAATGGTTGTTCAGGCCCTGAAGGATCAGGGTGTGGACGTAGTCTTCGGATACCCTGGCGGCGCCGTGCTGCCGATCTATGACGAGATCTTTCTGCAAAATGACATCCGCCACGTCCTCGTGCGGCACGAACAGGGCGCGGTCCACGCGGCTGAGGGCTATGCCCGTTCCACCGGCAAGCCCGGCGTTGTCCTGGTGACCTCTGGCCCCGGCGCCACCAATGCGGTGACCGGCCTTACCGATGCGCTCTTGGACTCGATCCCGATCGTGGTTCTGACCGGCCAGGTGCCGACTTTCATGATCGGCTCGGACGCCTTTCAGGAAGCTGACACCGTGGGCATCACCCGCCCCTGCACCAAGCACAACTGGCTGGTCAAAGATACCGACGCGCTGGCCGGCACCCTGCACGAAGCCTTCCATGTCGCCAAATCCGGCCGCCCTGGCCCGGTTCTGGTCGACATCCCCAAGGACGTGCAGTTCGCCAACGGCAAATACCAGGCGCCGAAACCGGCAGCCTCGCATTACCAGCCGCAGCTCAAGGGCGACATGGAGGCTATCACCGAACTGGTTGAAGCGCTGGAAACCGCCAAGCGCCCGGTCTTCTATACCGGCGGCGGTGTGATCAACTCCGGCACCGCGGCCAGCCAGTTGCTGCGTGAGCTGGTGGATGGCACCGGCATTCCCGTCACCTCGACGCTGATGGGCCTGGGCGCCTACCCCGCGTCCGGCAAGAACTGGCTGGGCATGCTGGGGATGCACGGTCTTTACGAGGCCAACATGGCGATGCACGGCTGCGACCTGATGATCAACATCGGCGCGCGGTTCGACGACCGGATCACCGGCCGCATCGACGCCTTCAGCCCCAAGTCGAAAAAGGCGCATATCGACATCGACCCCTCCTCGATCAACAAGGTGATCCGGGTCGACATTCCGATCGTCGGCGATGTGGCGCACGTGCTCGAAGACATTCTGAAAGTCTGGAAGTCGCGCGGCCGCAAGGTGAACCGCGAGGCGCTGGCCAAATGGCACAAGCAGATCGACGAGTGGCGCGCGGTCAACTGCCTGTCGTTTAAGAACTCCGAAAAAACCATCAAGCCGCAATATGCGCTGCAGCGGCTGGAGGAGCTCACCAAGGGCCGTGACCGCTATGTCACCACCGAGGTCGGCCAGCACCAGATGTGGGCGGCGCAGTACCTGGGTTTCGAGGATCCCAACCGCTGGATGACCTCCGGCGGCCTCGGCACCATGGGTTACGGCTTCCCCGCCTCGATCGGCGCCCAGATGGCGCATCCGGATGCGCTGGTGATCAACGTCGCGGGTGAGGCGTCATGGCTCATGAACATGCAGGAGATGGGCACCGCGGTGCAGTTCCGCCTGCCGGTCAAGCAGTTCATCCTGAACAACGAGCGCCTGGGCATGGTGCGCCAGTGGCAGGAGCTGCTGCACGGCGAGCGTTACAGCCACAGCTGGTCCGAGGCGCTGCCCGACTTCGTTAAACTCGCGGAGGCCTTTGGAGCCAAGGGCATCTGTGTCAGCGATCCCAAGGACCTTGATGATGCGATCATGGAAATGATCGACTACGACGGTCCGGTGATCTTTGACTGCCTGGTGGAAAAGCACGAGAACTGCTTCCCGATGATCCCGTCGGGCAAGGCGCATAACGAGATGCTGCTGGGCGAAGCTGAGACGCAAGGCGTCATCCAGGCCGGCGGCGCAGTGCTGGTGTAACCGCGGCCGGGCCGCAAAATTCTTATGAAGAATTTTGCCAAAAGTTTTCTGAAAGCTTTTGGCAGCGACAAACGAAAGGACGGCGACTGATGTCTGCCCTGCATATCAAAAAAGGCTCCACCCGCCATTCCGCCTATAATCTGCGCCCGACGTTTTCCGACGTGCAGGAACGCCATACCATCGCGGTGCTGGTGGAAAACGAGCCGGGCGTTCTGGCCCGTGTCATCGGCCTGTTTTCAGGCCGCGGCTACAACATCGAAAGCCTGACGGTGGCCGAGGTGGACCACACCGGGCACCTAAGCCGCATCACCATTGTCACCACTGGCACCCCGCAAGTGATCGAGCAGATCAAGGCGCAGTTGGGCCGCATTGTGTCAGTCCGCGACGTGCACGACCTGACGGTCGAAGGCGTCGCGGTGGAGCGGGAACTGGCGATCCTGAAAGTGACAGGCGAAGGCGACAAGCGGGTCGAAGCGCTGCGGCTCGCGGATATCTTCCGCGCCAATGTGGTCGACAGCACGCTGAACAGCTTTGTTTTTGAGATCACCGGCGCGCCGGACAAGATCGACGCCTTTGCAGAGCTTATGCGGCCGCTTGGCCTGGCCGAGATCGCCCGCACCGGCGTTGCCGCGCTACTGCGCGGGAACTAACCCTGCCGCCGGCCTGGGACCAGGCCGGCCTTCAGCCCTGGCTGGCCTGAAGCGGTGCGGAAGCGCTCCGCTTCTTTTCTGATTTCAGCGGAAAGGGAACCACGCTGCCAAAGCCCTTGTCCGCGGTGCCGGCGTCAGAACCGCAAGCCTCCGCTGCTGACAGCCGGTCCGCCAGGTCCGGGCTGCCTTGTTCGATCAGGACCGTAAGGTTTTCGGCAATCCTGACATTCCCGCTAATGGACAGATCGAATTCAACCCAGTCCCCCGGATTACATTCCGGAATCTCTGCCCCAGCTACATTTGAAAAGAACGCGAGGTCCCCCTGATCTTCACACCAGATTACGGCTTTCGTCAGGGGTTCATCCCGCCATAAAACGACTCCAATCATACCAGTCCTCGCATTGCCGCTCACTGATTTTGAAACAATTGGGGTGACGCCAACATGGTAAAATCCGCACTGAGCCATTTCATTTTGTGTCGGCTTGACACACCTTCTGACGTGAATTAGCAACAGGCGTGACGCCAACGGGGAACGACTGCTGACGCCTCACAGCCGGAGTGTGGCATACTCAGCCTGGAAGCGCCGCAAATGCATCGCAAAAATTCGAACCGTCAGGGCCAGAAATGAACAACCAGAACCGTTCGCCAGCTAATTTGAGGAACATGTTCGGGGCCAATTTGCGCCAGTTGTCGCGGCAATACCCGTCGGTTTCCGAACTTTCCCGCCAGCTTGGCATTAACCGCACCCAATTCAACCGGTACCTTTCCGGAGAGAGCTTTCCGCGCCCGGATGTGCTGGACCGTATCTGCCGCTTCTTTGAAGTTGATGCCCGGATTCTTCTGGACCCGGTGGAAAAACTCTCCAAAGCCGGCCAGGTGGTGAATGGAGCTTTTCTTGCGGATTTCCTGGGCCGTGGCGTGCAGCGGCTGAGCGAGGAGTTATTCCCGTCCGGGTTTTACCGTTTTACCCGCCGCAGCTTCATTAATGACGACAAGTTCGTGATCGGTCTGGCCTATGTGTTCCGCGACGGGGGCGTAACCTACATCAAGGGGTTCGAAGCCAAAGAGGCGATGTACAGCCAGGGGCTGCCGGCGACACCGGCAGTGCGCGAGTTCCGAGGTTATGTCAGCCGCCACGAGGATGGCGTGGCCTTCGTGATCGCGCGGCGCAGGGCGATGACGTATTCCTTCAACTATCTGGCCCGCGAGGCCTCTCTGGAGAACAATTTCTGGTCCGGCTACGTTGCCCGCACCGTCCGCGAAAGCCAGACCGGAGAGCGGGTAACGCGGATGGTTTACGAACACTTGGGCCGCGACACCGGACAGGTGCTGGCCGCTGCGCGCAGTTCCGGCTTTGCCGACGAGGCGGATCTGCTCCCCTTCCACCGCCGCTTGCTGAACACCGGCCAGCCCTTCCGCTGACGCTATTGCGCAACTGCCTGGCGGTAGATGTGCCAGGTGGCGTGGCCCAGAAGCGGCAGCACCAGGAACAGCCCCAGGAACCAGGGCAGCAGCGCGGCAAAAGTAACGGCGGCAATCAGCGCGGCCCAGATCATCATCACCGTGAAATTCTGCTGCACATATTGAAAGCTGGTGATCATCGCGGTGACAAAGTCCACCTCTCTGTCCAGCAGCAGCGGCAGGGAAATCACCGTGATCATAAACAGCAGCAGCGCAAACAATGCCCCGACAACAGTTCCGACTGCCAGCATGGTCAGCCCGTTCACAGTCATGAGCACTTCTGCTGAGCTGGAGACATTGGTCATCGTCGCGTGCCCCATGAACAGCGCAAAGATCATGTGGCCGAGAAAGAACCAGAACAGGAATACCACAACGATGATGGCGCAGATTGAGGGCAGCTGACGGCGGCTTTGCTGCAGAACCACACCAAGGATGCCGCCAAAGGCAATCGGCTGCCCCTGCTCAAGCCTATGAGACACCTCATAAAGCCCCACCGCGGCAAAGGGGCCGATCAGCGGAAAGCCGATGGCTGCCAGGACCAGCCAGTAGGTGGTCCCCGTCTGTACGGTGATCCAGGCCATTGCCCAGCCTGCCAGCACGTAAAATCCGGCAAAGAACAGCCCGTAAAGCGGCTTGGCCCGGAAATCAGCCCAGCCCCGCCGCAGCGCCTCGAACAGCATCGGCATGGCAGCGGGCCGCAGCTCCGGCACCCCAAAGGGCTTTTCTGTGGTCATCGCGGTTTATCCTCCCGGTTTCCTATGCTTTTTAGCCTAGCCGCGAAGCCCGCTGTAAAAAATACTTTCCAGATATATATTTAGATTGCAGTTGCCGGTCCTGCCGAACAGCCAGTCCGTGCCGCCTCGGGAAAAAGACGGGCTGTTACGCCCGTCTTTCCGGCTGGCACAGATCAGCCCGCGCTTAGACAAAGACAAAATCGTCCGCCGTCAGCGCAAGACCCGCGCCGCCTTCCAGCCGCACCGTCCCGCCGTCGTGAGTGATCAGGCGGTCGCCGCCGCTGTCTGCGATGCCAAGGCTGCCAAAGCCGCCGCTGTGACCGCGGATCTGCAGGATGTCGGTGCCATCCGCGAAGTCCCGGACCAAGTCGTCCCCGGCTCTAAAGGCAAATGTGTCAGCGCCGCTGCCGCCGGTCAGCGTGTCGTTGCCGCCGCCGCCATTGAGGGTGTCTTTGCCGCGGCCGCCCGCGAGCCTGTCGTCACCGCCTCCGCCTGCCAGCGTGTCCGCGCCAGCCAGCCCAGCCAGCCGGTCATTGCCCCCTTTCCCAGCAAGGAGGTTCGCACCGCCGTCCCCCGTCAGCTTGTCCCCTTTTGCTGTGCCGGTCAGGTTCTCGATGGATGTGGCCTGGACATACCCGGTCCCTTCTGCGTCCAGCTTGCCGCCCGGTGCGCCAGGGTTCTGCCACGCCCCGGACAGGTTTAGGGAAAACACCACTCCACTTGAGACGTTCGAAAAGTCCAATGTGTCTCTGCCGCCGCCGCCATTGATCTGAAAGCCCGTGCTGGGATCGGCCTCGGAGACTTTGACGAGGTCCCTGCCGCTCCCCAGCCGGACCAGGCCCGCGCCCCCGGCCCCGATTTCCGCCGTATCACGCCCATTGCCGGTGGATATCAGCTCGACAAAGGCATTTCCGGTTCTGACACTGTCCTTGCCGTCGCCCGTGCGGACCACGGCAGCGCCGCTTTGGCCGGTCACAACTGTATCGCTGCCATCGCCGGTGCTGACGAAGTCCGCAAACCCATCGCGGACCACAACCCGGTCATCACCAGCACCGGTGCGAACGGTACCCGCGCCGCCGGTACCAATGGTGATCACATCCCCCTTGGCCCTGTCCGCTGTGCTGCCGCCAAGGCCGGTTTCGATGTTGAACACAAACGCATTGCCGGTGGTGACGATATTCTCCTCTGCAAAGAGATGGATGGAAAACGTGCTGCCTTCCTGGTTTTCACCCAGTTTGACTTCGTGCTTTTTCCCGTCCCAGCCGTTGATTTGCCGCGCGCGGGTCGAATCCAGATCCACTCTGGAGTTGTAGCCCAACTCCAGATAATCGATCCGGCGGCCAGTTCCGCCGTCCAAATCGGTGATCTTGGTCAGGTTATTCTCCGCAGCGCCGCCGAACCGGACGATCTTGGCCGTCCAGTCTTGCCCGGTGAGGCCGGCATCAGCCACCAGCCTGTTGTCTGCATTGCTCTCAAAGACATTGTAGGTGTTCAAAAAGCGGTCGAACCACGTAACACTGTCCTGGCCATCAAGCCGGGGAATGGCGGTTTCACCGTCAAACAGCAAATTCAGATCAACCCGTGCCATGATACCCCCTCGAACCACGAACACCAACCTTGGCATTCTCCAGCAAAATGCTTCTGGCCCGGACGGACAAGGTGGCGATTTCGATAGCTTGCGAGCGGTTTCGCCAACGAAATAAGCTCCGGCTGGTCAGCCGGAGCTTGCAGTGCACTCAGCAGGTGCCGCCTCCTTTTGCCGCGAGATCAAACCGGCGGCCAGGATCACTCTTCGCCCTGGGCCTCGGAACGGCTTTTACCGGAGACATTCATCGCCAGTGTCGCCGCCATGAACCCATCCAGGTCACCATCCAGAACCCCTTTGGTGTCAGAGGTCTCATGCTGGGTGCGCAAGTCCTTCACCATCTGGTACGGCTGCAGCACGTAAGAGCGGATCTGGTTGCCCCAGCCGGCATCGCCCTTGGCCTCATGCGCCTCGTTAATGGCAGCGTTGCGGCGGTCCAGTTCCTGCTGATACAGGCGCGATTTCAGCGCCTTCATGGCGATGTCGCGGTTCTGGTGCTGCGACTTCTCGGACGAAGTCACCACGATGCCAGTGGGGATGTGGGTGATCCGCACCGCCGAGTCGGTGGTGTTGACGTGCTGGCCGCCCGCGCCCGAGGAGCGGTAGGTGTCGACACGGATATCGGCCGGGTTCACCTCGATCTCGATATTGTCGTCCACCACCGGGTAGACCCAGACAGAGCTGAAGGAGGTGTGCCGCTTGGCCGCCGAGTCATAGGGCGAGATCCGCACCAGCCGGTGCACACCGCTCTCGGATTTCAGCCAGCCATAAGCGTTGTGGCCGGAAATCTTGTAGGCGGCGGATTTGATGCCCGCCTCGTCGCCCGCGCTCTCTGACTGAAGCTCGACCTTGTAGCCCTTCTTCTCGGCCCAGCGGACATACATCCGCGCCAGCATCGAGGCCCAGTCGCAGCTCTCGGTGCCGCCAGCGCCTGCGTTGATCTCCAGGAAAGTGTCGTTGGCGTCGGCCTCACCGTCCAAGAGCGCTTCCAGCTCCTTCTCGGCAGCCTTTTCCCTAAGAGCGCCCAACGCCGCCTCAGCATCTTTGACGACGTCTTCGTCTTCCTCCATCTCGCCCAGCTCGATGAGCTCGATATTGTCGGAGAGATCCTGTTTGATCCCCTTGTAGGTATCGATTGAATCCACCAGTGCCTGGCGCTCGCGCATCAGCTTCTGCGCGGCCTCCGGGTCGTCCCACAGGTTCGGATCCTCGACCCGTGCGTTGAATTCCTCCAGGCGGAATTCGGCGGTTTCCCAATTCATCCGCTGAGCCAGCAGCTCCAGCGACTTCTCGATCTCCGCCACGATGTTCTGGGTTTCCGCGCGCATGGGGTGTCCTTGCAATATCCGGGCAATCTCAGGTCAGGCCTGCGTGATAAACCACCCTTGCGCCGCTCGCAAGCCGCCACGCCCTGCCCCGCCGGCGCTGCGGAAAAACATCCTAAAATACCACGCAGAATCCGGCGCGCTAAAACGCGGCCTTAACACAGACCAGTTAACGCTTGTTCCCGCATTGTTTTCCGGCGGGCGGCCGCCACTGCACTGGGGACTTGGATTATGCCTAGCGGATATCTTGTCCAACTCGGTAACGGCTCGCTTGATCAGGGCGATACGATCACCACCAGCTATGCCGCCTTTACTGCTGACCAGACGCTTGGAGCCGGCAACTGGAACTGGACAGGCTCGCACGCAGGCACGCCCTACACCAATGAGATTGAGCCGGGGGTCTATTATCTGGCCACAAACGGCAACGTCTACTTTGTTCCGGACTACGGTCCGCCGGACTCCGTCAGTTCGGCCAGCGCAGACACTCCGCCCGCTTACACCGACATGGATGGCCCGGTAGAGGGCACCAGCGGCGGCGATATGATCGGCAGCAGCTACACCGACGGCGATGGCGACCAGATCGACAACGGCAGCGGCGGCGGTGTCTCAGGCAACCAGGACACGGTGGAGGCTGGCGCAGGCGACGACACCGTGGATGCGGGCGCGGACAACGACCTCGTGCTGGGCGGCGCAGGCGGCGACAGCCTTGAGGGCGGCAGCGGCAATGACACGATCTATGGCGACAGCAGCACCGAGGCCGGGCTCAGCAGTTCGCAGCAAGGCATCGACGATGCAAACGTAACAGACACGTCCAGCGGCTTCACCGTAACTGCCAAGGATGTCTCGGGCACCGCCAGCGCCGCCAACATCTCTTACTACAGCAACGCCTTTGGTGTTGCCGGGGCGGTCTCTGATTCCGACAGCGGCGTCCACGCGCAGATCGGCTACGACAAAGCTTCAGGCGTCTCAGAAGAGCTGATCATCGATTTTGATCAGGACACCACGGACGCCAGCTTCTCCTTCAAGCATCTCTATACTGACAGCTACGGGGAGGAAGGGCACTGGGCCATCTACAACGACGGTGTTCTGATTGCCCAAGGCGATTTCACAGAGGACGGCGCAGGCACCGGCACCGGGACTGTGGATATCAACGGGTACGGTCCATTCGACCAGCTGGTATTGTCTGCGAAGCTGCAAACCGATGGCACCGACGGTTCCGACTATATGGTCTCGAACATCACGTTCACGGTGCCCCCGGAAGACCCGGCAGACGGCAACGACAATATCTCCGGCGGTTCCGGGGATGATCTGATCTATGGCCAGGGCGGCGATGACACCCTGCAGGGCGGCAGTGGTGCCGACACTCTGGATGGCGGGGCCGGCGATGATAGCCTCATCACCGGTGAAGGCGATTCCGCCACCGGCGGTGACGGCGATGACTATTTCACCATCGTCGATACAGGCGACGGCGGCAGCAATAATATCACCATCGCGGGCGGCGATGACGGGCAGACAACCGGCGACACGCTGGATTTCAACGGCCAGCTCGACAAAGGCACGCTGAACATTACCGACAACAGCGGCGGCAGCCTCTCCGGCACCGCGACGCTGCTGGATGGCAGCGTGGTCAGTTTCTCCGGCATCGAGCAGATCATTTGCTTCACCGCCGGCACCAGGATTGCCACGGCGACAGGCCTGCGGGCCATCGAAACGCTGCAGCCCGGCGATCAGGTGATCACGCGGGACAACGGGCTTCAGCCGGTGCGCTGGATCAGCCAGTCAACCGTGCCCGCAAAAGGCAACCTGGCTCCGGTGCGCATCCCTGCGGGCCTGTTCGGATCGGAACGGGACCTGCTGGTCTCCCCGCAGCACCGGATGCTCTACACCGGTTCAAGCGCAACACTGCTGTGCGGCGAGCGCGAGGTTCTGGTCTCCGCCTTGCATCTGGTCAATGGCAGCAGCATCCGCCAGCAGCCCGGCGGCATGGTGACCTATGTCCACCTGCTGTTTGACCGGCATGAGATCATCTATGCCGAAGGCGCCCCGTCCGAGAGCTTCCACCCCGGCGGACAGGCGATGTCTGCCCTGGACGAACCAGTGCGGGAGGAACTGTTCAGCATCATGCCGGATTTGCGCTGGTGCCCCGGTACCTATGGCAAAACGGCGCGCCAGTGCATGACGCGCCACGAGGCGGTGCTGCTTGGCCCCTAGTACAACCCGCCAGAACTGACAGTGCCAAAGGTGGCCTTGGGCCCCAGCACCGCGGTGCCGCCGCTGGAGGTGGTGACTTTGCGGCCGGACTGCTGCACTTCCTCGACCAGCGGCAGGTTGGATCCCATGGCGAAGCCGCCGTCATAGGTCAGGCCGAAGATCGGCTCGGCACCATCCCGGAAATACTCCGCAACCACATACGGGCCGGAGGCATCGTCCGGCAGCCGCGCGCCAGTGTAGCGGTCGATCTTGATGAAGTGGCCGCCTTCCGGAACGTCAAACGGGCCGCCGCCGAATTTCTCCACCGCCTTGGTCATGAACTGCTGGAACACCGGGCCGCACATGGTGCCGCCATAGGCGCCGCGGCCCATCGGGCGGGGCTGGTCAAAGCCCATGTAGCAGCCCGCCACGATGTTGGAGGTGAAGCCCACGAACCAGACATCACGCGAATCGTTGGTGGTACCGGTCTTGCCCGCTGTGGGCACCGGCAGGTTGATCACGCTGGACGCGGTGCCGCGGTCAACAACACCCTTCATCATCGACGTGAGCTGATAGGCGGTAACCGGGTCCATCACCCGCTCGCGGTCGGTGACAATGCGCGGCGGTTGGCCCGCGGCCAGCTGCGGGTCGGAGCAGTCAACGCAGTCGCGGTCGTCATGGCGGTAGATGGTGCGTCCAAAGCGGTCCTGCACCCGGTCCACCAGCGTCGGCTGCACGCGCTCGCCTCCGTTGGCGAACATCGCATATGCTGCCACCATCTTGTAGAGCGTTGTTTCCTCCGCACCCAGCGAGTTGGCGAGGAAAGCGCCCATGTTGTCATAGACGCCAAAGCGTTCGGCATAGCCCGCAACCACCGGCATCCCGACCTCCTGCGCCAGGCGGATGGTCATCAAGTTCCGGCTCATCTCGATACCGGTGCGCAATGGTGTGGGCCCGTAGAACTTGTTGGTGGAGTTCTTGGGCCGCCACAACCCTTGCGGCGTGTTGATCTCGATCGGGGCGTCAACCACGATGGTCGCCGGGCTGTAGCCGCTGTCCAGCGCCGCCGCGTAGACAAACGGCTTAAAGCTGGAGCCCGGCTGGCGCAGCGCCTGGGTCGCGCGGTTGAACACCGAGTGCTGGTAGGAGAAGCCGCCCTGCATCGCCAGAACCCGGCCCGAGTTCACATCCATCGCAACAAAGCCGCCCTGCACTTCCGGCACCTGGCGCAGCGACCAATGGCTGAATTCCCCGTCCTTCTTCTCGGCCCGCACCAGCACCACGTCGCCGCGGGTGAAGTTGTCTGCAAAGCTGCCCTTCATCCACTTGATGTCGGAGCGCGGCACCGACCCGGTGCCCTTGCTCTGTTCGACACCCACCGTCATCGACTCGCTGCCGACCTCCAGCACCACCGCCGGATGCCATCTGCCGCCCAAAGCGATATCGCGCGGGACGTCGGCATCTGCCAGCGCGGCGCGCCAAGCCGTCTCATCCGCCAGCAGGGCTTCCTCCAGCTGCACGCCGGTGCCGCGCCATTTGCCGCGGGAGCGGTCGTATTTCTCCAGGCCGCCGCGCAGCGCCAGCGCCGCCTCGGCCTGCATTTCATGGTCAAGGGTGGCGCGCACGGTAAAGCCGCCGGTAAAGAACTCGCCCTCGCCAAAGTCCTGGGTCAGCTGGCGGCGGATTTCATCAGTGAAGTAATCCCGAGGCGGCAGCGCGGTGCGGAAAGCCTCAAAATCGCCGTTCTGCACCGAACGCAGCGGCTGGGCGACCTCCACCTCATAGACATCGGCGGAGATGTATCCGTTCTCGCGCATTTCCCGCAGCACATAGTTGCGCCGCGCCAGCAGACGGTCCTTCTGGCGCACCGGATGGTAGTCCGACGGAGCCTTGGGCATCGACGCAAGCGTCGCCGCCTCATGCGGTTCCAGCTCGCTCAGCGTCTTGTTGAAATAGGTCTGCGCAGCGGCTGTCACGCCATAGGAGTTCTGGCCCAGGAAGATCTCGTTCAGGTACAGCTCCAGAATCCGTTCCTTGTCCAGCGTCTCCTCCAGCCGGGTGGCGAGGATGATCTCCTTGATCTTGCGCTCGGCCCGGCGGTCACCGGACAACAGGAAGTTCTTCATCACCTGCTGCGTGATGGTCGAGGCGCCGCGCACATTCTGCCCGCGTGAGCGCACCGCCTCCATCGCGGCGGCCGCAATGCCGCGGGCGTCATATCCCGAATGGCTGTAGAAGTTCTTGTCCTCGGCCGAGATGAACGCCTGTTTCACCAGGTCCGGGATCTCATGCGACGGGGTGAACAGGCGGCGTTCCTTGGCGAACTCGTCGATCAGATAGCCCTCGCCCGAATAGATCCGGCTGATGGTCGGCGGCTGGTACTGGGCCAGCGATTCATGGCTCGGCAGGTCGCGCCCGTAGATCCAGAACACCGCCCCGACAGTCAGCGCCACCATCGCCACGCCGAGGGTGATGGTGCTGAAGATGGAGCCGAAGAAGGAGAGTATGAACCTGAGCACGGGGTTGGGCCTTTCTCGCGAGGTGCCGCCTATATAGGCGCGGCGGTGTCCGGGGTCAAAGCATGCGGCGGCGAAAGTGTGCTGTCCTGACATCTGCCGCCCGAAGAATTGGTTTTGAGCCGTCTGTGATGTATCCTGACAGGACAATACTAACAGCGGCTGCCCCATTTTCCCAATGCTTGCCGCGGTTCGGCGCAGGCGGCGGGCAGGCTGAACGCATGTGCACGCAATCGCCTTCTTGGCCTGCCTCCCCATCCACCGCCCGCCATCCGCGGCGCGCACCCAATTCAGGTTTCACCCGGCAGCCCGAAAGGTGGAGGAGACTGCTATGGCCAAACTCGGAGCTCCGGTCGGCGGCGGCAAGACTGCCGTGAACGACCCCAAGGACGTTGTGCTGGTCCAGAAAATGCTCAACGAACATGCGGCGACTGTCGGCTACAAACGGGTGCCCACTAACGGCAAAGTGGGCCAGCCGACGATCCTCGCCATCGGCCAGTTCCAGCAGCAGGTCGTTAAAACCAAGGTGACCAGCCTGGTCGAACCCGGCTCCAAGACCTTCAAGATGCTGGACAGCTCCCCGGTCAAGGTTGCCGAACAATTCGCCAAGGCGCAGGGCGGCAGGCCGCTGCCCGCCAAGGGCAAGGTCTATGAAGTGAAATGGCGGGGCAAGACCCACTGGTTCACCGAGGACGACATGGGCGACGCCGTCGGCGCCATCCAGAGCCGCCTGCACACCGAAACCATGGCGTTCATGAGCACGCTGAACAACTACCGCGACCAGTACCGTGAAATGCAAAAAGGGTTCTGGACCTTTTTCGTCAAGATGGTGACCCCCAACGCCGACATCGAACGCCCTGCGAAGTCGCTCAAGAAGGCAGATGCCGCAGTCGGCAAGCTGGTGGACATGACTTATGGCAAGAACAAGAAAAGCCTGCTGGAATCGTTCAAGCAAATGAAAAAGACCAAGATCCTGCTCGACGCGGTGGCGATGGATCTGAACATGCTCTCCAAGGAGCTGGGGCAAAGCGCCAAGATCTGCGAAGAAATCTCGGTCGATCTGCGCGACGGCGCCGCTGATATCGTGCAGCTGATCCTGGTCACCAACGGGGTGAATCCCGCCACCGCGGGCGCCGTTGTCGCCGCCAGCAAGAACACGGTTCAGGAAATCGCCAATGGCTGCATTCTCAAGGGGCAATGGGTCAAGGCCGGCGGTGTGGCAGGCTCCTTCAAGCGCGTCACCTTTGCTGCGGTGGCGGGCGGCTTCTCGGGATGGCTCGGGGCCAAGGCCGGGCAGCTTGTCATGAAGGGGGTTGGCGAGCGGCTGGCCAGCCGGATGGTCAATTCCCGCTGGATCAACAAATACCTGTGGAGCACAGCGGCCCGCTGGGGCGGCAAGGAGATCGAGATCATCCTGGGCCGCTTCACCGGCATCCCGCGCAAGATCGGCGCCGAGATTGTTCTGCAGACCGTCCTGCGGATGGCGCACAAGTTCTTCACCGGCCGGGCCATTGCCAAGGCTTTGACCAATCACATGAACGCTTTGGAGAAAATCGTCAGTTCCTGCATGGAGAAGAGCAAGGCCGAAGGGCAGCTGATGGATTGCATCGCCGCCAAGCTGGAAAAACAGGGGCTGATGGCAAAAGTTGCCAATGACATTCTTGCCCCGCACAAGCAGGCGCTTGAACGCGAAATCGAAAAGGCGCTGGCCAAGGCGGAAGCCGCCTGACGCCAGCACACCCTTGACCGCCTTGGCGCTTTACAGTTTGGGGCCTCCCAGGCCGTAGTCGCAGAACTGGCAAGTCTGCAGCGTGAGATTGCCGCCCTCGAATTGCAGCACCGTCAGCGCAGGTGCTTCAGCGGCGGGTTGAAAGGTGCTCCAGTCCCAGGCTGGGCGGGGCAGCGGCGCCTGGTACAGAACCGCTTGTGCGGTAGCAAAGGGAATGCCCTGCGCGACGCCGGAACAGGGCCGGTGCACGTGGCCCGCCAGCAGGTGCAGCACATTGGGATAGCGGGCAAGCAGCGCCAGCAGCTCCGCCCCGTTTTGGAGATTGTCCGGGTCCTGCATCGGCAGCCCCAGCTTCACGGGCGGGTGATGCATCGCCACGATGGCAGGCCGCCCGTCCAGGGCAGCCAGCTCCTCGCTCAGCCAATCCATGCGCTCCGGGCACAGGATGCCCGCCGCCTGACCGGGGATCAGTGTGTCGAGGCACAGAACAGATAGCTCCCCGATATCCGCCCGATACTGCACAAAGCCGGGCATCGCCCCGTCTGGCAAAGGCAGCACATTCCGCAATGCCTCCCTATCGTCGTGATTGCCGGTCAACGGCAGGATCGGCATTGGCAGGACGTTGAGAAGCTCGTTCAAGCGCGTGTAATTCCGCTCTGATCCGGTTTCCACTAGGTCACCGGTGATCAGGCAGGCGTCAGCTTCGGAATGGTGCTCAGCGGCAAATTCCACCGCCGCCCGCAGCCGCAGCCGCGGGTCGTGGCCCAGTACCGGACCTTCAGCCTCGAAATGCAGATCGGACATCCAGATCAGTTTCATGGCAGCCTCTACTTCCGCACCAGTGCGCGGCGGGTGTCATCCTGGGCACGCCAGGTGATCAGCCCGTTCAGGAGGCCGCGGGCGGCCTTGGCGCGCCAGTCCGCGTCCACCAGGTTTTTCAGGTCGCGCTTGCTGGACAGAAAACCGATCTCCACCAGCACCGAGGGGATATCCGCCGACTTCAGCACCGAAAACCCTGCGGAGCGCAGCGGACGGTTGTTGATCGGCTTTCCTTGCGCCCGCAGCCCGTCAATCAGCGCCGCCGCCAGCGCGTCGCTGCGCGGCTGGGTTTCCTGCCGCGCCAGATCCAGCATCACTCCTGTCACCCGGTCGTCCGCCTGGCTGAGGTCGGTGCCCGACAGCAAGTCGCCGCGCAGATGCCGCTCCGCCAGTTTGGCCGACGCCAGGTCAGAGGCCTCTTTGGACAATGTGTAAACGGTGGAGCCATGCGCGCGGCCTTCCGAGATCGTGTCCGCATGCAGCGAAATGAACACATCGGCACCTGCCTGATGTGCCATTGCGATACGGCGCTCCAGCGAAACAAAATAATCGTCGTCACGGGTCATCATTACGGTGAACTGGCCTGAGCGCACCAGCGCCTCCCCCAGCTCCCGGGCGAATTGCAGCATCAGGTGTTTCTCGATGATGCCATCTTCGGTCTCTGCACCCGGGTCTATGCCGCCGTGTCCCGGATCAAGCATCACCAACAGCGGCGCGTTCTCGTCCCGCGCTGCCCGGCCCTGCATCACCTCAGGTGCGGGAAGATCCCAGCGCGGATCCTGCGGGGCACCGGCGCCGGCGGCAAACTCCTGCGCGGAGGCAGGTTCCAGCGACACCGCCAGCCGGGCCGCCGCAGTTACTTGATCGACACTCATTGCAGCCGAAGAAACCTTCATCGGCTCCGCCAGCTGCAGCACCAGCCGCGACCAGCCCGGCACATAGGTGCCGAACTGCGCGGCGGTGATCTGATCCCCCTGCACCAGCTTGTCTGCCGTCAGCCCGGTCCAGTCGACCTCCTGAAAATCCAGCACCAGCCGCGGCGGGCCGTCCAGGGTGAACAGCCGGTAGGGCACCCCTTGGCTGAGGCCCAGGGTGATCTCCGCGCCCCGCCCGGCATCCCAGACACGGCTTCCGCTGGCGTCAATCCGCGCCAGACCCCCAAAGCTGCTGTTGCCGGATTGCGCCCAGGCACCCGCCGCCAAAGCCCATATCAGTGCGGTGAGTGTAATCAGTCTGCCCATGCTCGCCTCTTGCCCGGCCTCTTGGCCTTTTGGCGGGCAGACTAGGCAATTTGGGCGGGCTTGGAAATCCGCCTTGTGCACTTATCCCCGGCTCAGTCTCTGGACGCCATGTACAGCGCCAGACGGGCCAGCCCCTCCTCGATGTCCGCGGTAGAGCGGGCATAGGAGAAGCGCAGCGTGGTGGCCCCGCGCACGGGGTCGAAATCCAGCCCCGGCGTCACCGCAACGCCCGCCTTTTCAAGGATTTCCGCGGCAAAGCTGCGGCTGTCATCTGTCAGGTCCGACACATCGGCATAGACATAAAATGCCCCGTCCGGCGGTGCGATTTTGGTGAATCCGGCCTTGGGCAGCCCCTCCAGCATCAACTGGCGGTTCTTTGCGTAGACGGCCAGGTTCTCGCGCATCTCGTCTTCGCAATCGAGCGCCGCCAGCGCCGCAACCTGGCTGGCATGCGGGGCGCAGATGAACATGTTCTGGGCAATCCTCTCAACCACCCGCACATGATCTTCCGGCACCACCATCCAGCCAACCCGCCAGCCGGTCATCGAGAAGAACTTGGAGAAGGAATTGATGACGTAGCATTCATCCGTCAGCTCCAACGCGGTGACCGCCTTCGCTTCATACTCCAGCCCGTGATAGATCTCGTCGGAAATGAAGCTGGCGCCCTCCGCCTGTGCCGCGTCGATCAGCGCCCCCATTGCCGCACGGTCCAGCATTGTGCCGGTGGGGTTGGCGGGCGAGGCCACCATCAGCCCGGCGAGGTCCTGCCCGGCAAGGTCTGCCGCCACCGGCTGCAGCCGGTTTTCCGGTGCGGTCTGGATGTCCACCGGCGTCAGCCCCAGCGCCTTGAGGATCTGCCGGTAGGACGGATACCCCGGCGCGCCGATGCCAACCCGGTCGCCGCTGTCGAAGAGCGCGGTGAAGCTGAGCAGAAAGGCGCCGGAGGAGCCCGGCGTCACGATCACCCGGTCCGGGTTCAGATCGACGTTATACCAGTCGCCGTAAAGCTGCGCGATCCGTTTGCGCAGTTCCGGCAGGCCAAGCGCAACAGTGTAACCCAAGGCGTTGTTTTCCAGCGCATTCCCCAGCGCCTTCAGCGCTCCGGCAGGCGCCCCGGTGGAGGGCTGGCCCACCTCCATATGGATAATGTGGCGGCCGGCTTCTTCAGCTTTGCGGGCGGCCTCCATCACGTCCATCACAATAAACGGATCAACGCTGGAGCGGCTTGAGTTTCGCATTCTGATCTCCCATGGTGCGCGTATGAGTTTTGACCGTTTCTTCCGGCTGGCGTCAATCCCGGCTCTTGTGGTTTGCGCCCTGCTTCAGTTTGCGGCAGCGGCGCAGGCGGCATCAATCTCGCTGCTGCGCGATCCGGATATCGAACATGGTCTGAACCAGCTGGCTGCCCCCGTTCTGCGCGCGGCAGGGCTGAACGCCAAGCGGATGCGGATTCTGCTGGTCAACGACTCCTCCTTCAATGCATTCGTTTTGGATTCGCGAACGATTTTCGTGCATTACGGGCTGGTCCTAAAGGTCACCTCCCCGGAGATGCTGCAAGCTGTGATCGCCCATGAAGCCGCCCATATCACCAATGGCCACCTGGCGCGGCGGATGCAGAACCTGCGCTCAGCCAACAGCGCCGCAGGGCTAGGACTGGCCTTATCTGTTCTGGCTGCCGCAGCCGGCGCCGGTGAAGCGGCGGGCGGTATCGCCATCGGCACCCGGAACTCGGCCCTGCGCAGTTTTCTGGCCCATACCCGGGCCGAGGAAAGCTCCGCCGACCGCTCCGCTGCCGACTACCTGAACCGCGCCGGCATCAGCCCGCAGGGCCTTGTCGACCTGCACAAAGCCTTTGCCGGCCAGGAAGTGCTCAGCGTCAGGAGCCAGGACCCCTACACCCGATCCCACCCGCTCAGCCGCGATCGCATCCGCGCCGCCCAGGCCTATCTGGCGGCGCATGGCGACAAGGGCCAGGCCAGCGCTGAGGCCCAGTACTGGTTTGCGCGTGTGCGCGGCAAGCTGTCGGCCTTTACCCGCGCCCCGAAATGGACCCTGCGCCGGGTGCGGGAGGAACAGTTCAAGGACGTCCGCCTGATGCGCGAGGCCGCCGCCTATCACCGGCAGAACAATCTGAAAAAGGCACTGAAGGCGGTGAACGGCGCGCTGGCCATGCGGCCCTCCGACCCCTTCTATCACGAACTGAAGGGCCAGATCCTGATCGAGAACCGGCAGTGGAACGCTGCCCTGGCCGCCTATGGCACCGCAGTCAAGCTTGCTCCCAGGGACCCGCTGACCCTGACCGGCTACGGCCGCGCCCAGCTGGCCGCGGGCCGGCCCAAGGCGGCGCTCAAAAGCATGGAGCGCGCCCGGGCTATCGACTTCCGCAACCCGGTTTTGCTGCGCGACATGTCGCTGGCCTATGCCAAGACCGGCCAGACCGGCATGGCTGCCCTGGTCACCGCCGAACGCTATGCCTTGCAAGGGCGTCTGGATGACGCCGGCATTCACGCCAAACGGGCCGTTGCCCAGCTGCCAGCAGGATCCCCCGCCGCCCGGCGGGCGCAGGATGTACTGTCAGCCTTTGAACAAGCTCAGAAGAGAAAGAGAAGAAAATGACCCCTTTCACCCGCACAGCCACCGCAGCGGCCACGGCCCTCGCCCTGCTGGGCGCACCGGCCCAAGCCTTTGACATCAGCGCTATGTCCGATGCCGAGCGCGCTGCCTTTGGCGAGCAGGTTCGCGAATACATTCTGGAAAACCCGGATCTGATACTGGAGGCCATCGACCTCCTGGAACAGCAGCAGCAGCAGGTCGAAGCGGCCCGCGACGATGTGCTGGTTGCCGAGAACCTGGAGGAGTTGCAAAACGACGGCTATTCCTGGGTGGGTGGCAACCCCGATGGCGACATCACCCTGGTGGAATTCATGGACTACCGCTGCGGCTACTGCCGCCGCGCCGCGCCAGAGGTGGAAAAGCTTCTGGAGAGCGACGGCAACATCCGCCTGGTGATCAAGGAGTTCCCGATCCTGGGTGAGGCCTCGGTGCTGTCCTCACGCTTTGCCGTCGCCACCAAGCAGGTTGCAGGAGACGACGCCTACAAGCAGGTGCATGACTCGCTGATCGCGTTCGGCGGCGAACCGAATGAGGTCGCGCTGCGCCGCCTGGCCGAGGGGCTGTCGCTGGATGCCGATGCGATCTTTGCCAAAATGGACAGCGAGGAAGTGACGGCCGAACTGCGCCAGACACGCGCGCTGGCGCAGAAGATGGCGATCTCCGGCACTCCGACGTTCGTGCTGGGCAATGAGCTGTTGCGCGGCTACCTGCCCGCCGACCAAATGGAAATCATGGTGGCGGAGATCCGCGAAAAACGCAGCTGAGTTTCAGGAAGAACCGGCGTGACCGGGGCGCTGCCCGCCGCGATTGGGCTTGAACCAATGGCGCACCAATGGCAGCCCCCGGGATATTTTCAGCCAGATGAAGAGCGGATGCTTACTCCGCAGCCTCTTGGGCCGCCTCGATCTGGGCGGCCTTTTTCTCGACCTCTTCGACGATGTGGTCGACCATCTGCTCGTTCGACATCTTGTGGCTGGCCTTGCCCGCCAGATAGACCATGCCGGAGCCCGCGCCGCCTCCGGTGAAACCGACATCGGTCATCAGCGCCTCGCCGGGGCCGTTCACCACACAGCCGATGATCGAGAGGCTCATCGGGGTGTGGATATGGGCCAGCCGTTCCTCCAGCGTTTCCACCGTCTTGATCACGTCAAAGCCTTGGCGCGCGCAGGACGGGCAGGAGATGATGTTGACGCCGCGGTGGCGCAGGCCCAGGGACTTGAGAATCTCGAAGCCGACCTTCACCTCTTCCACCGGATCCGCGGAGAGGCTGACGCGCAGCGTGTCGCCGATGCCCATCCACAACAGCTGGCCAAGGCCGATCGCCGATTTGATGGTTCCGGAGACAAAACCGCCCGCCTCGGTGATCCCGAGGTGAATCGGCGCATCGGTGGCCTCTGCCAGCTGCTGATACGCCGCGGCGGACATGAAGACGTCGGACGCCTTCACCGAGATCTTGAATTCGTGAAAATCATGATCCTGAAGGATGCGGATGTGGTCCAGGCCGCTCTCAACCATCGCCTCCGGGCAAGGCTCGCCGAATTTGTCCAGAAGGTGCTTTTCGAGGCTCCCTGCATTCACGCCGATCCGGATCGAGCAATTGTGGTCGCGGGCGGCCTTGATCACTTCGGCCACGCGCTTTTCGTCGCCGATGTTGCCCGGGTTGATGCGCAGGCAGGCCGCACCGGCCTCCGCCGCCTCGATGCCGCGTTTGTAGTGGAAGTGGATATCCGCAACGATCGGAACCGGGCTTTCCCGGACGATCTCCTTCAGCGCTTTTGATGACGCCTCATCCGGCACTGAGACCCGCACCAGGTCCGCCCCGGCTTCGGCTGCGGCCTGCACCTGGGCCACCGTCGCCGCCACATCAGTGGTCAGCGTGTTGGTCATGGTCTGTACCGCAATCGGGGCATCGCCGCCGACGGGCACATTGCCGACGTGGATCTGGCGGCTCTTGCGGCGCTCGATATGGCGCCAGGGGCGGATGTGGTTGATCGACATATGGCTCTTGTCCCGGCTGGGTCCTGTTAGCGTCTAGATACGTGCAGACGCCCGGCGCTGCAATGGCGGCACCGGGCGTCTTTTGCGGATTCCTGCGAAGGGATTATTCGGACGGCTGCTGGTCTTCCACCTGCAGCTGCGCCACCAATGTCGCCAGCGCCTCGTTCCGGCCATCCTGCAGATCGGCCAGTTCGAACCGGCCGGTGATTGCCTCCATCGACAGTTCGATATTCTTGGACACCTGGCCGCGCGCGCCGACCGGGCCGAAATGCTCCCCGTTGACTGCGAAATAGATGGCGCTGCTTTCACCGGTGCGCAGGCGCGGCGCATCCTCGGTCAAGGGCACCTCAAAACGCTGGCCCGCATCCATGATGGTTTCCAGGATCACGCTGCCATCGGCTGCGGTGACCTGCACCCAGGACGGGCGCACCGCCACCATTTCAACCCCCGGTTCAACTTCGGCGACCACCTGGGGAACCGGCTGCGACAGCGCGTCTTCCTCATAGGCCATGCTGGCCTCCGCCAGGATGACGCTGGGCAGTTCCGGCGCGGCGAAGTTGCCGATGGTGGACGGATCCAGGGTAGAGATCGGTGCGTCGCGTGCCACCAGAACCGGCACATCCAGCGCCTGCGGGCGGTAGAGCCGGTCCAGCGCCTCAGCCGCCGGGTCCTGGCCGCCATCTGCGGTTTCCAGCACCGCGCTGCTGAGCGGGTCGAGATCTGCCAGCACCGCCGGGGTCTGATCTACAGGTGCAAACTGCACCTGCTGCACTTCTTTCAAAACAGCCCATCCGCCATAGGTGATGCCGCCGATCAGCGCCGTCAGCACCATCAGCGAACCAACCGCCCGCGGTTCGACCTGGCTGAGGATGCTGCTGGGCGCGGGGATAAACGGCGTGTTCGGGGAGGCAAAGGCGTCGCCACCCAGGCCAGTGGATTTGGCGGCTGGCGCCGCGCCTGTCTTGCTGCGGCTGGACGCCTCGGCCGACATGCCATGGGCCACGGAAAAGCCGCTTTCCCGGCAGAAATCCTGAAACGCCTGCTCGGCATCCATGTTGAGGTAGCGCGCATAGGAGCGCACGTAACCCGCGATAAAACCGGGTGTGTCAAATGCGGAAGGATCGGAGTTTTCGATGGCGGCGATGTAGGACGCCTTGATCCGCAGCTCTCGTTGGACGTCGAGCAAGGACTTGCCCATTGTCGCCCGTTCGCCGCGCATAACGTCGCCAAGCTTCAGTTCGAAATCATCAAAACCCTTGGGCTCTGCTGTTTCGCCATGCTCTTCTTGCTTGCGCTGGGTGAAGCGCCCGATCATGCCTGCCGTCCCATAAATGCCTGCCGCCTCGTTTCAGAGTGGTGAAAGAATCACAGACGCGACTCGGATCCACTCATTGGTTGACAGCAGCGTAACATACTCAGCGTTAATTTACACTGATCAGTATGTTAACCGGCAAGTTCGGCACGATTCAGCGCACAATGCGACCACAATGCGTCCATTGCGTGGACCAGCGCATCGATCTCCTTGGGGCCGTGCACCGGTGACGGCGTGAAGCGCAAGCGCTCTGTGCCGCGCGGCACGGTCGGGAAATTGATCGGCTGCACGTAGATGCCGTAATCTTCCAGCAGGTGGTCGGACAGGACCTTGGTGTGGACCGGGTTGCCCACGATCACGGGCACGATGTGGCTGCCATGGTCGATGATCGGCAGGCCCAGCCCCTTGAGGCGCAGCTTCAGAACCTTGGCCTGGTCCTGATGCTTGTCGCGCAGATCCTGCGCGCCCTTCAGGTAAGCGACCGAGGCCGCCGCCCCTGCCGCCACAGCAGGCGCCAGCGAGGTGGTGAAGATAAAGCCCGGCGCATAAGAGCGGATGGCGTCGCACATCTTTTCAGACGCCGCGATATAGCCGCCCATCACGCCGTAAGCCTTCGCCAGGGTGCCGTTGATGATGTCGATCCGGTGAGCCAGGCGGTCCCGCTCGGTCACGCCGCCGCCGCGGGGGCCGTACATGCCGACCGCGTGCACCTCGTCGATATAGGTGAGCGCGCCGAATTCCTCGGCCAAGTCGCAGATTTCTTCAATCGGGCCAAAGTCGCCATCCATCGAGTAGACCGACTCGAAGGCAATCAGCTTGGGCGCCTTGGGATCGTCGGCTTCCAGCAGCTCACGCAGATGTGCAACATCGTTGTGGCGGAAGATGCGCTTGGCACCGCCGTTGCGGCGCACGCCCTCGATCATCGAGGCATGGTTCAGCGCGTCGGAATAGATGATCAGCCCCGGGAACAGCTTGGGAAGAGTCGACAGCGTCGCGTCATTGGCGATGTAGGCAGAGGTGAACAGCAGCGCCGCTTCCTTGCCGTGCAGGTCGGCCAGCTCGGCCTCCAGCTGCTTGTGATAGACCGTGGTGCCGGAAATGTTGCGGGTGCCGCCGGAGCCCGCGCCTGTGGAGTCGATCGCATCATGCATCGCCTGCAGCACAACCGGGTTCTGGCCCATGCCGAGGTAGTCGTTGCCGCACCAGACGGTGATGTTCTGCTTGGTGCCGTCCGGCCGGGTCCAGACCGCATGCGGGAAATGGCCCTTCTTGCGCTCGATGTCGATGAAGGTCCGGTAGCGTCCCTCTTGGTGCAGGCTGGCAATTGCAGCATCCAGTTTCGCGGTATAGTCCACCGGCATCTCCATAGCTAATTGTGCTCCCTCGAAGCACGCGGGCTGTGTAAAGGGCTCGGCCGTCCGGCAGTATAACCACATTCACGTTCAGGAATGGTTACCGCAGGCGTCCCTTTTGATCAACTGCATACGCCCCGCCAAGGGTGCGCAACATTGATGCAGGTCAAATAAAACTTAAACAGCAGCCCGGCAAGGACAGTAACGGCCAAGCTGTGGCCGTTTACGTCATGTTCCCTGCGCGCTCCAAGCCGCAATGCGCAGGTCCGGAAACGGCGGCCCGCGGCAAGACAGTGCATATCCTGGGCTGCCCCCTCTGGCCCCTCCCCGGGGGCACTGCTAGGGTCCGCGGCAAATTGGCCCAAATCCCGGGCCTCCCCCCGGACAAACAGGAGAGCAAAAGATGGCACTGAATGACGTTCTGGACCGGATCGACGCAGAGCTGGACACCGCAACGGAGCGGCTGATGGAGCTGCTGCGCATCCAGTCGATTTCCACCGACCCGGCCTATAAGGCGGAGTGCGACCAGGCCGCCGACTGGCTGGTGGCAGACCTGAACTCCATCGGCATTAAGGCGGAGAAACGCGCCACCCCCGGCCACCCGATGGTGGTGGGCCATGTGGGCGAGGAGAACACAGACGTCCCGCATGTGCTGTTTTATGGCCACTATGATGTGCAGCCGGTTGACCCGCTGGAACTGTGGAACACGCCGCCGTTTGAACCGCAGCTGGAGGAAACCCCGAACGGCACAGTGATCCGCGGCCGCGGGGCGTCTGATGACAAGGGCCAGCTGATGACCTTTGTCGAGGCCTGCCGCGCCTGGAAGGCCGTGAACGGCTCCCTGCCCTGCCGCATCACTTTCTTCTTTGAAGGCGAGGAAGAATCCGGCTCCCCCTCGCTCATTCCCTTCATGGAGACCAACTCCGGCGAGCTGAAGGCCGATCTGGCGCTGATCTGCGACACCTCGATGGTGTCGCGCGGGGTGCCCTCGATCTCCTCGCAGCTGCGCGGCATGCTCAAGGATGAGTTCACCATCGTCGGGCCCCGCATCGACCTGCACTCCGGCCACTATGGCGGCCCCGGCCTGAACCCGCTGCGGGTGCTGTCGGAAGTCGTCGCGTCCTTCTACGACAATGAGACCGGGCGCGTCGCGGTCGAAGGCTTTTATGAGGGCGTGCATGAGGTGCCGGAGGACCAGCTGCGCCAGTGGCAGAATTGCGGCTTTGACGAAGCCGAATACCTGAACTCGGTCGGCTACACCCGCCCGCACGGCGAAAAGGCCTATTCCACCCTGGAACAGCAGTGGGCCCGCCCGACGCTGGAGGTGAACGGCCTCTGGGGCGGCTACAACGGCGCCGGCTCCAAGACCGTTATCCCGTCAGAGGCGCACTGCAAGATCACCTGCCGCCTGGTTGGCGACATGGACCCGGACGCGCTGCGCAGCAAGATCCGCAAACACGTCGAGGACCGCCTGCCGGTGGACGCCTCGGTGCGCTGGGACAACGACCTGGAAGGCTCGCCTGCCTCAGTGATGAACATCTCCCGCCCCGAGTTCGAGGCCGCCCGCAGCGCGCTGTCGGATGAGTGGCAGCGCGAGGCGGTGTTCTGCGGCATGGGCGGTTCGATCCCGATCGCAGGCTATTTCAAGTCGATCCTGGATATGGACGCGATGCTGATCGGCTTTGCCAATGATGACGACGCCATCCATTCGCCAAACGAGAAGTACGACCTCAAGAGCTTCCACAAGGGCATCCGGTCCTGGGCCCGTGTGCTGGACGCCCTGACCGCGAAATAACGAACGGCGGGCGGTCGCACCTCAAGGCGCCGCCCGTTCAGCAACCGCCGCGTTGAAGACGCGCAAGGGCGCTCTCCCGCCCGTCATCGGCGCTCTTACGAGCCCCTCTTCCCGTTGGGCCCAGCGCCGCCAAAGGCGGCGCGCCCCCTGCGCCC